>DATBUS010000001.1:0-28454 GCA_036515815.1 Luteimonas sp.
CGGCGCCCGGCCTTGGGAGCAGGACGCGGACAGGACGGCGTAGCACACCCCCTGGGCACGGGCCGGGCCTCGCGGGCCCTCCGAAGCGACGCTTCTTCTTCCGACCGTCATCGACGCGTCAACGCGTCAACGCACCGACGCGTCAACGCATCGAAGCATCAGCCCACCGACGACTCACACGGGCCGCCTGGCGCCCCTCAAACCACCCCGAACGCGTAGAACATCCCGATGATCACGAACACCGCCAGCGTCTTGATGATCGTGATCGCGAAGATGTCCTTGTAGGCCTGGCGGTGGGTCAGCCCCGTGACCGCCAACAGCGTGATCACCGCGCCGTTGTGGGGCAGCGTGTCCATGCCACCGGACGCCATCGACGCCACCCGGTGCAGCACCTCCATCGGAATCCCCGCCGCGTTCGCATTGGCGATGAACGTGTCGGCCATCGCCGCAAGCGCGATCGACATGCCGCCCGAGGCCGAACCGGTGATGCCCGCGAGCACGGTGACGGTGACCGCCTCGTTGACCAACGGGTTGGGGATCGAACCAAGCGCATTGGCCACCAGCAGGAAGCCGGGCAGCGCTGCGATCACCGCACCGAAGCCGTATTCCGAAGCGGTGTTCATCGAGGCAAGCAGCGCACCGCCGATCGCCGACTTCGTGCCCTCGGCGAAATGCGCGAAGACGGTCCTCCATGCGAACACCAGCACCGTCGCGATGCCGAGCAGCAGCGCGCCCATCACCGCCCAGATCGCCGCGATCTTCGCGACTTCCTGCACCACCGGCGCCGGGTTGCCCACGACCGCCGGGATGAAGCTGTGGCTGTTGCCGTACCAGCCAGGGATCAGGCGGGTGAGCAGGAGATTGGACACGCCCACCACCACCAGCGGAAGCAGCGCGATGGCCGGGTGCGCCAGGCGCTCGCCAATGAAGGGCGCCGGTTCGTTGAGCAGCGTGGCCGGATCCCCGTAGCCCTCGCCGGCGCGCTGCGCCACCCGGCGGCGCCAGTCGAGGTAGGACAGGCCGACTGCGAGGATGAAGATGCCGCCGAGCGTGCCCAGCACGGGCGCGGCCCAGGTGTCGGTGCCGAAGAAAGCGGTCGGGATGATGTTCTGGATCTGCGGCGTGCCGGGCAGGGCGTCCATGGTGAAGGTGAAGGCGCCCAGCGCGATCGTGCCCGGAATGAGGCGCTTGGGGATGTCGCCCTGGCGGAACAGCTCCGCCGCGAACGGATACACCGCGAACACCACCACGAACAGCGACACGCCACCGTAGGTGAGCAGCGCGCAGACGATCACGATGGAAAGGATCGCGCGTTGCGCGCCGACCACGCGGATGGTGGCGGCCACGATCGACTTCGAGAAGCCCGAGATCTCGACCAGCTTGCCGAACACCGCGCCCAGCAGGAACACCGGGAAGTACAGCTTCAGGAAGCCGACCATCTTGTCCATGAAGAGGCCGGTGAACATCGGCGCCACCAGCGACGGGTCGGTAAGCAGCACTGCGCCCAACGCTGCGATCGGCGCGAACAGGATCACGCTGTGCCCGCGGTAGGCGACATACATCAGGAAGGCCAGCGCGGCGAGCACGATCAGGAACGACATCTGCAGGACCCTTGTGATCGTGCGGCGCACGACTCCACGGTCGACAGTGTTCCCGCCGGCGGCCGCCGCATCCCATTGTCCGAAGGTACGATGCCGCCGGTCGTTGGCCGTCCCTAGTCTTGCGCTACGCGGCAACCGGCCGCGCCGCAACCTACGCGTTCCAGGGGACCACATGAAGCCTGCCCATTTCCGCGCCACCACCCTCAGCCTGGCGATCGTCATGGCCCTGGCCGCGCCGGCCGTGCACGCGCAGGACGCCGCGCCGTCGGACGACGCGTCGGCCCGCAGTGCCACCGAGCTCGACACCATCACCGTCACCGCGCGCCGTCGCACCGAATCCATCATGGACGTGCCGGTCGCGGTCAGCGCGTTCGGCGAGGAGCAACTGAAGGACCTGCAGGCCAGCGACGTCACCGGCCTGCAGGGCGCCGTGCCCAACCTCAACATCGTGCAGGGCCGCGGGTCGGCCAACAGCACGAATGTCTTCATCCGCGGCATCGGCCAGCCCGACGCGCTGCAGAGCTTCGACCCGGGCGTGGGCATGTACGTCGACGACGTGTACTACTCGCGCATCAACGGCTCGCTGTTCTCGCTGTTCGACGTGCAGCAGATCGAAGTGCTGCGCGGCCCGCAGGGCACGCTGTACGGCAAGAACTCCACCGGTGGCGCGATCAAGGTCACCACGCGCAATCCGTTCGATTACAGCGGCGGCGCGGCCGAGCTCACCATCGGCGACTACGGCCGGCAGGAAGTGCGCGGCTACTGGAGCGGCCAGCTGAGCGACACGGTCGCCGCGAGCGTGGCGGCGGCCTCGATCCGCAACGATGGCTACGTGCGCGACTCCGTCACCGGGCGCCACTACAACAACGACGACACGCAGGCCATCCGCGCCAAGATCGCGTTCCAGCCCACCGATACCTTCCGCGCCACGCTGTCTTTCGACCACACCGAGCAGGACGTGGCGCCGACGCTCGGCCGTCCGATGGCCCCACTGCTGCAGACCGACCTAGGTTACCCGACGATCGGCCTGCCGGGCGTGGTGGTGCTGCATCCCGGGGAAAGCGGCGAGTGGAACCATCGCTCGCGGACCTCGTTCGACCCGCCCGGCAACGGCCAGGTCATGGAGCACTCCGGTGCGTCGCTGCACATGGAGTGGGACGTCGGCCCGCAGTGGGTGTTCAAGAGCATCACCTCGCACCGCCAGCTCGAAACCAATGCCTTCATCGACATCGACGCCAGCGAATTCGAGCTCGGCGACGTGCTGGTGGCGCTGGACCAGGAGCAGACCAGCCAGGAGTTCCAGCTGCTGTACGACAACGGCAGCAACTTGCAGGCGACCTTCGGCGCGTACTACATGAAGGAGGACGTGCCGTCGTACCAGGAGGCCTATGCCGACGACCTGTTCGCGCTGTTCGGCAACGGCATCCCGTTCCTGCGCACCATCGACGACGACCTGAGCACCACCAGCGTCGCCGCCTTCGCGCACGCCAACTGGGAATTCGTACCGACCTGGACGCTCGCCGCCGGCGTGCGCTGGACGAAGGACGAGAAGGAATACGACCGCAGCACCAGCACCTTCTGGGGCGCGCCCTTCTCGGGTCTCAACGAGACGGTGGCGTTCCGGGCCAAGGCCGACTGGACCGCTGTGACGCCGTCGGTCAGCCTGCAGAAGGCATTCAGCGACAACGTGATGGGCTATGTGTCCGCCAACCGCGGCTTCAAGTCCGGCGGCTTCAACGGCCGCGCCAACACGGTCTATGACACGCAGAACGCGAAGTTCGACCCCGAATACGTGTGGACCTACGAGCTCGGGCTGAAGGCCGCGTCCGACGATGGCCGGCTGCGTGGCAGCGTGGCGGCGTTCAAGAGCGACTACAAGGACTTCCAGGCCCGCGTCTCGCAGGACGTCGGCACCTTCCCGGTGCTCAACGCCGCGGAGCTCGACATCGCCGGCATCGAGTTCGAGGGCAGTGCGCGCTTCGGCGAGGCAACTGTGCTCAGCGCCCAGCTGGGCTGGCTGGACGCGGAGTACGACCGCTTCGAGGACTTCCGCCTCGACCCGGCATATCCGGGCTACGACCCGAACCTCAACCACGATCACGTGCCGTTCTCGCCGGAATTCACCGCGCGGCTCGCGCTGCAGCAGGGCTTCAGCCTCGGCGACAGCGGCAACCTCGGCGTAGGCGTGGATGCGTCCTACCGCAGCCGCACCTGGCTGTCGGTGGACAACCGCGATGTGTTGAGCCAGGGCGCGTACACGCTGTTCGGCCTGTTCGGTGTCTGGGACTCGCCGCAGTACACCTGGCAGGTGCGTGGCGGCGTGCGCAACCTGACCGACGAGGTCTACAAGACCGAGGGCCAGGAGTTCGCGAGCGTGGGCAACATCCAGACCGCGTATTACGGCCTGCCGCGCAACTGGTATCTGTCGGTGCGCTACAACTTCTGATCGTGGTTGGCGCGACGGCGGCATGGCGGCGGGCTTCGGCCCGCCGCTGCGCTATGCTCGATCCGCGACGCTGAGGTCGGAACGGGGACGATGGGGCGATGCTGAACGTCGGGGTGGTGGTCGCGGCCGCGGCGCTGTGGCTTGCGCTCCTGTTCGGCGTCGCCGTGCATGCCGAGCGCAGGCCGGGCGTGCTCGCGCGCCATTGGCACCACGTCTACGCACTGTCGCTGGCCGTGCACTGCACCTCATGGACGTTCTACGGCACGGTGACCCAGGCCGCACGCTACGGCTGGCCTCTGCCGCCGACCTTCCTCGGCGCGATCGTGTTCTACATCGTGGCCTTCGCGTTCATGGTGCGGCTGGTGCGGCTGGCGCGCGAGAGCAATGCCACGTCCATCGCCGACCTGATCGCCACCCGCCTGGGCAAGGACCCATGGCTCGCCGCCGTGGTCACCCTGGTGGCGCTGCTGGGCATGATTCCCTACATCGCGCTGCAGCTGAAGGCGGTGACGATGAGTTTCGCCACGCTGACCGGGGACGGCGACGTGGCCGCCGCGGTGGCGCCCTGGCACGACGGCGCGCTGTACGTGGCACTGGCGATGGCGGTGTTCGCGATGGCCTTCGGCACGCGCCGTGCCAGCGCCGCCGAGCACAACCGCGGGCTGGTCCTTGCCATGGCCTTCGAGTCGGTCTTCAAGCTGCTGGCCATGCTGGCGCTGGGGCTGCTGGTGTGGTTCGGCCTGGGCGGGGTTGACGTCGTCGCGGCACCCACGCCGCCGGAACCGGTCGGCGGCTTCGTGCCGCTGGTGCTGCTCGGCGCGCTGGCGATGTTCATCCTGCCGCACCAGTTCCATGTCGGCGTGGTCGAATGCCGAGACGAGCGCGACGTGCGCACCGCGCGCTGGCTGTTCCCGCTGTACCTGGTCCTCATCGCGCTGCCGACGCTGCCGCTGGCGCGCGCAGGCACCGCGATGCTGGGCGACAGCGTGCCTTCGGACATGTACGCCCTGGCCCTCCCGGCGGCGCTCGGCCACGAGGGCCTGGCACTGTTCGCGTTCCTCGGCGGGCTGAGCGCGGCCACCGGCATGGTCGTGGTCAGTACGCTGGCGCTGAGCCTGATGATCGGCAACCACTGGTTCACCCCGGGCCTGCTGCGTGGGGCGTGGGCGGTCGGGCGGGACGGCGACGATCATCGCGGCGCACTGCTGGCGCTGCGCCGCGGCGGCATCCTCGCGGTGATGCTGATGGCCTGGGCCTACAGCCGCGCGATCGGCGGCAGCGAGACCCTGGCCGACATCGGCGGCGTGTCGTTCTCGGCGCTCGCGACGCTCGCGCCAGCGCTGTTCTGCGCGGTGTGGCGTACCCGTACGCCGGCGACCGCCGCCACGTGGGGCGTGCTGGCGGGCTTCGTTGCGTGGGCCTGGGTGATGGTCTCACCGATGCTGGTCGAACGGGTCGGCCACGATGCATGGCTGCATGCCGGACCCTGGGGAATCGCCTGGCTGGCCCCGGAGGGCATCTTCGGACTGACCGGCTGGAGCCGTCTGGGCCGCGCCGTGGGCGTCAGCCTGTTCGCGGGTACGGCCACCACGCTCGTGCTTTCGGCCTGGCTGTCGGCGCCCGACCGCGACGTGGCGCGCGGCTCGGACCTGCGTACGCTGCGGCAGGCGGGGCGACGCTTCCTGCCCGTGCGCGTGGTGGACGAGCTCCTGCGCGGCGCGCCGGCCACCGGGGCGGTGCCTTCGGCGATCGAGGCACGCTTCGAGCGCGAGCTGGCCGCGGTGCTCGGCAGCGCATCGGCGCGACTCCTGCTGGACGCGGCACGGCGCGAAGCCGGGCCCGACCTCGACACCGTGGCCGAGATCGTCGGCGAGGCTTCGCAGGACCTGCGCTTCAACCAGCGCGTGCTGGAAGCCGCGCTCGAGAACATGAGCCAGGGCATCAGCGTGGTCGATCGCGAACTGCGCCTCGTGGCCTGGAACCGCCGTTATGCGGAGCTGTTCGGCTATCCGCCCGGGTTGCTCCGGATCGGCGTGCCGGTGGCCGAGCTGGTGGCCTGCAACCTCGGCCGCGGACTGGTGGCGGGCGTGGACGGGCGTGTCGCGGCCGAGGCCGACAAGCGCCTGCGGCATATGCGCGCCGGAACACCCTATGTGAGCGAGCGCGTGTTTCCCGACGGCGGCATCGTCGAGATCCGCGGCAACCCGATGCCGGGTGGCGGCTTCGTGGCGACGTTCACCGACGTCACCCAGTTCCGGCGCACCGAGGCCGAACTCAAGCGCAGCAACGAGACGCTCGAGCAGCGCGTGCAGGAGCGCACGGCCAGCCTGGACCTCGCCCGCCAGGAAGCCGAACGCGCCAACGAGGCGAAGAGCCGCTTCCTCACTGCCGTGGGCCACGACCTGCTGCAGCCACTGCATGCCGCCCAGCTGTTCACCGATGCGCTGGCCGGGCAGCTTGCCGCAGCGCAGCGTGCGTCGCTGGCCCAGGTGCGCGGTGCGCTGGACTCGACCACCGATCTCCTCACCGGACTGTTCGACATCGCGCGCCTGGAAGCGGGCGGACTGGTGCCGCAGCCGCGGGATTTCCCGCTGGCCGAGGTGCTGGAGCCGCTGGCGTCGGAGTTCCGCGCGCTGGCCGGCGATCGTGGTCTGGCCCTGGACCATGTCGCCAGCAGCGCCTGGACGCACAGCGATCCGCAGCTGCTGCGGCGCGTGCTGCAGAACTTCCTGGCCAATGCGGTGCGCTACACGGCCAGTGGTCGCGTGCTGCTGGGCGTGCGCCGGTCGCGTGGCGGGTTGCGCATCGAAGTGCACGACACCGGGCCCGGCATCGCGACAGCCGACCAGGCGCTGATCTTCGAGGAGTTCCGGCGTGGCGACGGCGCGGGCGGGCAGGGCCTGGGCCTGGGACTTGCGATCGCCGAGCGCATCGCCCGCCTGCTTGACTCACGCGTCGCGCTGCGCAGCCGGCCGGGGACGGGGACGGTGTTCTCGATCGCGCTGCCGGCCGTGCAGCCTCCGGCGCAGGCGGGCATGCCGGCCGCGCGCACGGGCCTGGCCGGTGCGCACGTGCTGGTGCTCGACAACGACCCGATGGCGCTCGCCGCGCTGTCCGGGCTGCTGCGCGGCTGGGGATGCAGCGTGGAGGCGGTGCCCGACATCGACGCGGCGCTCCGCGCGCATGCGGTGCAGCCTGCCGATCTGTGGCTGCTGGATTACCACCTCGATCAGGGTACGACCGGCATCCAGGCCTGGCAGGCGCTGTCGGCGCAGCACGGCGCGTTCCCGTCACTGGTGCTCAGTGCCGATGCCACCGACGCCGTGCGCCGTGACGTCGCCGAGCATGGCTTCGGCCTGCTGCAGAAGCCGGTGCGGCCACTGGCGCTGAAGTCGATGCTGGGGCGCATGCGGATCACGCGTGCGGCGCCGGTCGGCAGCGCCTGAGGCGCCTACAATCGGCCGCTGTCCCGCCGCCGATGCAACCGATGCCCTACACCCCGATCCTCGCCACCCTCGGCTACGTGCTCTCGCCCGACGGCAGGCGTGTGCTGATGGTCCACCGCAACGCCCGCCCCGGCGACCAGCACCTGGGCAAGTACAACGGCCTGGGTGGCAAGCTCGAAGCCGACGAGGACGCACTGGCAGGCATGCGCCGCGAGCTGCGCGAGGAGGCCGGGATCGAATGCAGCGAGCTCCGGCTGCGCGGCACCATCAGTTGGCCCGGCTTTGGCAAGCACGGCGAGGACTGGTTCGCCTTCGTCTTCCTGGTGACCGCGTTCACCGGCACGCCGCCGGCCGCCAATCCCGAAGGCACGCTGGAATGGGTGGACGTCGAGCGCATCCTCGAGCTGCCCTTGTGGGAAGGCGACCGGCATTTCGTGCCGCTGGTCTTCGATGGCGACCCACGGCCTTTCCACGGCGTGATGCCGTACCGCGACGGTCGCATGCAGTCCTGGGCCTTCTCGCGCTGAGCGAGCGATGCGTCAGTCGGCGCGCTCGACCTGGCGCGCCGGGTCGCTGAGTTCGAGGCCGCGGAGGATCACGCCGGCCTGGGTCCGGTTGCGCACGCCAAGCTTTTCGAAGATGGCCGACAGATGCGCCTTGACCGTCCGCTCCTGCACGTCGAGCCGATCGGCGATCTGCTTGTTGAGCAGGCCATCGGCCACCAGCGCCAGCACCCGGAACTGCTGCGGCGTAAGGCTGGCCAGGCGCGCGGCGAGGTCGGCGTCGCCCGGCGCCGACTGCGCACGCGCGACCGCGCCACGCAGCGCCGGCGGCAGCCACTCCTCGCAGGCCAGCACCGTGCGGATGGCATCGCGCATCTCGTCAAGGCCCGCGCTCTTGGGGATGTAGCCGGCGGCACCATGGTCGAGCGCGCGCCGCACCACCTGCGGATCCTCGTTCGCGGAGACAAGGACCACCGCTACCGCGGGGAACTGGGCGCGGATCGCCGCCAGGCCCGCGAGGCCGTGGTTGCCCGGCATGTGCAGATCGAGCAGCACGAGGTCGATGTCGGCGCGCGACTCGAGCGCGGCGAGCGTCGCGTCCAGCGTGCCGGCCTCGATGACGGCGGTGCCGGACCCGGCCTCGACGGCGGCCCCGCGCAGTGCGGCACGGAACAAGGGGTGGTCATCGGCGATCAGCAGGGTAGCCACGGAGGATGCGCCGCCGTGCCTACTGGGCGGTCCAGCCGCCGTCGACCGGGAACGAGGCACCGGTGACGTTGTGCGCCTCGCGCCGGCACAACCATGTGGCCAGCCCGCCGATTTCCCCGGGCAGGGTCATGCGCAGGCTGGGTTGCTTCTCGGCGACCAGGGCACGCACGCCGTGGTCGCGGCTGCCGCCATTGCGGCGGGCCTGGATCTGCGGCTCGATGAGCGCGGTTTCCACCCATCCAGGGCAGATGCAGTTCACGGTCACGCCGCCGCTGTCGCGGCTGCCGGCCGCGGCGTATTCCAGTGCCGCCACCTTGGACAGCCCGACGATGCCGTGCTTGGCCGCCACGTACGGCGCCTTGTCCTTCGACGCCACCAGGCCGTGCACGGAGGCGATGTTGACCACGCGCCCGTAGCCGCGCGCGGCCATGCCGGGCAGCACGATGCGCATGGTGTGGAAAGCGGCGCTGAGGTTGATTGCGATGATGTCGTTCCATTTGCCGACCGGCATGTCGGCGAGCGGCGCGGCGTGCTGGATGCCCGCGTTGTTGACCAGCACGTCCACCGGCGACCAGGCGTCGATCGCGGCCATCATCGCCGCGATGGCGTCGGGATCACGCAGGTCGGCATCGAAGTGCCTGGCGTCCCCGCCGCCCGCCTGGCGCACGGCATGGAGCGCCGCGTCGACCTGTGCGCGGTCGCCGAGGCCGTTGACGGCCACGCGCGCGCCTGCTGCGGCCAGGCTGCAGGCGATCGCGAGCCCGATGCCCGAGGTGCTGCCGGTCACCAGTGCGGTGCGGCCGGAAAGGAAGGTGTCGGTCATGTCGGAAGCGTGCGGCGGGGATGGCCCACGTTAGCAAACCGCTGCCGCGCGCCACCGCGTACGAAGGTACGATGCCGCGGCTGCGGGCGGCTGCTAGGGTGCGGGCATTCCCGGTATCCGAGGTGGCCTCCGTGCGCCAGATCATCCAGCCGATTCCAACCGCGCCGCGCCTGCACCTGCTGGCCCTGGCGGCCGCGCTCGCCGCCGCCACCCTGTCCGGCTGCGCCTCGAACGCGGTCCGCGACGCCACCACGGAGCCAGCCGCGATGTTCGAACACCCGCGCAGTACGCAGCATCGTGATGGCGACGACCTGCTCACCGCGGGACTGGGCATCGATGGCCTGCGGCAGATGGTGGCGCCGGCGTTCGCGGATCCCGAAGCCCCCACGGCCGCCGAACTCCGGCGCCGCGCGCTGTGGAGCAACTGGCGCGGGATCGCCGACCTCGGCCCTTCCGGCGGCTACGGCACGCTGTACGGCAGCGTGGCACCGGTGCCGGGCCGCGAGTTCTCCGCCTACGCCCGGGTGCCCGGCGCAACGCATCCGCACCGGGTGCTGGTGCAGGTGCCGGACGGCTTCGACGCAGGCAAGCGTTGCGTGGTGGTCAGTGCCTCCTCGGGCTCGCGAGGCATCTATGGCGCGATTGCCGTGGCGGGTGCCTGGGGCCTGCCGCGCGGCTGCGCCGTGGCCTACACCGACAAGGGTGCGGGAAGCGACTATTTCGACCTCGACGCCGGCCTCGGCTTCGGTGCGGATGGGCGCGTGGCCCGTGGCGACGCCGCGGACATCGCCTTCGCGCCCGAGGCCGCCCAACGGGCCACCGGGGTCGCCTTCAAGCATGCGCATTCGAAGGACAACCCGGAGGCCGACTGGGGCCGGCACGTGCAGCAGGCGGCGCAGTTCGCGCTCCAGGCGCTGGACGAAGCGCTGCCGGCGCAGGCGCCTTTCACATTCGAGAACACGCGGGTGATCGCGGTCGGCATTTCCAATGGCGGTGGCGCGGTGCTGCGGGCCGCCGAGCTGGAAGGCGACTGGCTCGACGCCGTGGTCGCGGGCGAACCGAACGTGTACGTGGACCAGCCCGGTGCGCGCACGCTGTACGACTACACCACCGAGGCGGCGCTGCTGATGCCCTGCGCGCTGCTGGCGCTCGACGACCTGCCGCAGCCGCCAATGCTGGCGCAGGTGCGCCCGCTGTACGCGGCACGCTGCGCGTCGCTGGCCGCGGACGGCACGTTGTCCGGTACGGACACGGGCACGCAGGCGGCCGCGGCGCTTGCGCTGCTCAAGGATGCCGGCTGGACGGAGGAAGCCCTGCGCGCGGGCGCACTCTCGGCCGGCTTCGATCTCTGGCGGGCCGTGGCCGCCACCTATGCCAGTGCCTACGGGCGTTACGCCGCGGGCGAAGACCCATGCGGCTTCTCCTTCGCGGCCCAGGGCACCGATCTCCTGCCGCGCGCGGCAACCGCGGCCGAACGCGCCGCCTGGTGGCCGGACGCCAGCGGCATTCCCCCGGGCTCCGGCGTCGGCCTGGTCGATGCGGGCATGGCGCCTCCCGACCTGACGCTCAAGGGCCTGCAATGCCTGCGTGGGCTATGGGCGGGCGAAGGTGCCGACGCCGACCGCGTGCGCGCAGGCATCGCCGCCACCCGCGCCGGCCTTCCGCGCGAGGGGCTGCCGGTTGTCGTCGTGCACGGGCTGGACGACGGCCTGATCCCGGTCGCCTTCAGCAGCGCGCCCTACGTCGAGCATGCCCGGACCGCGGGTCGCGACGTGCGCTACTGGCAGGTACGCAATGTGCAGCACTTCGACGGCTTCCTGGCGCTTCCGGACTATGGCGCGCGCTACCTGCCACTGCTGCCCTATGTCTACGCCGCGCTCGACCGCGTCGACGCGCACCTGGACGGCGCGGCGCTGCCGGCTGACGCGGTGATCGACACCGTGCCGCGCGCCGCCGGGGTCCTGGAGGCCTCGCACCTCGCCGTGCCGCGCTGACGGTGCTTGCTCCACGCTGACACGTGGTTTGGCATGCTGGCGCCACCTCGCGCATCCCGGAACCCCGATGACCCGACAGCGCCATTTCTCGATGCTCCGCGATTTCCACCTCGCGGACTGGTTCACCCTCGCCAACGCCTTCTGCGGCACCGGCGCCATCTTCGCGGCCATGCGCTATCTGCAGGAGGGCGGGGTGCGCGACCTCATGCTGGGAATGGCGCTGATTCCACTGGCCTTCGTGTTCGACGCGCTCGATGGCCGCATCGCCCGCTGGCGCAAGGTGGCTTCGACGCTTGGCCGCGAGCTCGATTCGCTTGCCGACGTCATCTCCTTCGGCGTCGCGCCGGCCGCACTGGGCTATGCCTGCGGCCTGCAGGGCGGTTGGGACTGGGTGGTGCTGAGCTGGTTCGTCGGCTGCGGCGTCAGCCGCCTGGCGCGCTACAACGTCACCGCCGAGACCCTGGCCGATGGCGGCGACAAGGTGAAGTACTTCGAGGGCACGCCGATCCCGACCAGCGTCGCCATCGTCGCGCTCCTGGCGGTGGCGGCGTGGCAGGGCGCGATCGGCGATGCGATCTGGTTCGGCCAGTGGCAGATCGGACCCTGGCAGCTGCATCCACTGGTGCTGGTCTACGCCCTGTCCGGCTCGCTGATGATCAGCAAGACCCTGCGCATTCCCAAGCCCTGAGCTTCGCAGGCGCTGCCCTGCGCGGTTGCTATGATCCGCGCAGGGCAGGTGGAGGCAGGCGATGCAGGGCAATCAGGCTGACGATTTCGAATCGCTGGCGCGGCGCTATTGGGCGGCGTGGGGCGACATGCTGCGCACGGCGCCGGCAGCCGGCATGCCGGGTATGGGTGGGCCGCAGGCGGGACTTGCCGGGAGCGGTGCCTGGCAACAGGCCATGGACTGGTGGGCGCGGCAGGCGACCGGCGGCACGCCGCAGGCCAGCGATATGCTCGGGCACTTCAACCAGCAGGCAGGGCAGTGGTACGCACGCATGCAGGAAGTGGCGGCGCAGTTCGCCGGCCAGCCGGGCAGTGCGGCCGACGTCGCGCGCGCCTGGCAGTCCGCACTGGGCGCGGCGGGCGCGCCGCCCTTCCCGGACATGCTGCGCAGCCTGGGAGGGCAGGGCCTGCAGGGCCTGGACCCGTGGATCCAGGCGGCCGCGCCGTGGCTGCAGTCGGCGCGCGACCAGGGCATGTCGTGGCTCGGCATGCCCACGATCGGCGCGGGCCGGGAACACCAGGAACGGATGCAGCAGCTTGCCGCGCACCTGGCCGAGTACCAGCAGGCGTCCACCGCCTACGCGGCCCTGATGGCCCGCTCGCAGCAGGATGCGTTCCCGCTGTTCGAGGCCCGGCTCGCCGCGCGCGCGGAGGCCGGCCGGCCACTGGATTCCGCTCGCGCGCTGTTCGACCTGTGGATCGATGCCGCCGAGGAGGCCTACGCCGCCATCGCACTCTCGCCGGAGTTCAGCGAGGTCTACGGACGACTGGTCAATGCGCAGATGCGCGTACGCGGTGGCGTGCAGCGCATGGTGGAGGATGCCAGCGCGCAGTTCGGCATGCCCACGCGCAGCGAACTCGACGGCGCGCACCGCAAGCTCGCGCAGCTGGAACGCGAGGTCCGCAGGCTGCGCGATGCGCTGGGCCGGGATGGGCATGCCGACGATGCGGGGACCCCGGCGGGAAAGGCACCGGGGGAGGATGCTCCAGCCGGCGCCGGGACCGCGCAGGCGGTCCGCGGGCGCCAGGCGCAGGGCGCGCAGGCAGGTGGCACTGGCCGTGGCGCGGAGGACGCGGTCCCGGGCAACGCCGGCAAGCCGGTGGGGAAGACTACGCCAGGGAAGACGGGAACACAGCCGAAGAAGGGGAAGCGCTGACATGCAGAGCCCTCTGGACATCACGCCCGCGGGCCTCGCCGAAGAGGCCCTGCGCCTGCAACGCAAGCTTGTCGACGGCCTGCAGGTCCTGCAGACCGTCGACGAGGTCGACTTCGGCGCCACGCGGCGCGAGGAGGTCTGGCGCGACGGCAAGGTCGTGCTCTACCGCTTCGTCGGCGAACGGGAACCCGAGGTGCGCGTTCCGCTGCTGATCGCCTACGCCCTGGTCAACCGGCCATACATGGTCGACCTGCAGGACGACAAGTCGCTGGTGCGGCAGCTGCTCGCGCGTGGCCAGGACATCTACATCATCGACTGGGGCTACCCCGACCGGTCCGACCGTTTCCTCGAGCTCGAGGACTACATCGAACGCTTCATCGGCGGTGCGGTCGACCACCTGCGCGAGCGCCATGGCGTCGATGCCGTGAACCTGCTGGGCATCTGCCAGGGCGGTGCGTTCTCGCTCTGCCATGCCGCGCTCCATCCGGAGAAGGTCCGCAACCTCATCACCATGGTGACGCCGGTGGACTTCCACACCCCGGACAACATGCTGTCGAACTGGACGCGCGCCATGGACGTCGACCTGTTCGTCGACACCCTCGGCAACGTCCCGGCCGACCTGATGAACATGTGCTACCTGACGCTCAAGCCCTGGCGCCTGTTCGTGCAGAAGTACGTGGCGATGGCCGACATCCTCGACGACAAGGCCGCGATGGAAGACTTCCTGCGCATGGAGAAGTGGATCTTCGACTCGCCCGACCAGGCCGGCGAGGCGTTCCGGCAGTTCGTGAAGATGTTCTACCAGGGCAACGGCTTCGTCGAAGGCGGCATCACGATCGGTGGGCGCGAAGTCCACCTGGGCATGGTGGAAATGCCGGTGCTCAACATCTTCGCCGAACAGGACCACCTCGTGCCGCCCTCGGCCTCGAAGCCACTCCGCGAGCTTGTCGGGAGCGATGACTATTCGGAGCTGTCGTTCCGTGGCGGCCACATCGGGATCTATGTCTCGGGACGGGCGCAGAAGCAGGTTCCCGACGCGATCCACGGCTGGCTGGCGCAGCGATGAGCACGGGTCGAACGGGACTGGCACGCCCGGTGGACGACCGCGTGCTTGCCGGCGTGGTCGGCGGCATCGCGCGACGCTTCGGCTGGAGCTCCACCCTGTTGCGGGTGGTCTATGTCGTGGCTTCCGTGCTCTCGGCCGCGTTCCCCGGCATCCTGGTGTACCTGGTGCTGTGGCTGCTGATGCCCGAGGACGGTTGAGCGCCCCGGCGCTCCTGCTGCGCACCGGCCTGGTGCTGCTGGGGATGGTCTGGACCCTGCCGAACACACTGGCGGGTTTCCTGGTCGGCCTGGCCGCACTGTCGTCCGGCGCCAGGGTGCAGCTGCGCGGTCCGGACCTGGCGCTGGTCTTCGACGGCGTGCCCTGGGGTCCGGGCGGAGCGCTGACCCTCGGAAACGTCGTCCTGCACACCGGCGGCAGCCTCGACCGCGACTGCATGACCTACGCCCACAGGGCCGGACTCTGCGAGCAGCCCGCCGTGCGGCTGGTCGATCACGAGCGCGCCCATGTGCTCCAGTACATGGCGCTGGGGCCGTTGTTCCTGCCGCTGTACTTCCTGTGCGGCGGCATCAGTGTCCGCAACCGGTTCGAGCGGGCCGCCGACCGTTACGCCCTCAGTGGACGGGGCTGGTGGCCATGGCCGGGTCCGCCGATGGACGGTCGCCTGGATTGACGCGCTCCTGACGCGACGTGTGCCAGAGTTGCAACCGTCGAAGGACATGCGAACGGCTCCAGAGCCCGATGCCACCCCTTCGACGACGAAAGGCCCAGCCGACCGGGACACCCCCGGGACACTGGGCCTTTCACTTGTCCGGAGCCCCGGGTTTGCCCGAGGGCCCATACAGGGCGGCTGCGGCTAATCTGGCGGCTGGAGGTCCGCCATGAATCGAGTCGCGCTGCGCGAAGGTCGCAATCCGTGGTCGCTGTTCCTGCCCGTGCTGATGGCCGTGGCGGCAGGCATCCTGGTGGCCGACATGGTGCGCTACGTGGCCGGTGCGGCCTTCGCCGACGAGCGCACGCCCGCATCGACCGGAACGCCGGCCGCGATGGTCGGTCCTGGAGACGCGTCCGAGGACGGGTCCATCGACACCGGGGCCGCGGAGGTCACCGTTGGCGAGAGCAGCGGCGGGGACCTCGTGTTGCTGCCCGGTCCGGTCGCCGCGATGCGCGACGGCGCGGCTCGCGCCTGCATCAACCACACCATTGCGCTCAGGCGCCCGAACGGCTGGGAGCAGGGGCTGGAGGACAGCGCGCCACTGCGCTGCAGGGCGAGTTCGCCCTGACACCACCATCGATGGCCGTAGGCCACGGCCCCACGGGCCACGCACGCGCGGCCGGTCGTCAGCGCCGGCCGCTGTCCTGCGTGGGAAGCGGGATGCACGCGAAGCTGTCGCCCGAGTGCCTGCCGAGTGGCCCGAAGCGCCGCTCCGCGAAGACCGCCGCGCCGTGCCCGACCAGGACGATGGTGCTGCAGCGGGTGCCATAGGCCTCGCCAAGCACGAAGGGCGGGGCAAGCGTGCGTTCCAGGTCCAGGCCCACGCCGGTATCGGGAAGCTCGGAATCGGGCGGCATCTCCGTGCTGGCCAGCGCGGTGAACAGCGGCTGCAGCGCACCCATGGCCGATGGCAGCTCGTGGGTTGCGGCGTGCTCGTGCAGCCAGGCGTCGAGCGCCCGCGTCGCCGCCATGCTTTTCGGCCACGGTGCGTCGAAGGCGCCGTTCGACATGGCGTGGATCCCGGGCGTCACCGCGGCATGCTGGTGGCCCGGGTGGTTGCTGGCGTGGACGAGCGCCGCACCGTCCCAGAACAGGGCATTGAACAGGCCGTGGCCACCTGCCGCGGCGGGCCCTGCGGCGAAGACACTGGCCGTGTCGTCCCCGCGCACGAAATCGCGGACCAGCCAGCCACGCGATCGCGGATGCGCGGCGGCGCCGGCCCCATCACGGACGTTCGTCACCGCGGCGAGCCTTCCGCGCGTGGACAGCTGCAGCCAGCCACCGCCCTGCACCAGGTCGCGGCCGCCATGGACCGTGGGATCGTCGGGGTCGAAGCCGGCAGGCGCGGACGCCCGCGCGTGGAATTCATCGCGATTGGCTGCGATGACGAGACGCCAGTGCGGATGCTGGCGCCAGGCGAGGGCAATCAGGCACATCGGGCCATGGTAGCTGCCAGGATGGACCAGGCGCTCCAAGAGGTTTCCGGCCCAGCACCGTGGCCAGTGGCCACGGCCTTACGTCCGTGTTGGCGGCGCTCCATCCGTTGGTGCGCTGTGCTGCCGGTGCGGACATGATCCGCTCCGACACGCGAAGCCACTATAGGCCGGGACCCTGACGAAGGGTCGGAAAATTCCTACAGGATGGTGCCGGAAGTGGGACTCGAACCCACACGCTTTTAAGGGCGGCGGATTTTGAGTCCGCTGCGTCTACCGATTCCGCCATTCCGGCGCGGGCGCCAAGTATAGCGGCAGCCGAAGCTCAGGCCGCAGCATCCGTGCGCAGGGTGTTGTCCACGCGCTGGTACCACTCGCCGGCGGTCTGCTCGAAGCGCGAACACTGCTCGAGCGGGGCTTCGTATACATGCAGCGACACCGCTATGGCACTCGGATCCGTGTTGCGGATGGTGTGGTACTCGTGCGGCGGGATCAGGCTGCCGGCACTGCCGGGGCCGGCCTGCATGCCGCCGGCGGAGCGGAAGCGGAAACGGTCGCCGTGCTGCTCCAGCAGTTCGAACTGGGTGATCTCGAGTTCGCCCCGCCAGACGCCCTCCACGCACCAGCAGCCGGCATGGTCATGGATCGGCGTGCCCTGGCCGGGTCCCCAGGTCATGGCCACCACGCTGTAGCCATGGCGCGGGCTGCGGTAGAGCTCACGACGCGCGTAGTGGTCCTCGATCGGCGCGTGCACGCAGTCGGGCAGGCGCACGTCGGGATCACGGATGAGCCCGCACAGCACGTTGCGGAGCGCCGCGGTGACCGCATGGCAGTCGCCAGCGGCCAGTGCCTGGTCGATGCCGGCCACGAGGCGTTCCCGGCCAGGAAAGGGAATGTCGGGCAGGGCGCCGATGCGGCCGTCGCCGGGAATGTTCATGGCGTCGAGTGTACGACGATGCGGCCCTTCGCCCCCGCCGCGCCGCAGCATGGCCGGCATCAGGGCGTCCCGCGCCCGACCCGGGCTACAGCCCGCCCAGGAATCCGCCCACCGCAGGCCCGAAGCGCGCGAAGTCGACCAGGAATGCGTCGTGTCCCTGCGGCGATTCCAGCGGCAGGAAATCGGACCTGGCCCCGCCTGCGCGCAATCCGTCGGCGATCTCTTCCTGCTGCTGCAACGGAAACAGGATGTCGGTGTGCACGCCTATGGCCAGCGCCCGCTCGACCTGGATGCGCGCCAGGCCCTGGGCCGTGGTCCCGCCGCAGGATTCGCCGATGTCGAACCAGTCCATGCAACGGCTGAGATAGAGGTAGCAGTTGGGGTCGAAGTTGCGCACGAAGCGACGCGCATGCGCCTCGAGATAGCTCTCCACCTCGAACTCCAGCCCGAAGGGATCCTCGTCGTCGCGGCGGTCGGAATCCAGGCGCACGCGCCCGAAGCGGCCGTCCCACTCCAGCGCCGAGCGGTAGGTGATCACCCCGAGCTTGCGCGCCATGCGCATGCCGCTTTCCGGGTAGTGCGCTTCGTCGTAGTCGCCGTTGTTCCAGTGCGGGTCGAGCCGGATCGCCTCGCGTTGCAGCGAGCGGATCGCGATCGAGAACGGCAGGGCGCGCGCGGCACCCGAGATATTGACGTGGCTGCGTGCGATGCCGGGATGCCGCGCAAGCAGGGCCAGCGCCGCCATGCCACCCATCGAGTTGCCGATCACGCATGCCAGCCGCTCGATGCCCAGCGCCCGCACCACGTGCGCGGTCGCGTCGGCCACGTCTTCGATGGACACATCCGGGAAGGCGAGCCGGTACGGTGCCCCGCTATCCGGATCGATCGACGCCGGGCCGCTGGAGCCCTTGCAGCTGCCCAGCGAATTGACGCAGACCACGTGCCAGCGGTTCGTGTCGACAGGCTTGCCCGGGCCGACCATTGCCTCCCACCAGCCCGGGGACGGGTCGTGCCCGCCGGCCGCGGCGTGCGCGTCCGGCGAAAGCCCGGTCATGATCAGAACGGAATTGTCGCCGGCGGCGTTGCGCTGGCCCCAGGTCTCGTATGCGATGCGGCCCTGGCGCAGGACGCCGCCACGCTTCAGCGCGAAGCCGGCGGGCAGGTCGATCCAGCGCGTCCCGGGGGGGATGAATTCGGTCATGGACGGCAGTTTACCGCCGCGCGCGCCCGGTTCAGTCGGCGCCGATCACCAGTTCGACGACGTCCGGGGCCGGCAGGGCCACGCGCACGGGCATGGACTCGAGGTCATCGGAGCTGCGGTCGACCGTGCCACTGGCCGAAACGCGTGCGGACACGATCGCGGCCTGCAGCTGCGAGAGCTTCTGCGTCGGCATCGGGCTGTCACTGTCGTCGAGCACGACGTCGAGCGGCAGCGCGGACACCGGGTGCCGTTCGGCGGCGACCGGCATCGGCGGGCCATCCGGCGCACGGGCCATGATGAAAACCACCGCGTTTGCGTCCACCGTGGCCGCGGCCTGCGGTGCGAGGCTGACCCGCACGCGAAGTCCGCCGGCCGCCGTGGCGTCGGTGGCAAGGGCGGCCGTCACGCCGGGCGACGCACCCGCGACACCGGAAGGCCCCGCGACCGCACCCGCCTGGAGGGGCGGAAGCCCGGCCGCCTCGCGCGCCTGCGCGATCTGCGGACGCAGGCTGGAGGCCGTGGCGGCATCGACCTGCGGCAGCAGCGCCTCCCAGGTCGCGGCCGCCTCGGCGTCCTGGCCACGCTGGCGCTGCGCGACGCCAAGGAACCAGCGCGCGCGCTGGTTGCCGGGCTGCAGCGACAGGGCGCGCTCGAGCAGGGCCACGGCGTCGTCCCCGAACCGGTTCTGCGGGTGCGCCTGGGCGCTCGACTGCGCGACCTCGACCATGAGCGCGGGTTCGTCGGGCACCAGGTCCAGCGCCTTGCGATAGGCCTCGTGCGCGGCCGCGTGGTCGCCCTGGACGGCCATGGAGCGCGCCAGCAGCACCCAGCCTTCCGGCTGATCGGGATTGCGCCCCAGCTCGGCACGCAGCTCGGCGATGGCCTGGGCGAACTCCGCAGGGTCCACCTGGGTGGCCGGGTCGATCCCGGCCGCCACCGGTCGTCGCGCATCCGGGTCCAGCGCGGCGGGCGTGCCCAGCACCTGGTACAGCGCCAGCGACATGACCGGTACGGTCGCCATCAGGGCCAGCCAGGTGCGCCGCGAGCGCGTGCGCAAGGGGGCGGCGACCAGTGCGATGGCCAGGACGGCTGCAACCAGCACGCCAAGGAGGAACAGGGCCTTCATCACCACTCCTGCGTGTCGTCTTCGACGGGGCCGGCCGCGACGCGGTTGGCCGACGCCCGGCGCCGGACCACGACCACGACCACGACCGCACCGGCCAGCAGCACCACTGCCGGTCCCAGCCACAGCAGCAGGGTGCCGCCGCCGAACTGCGGCCGGTACAGCACGAACTCCCCGTAGCGCTCGACCAGGAACTGCTTGATCTCGTCGTCGCTGCGGCCTTCGCGCATGAGGTTGAACACCTCGCGGCGCAGGTCGTGGGCGATCGGCGCATCGGAATCGGCAAGCGACTGGTTCTGGCACATCACGCAGCGGAGCTCGAGCGTGAGGCGGTGGAAGCGTTGTTCCTCGGCCCGGTCGCGGAACTCGAGTGGCTGCACGTTGCGCACCGCCTGTGCGGATGCCGGGCCCGCGGGCAGCAGCAGGGCGGCGAACAGCACGAGCAGGCAGGCCGCGAGCAGGGACCTCGCGCCAGCGCGGGCGTTGCCGCGGATCATCCGCCTGCACCCATGGATTCGACCATCGGTGCCAGCACCTCATCGACGATGTCGTCGGTCAGCGGCCCGACGTGCTTCCAGCGCACGATGCCCGCGGCGTCGACCAGGAAGGTCTCCGGCGCACCGTAGATGCCCCATTCGATCGCGGTGCCACCCTCGTAGTCGGTCACCACCACCCAGTACGGGTTGCCGAACTGCTCGAGCCAGCGCAGCGCGTCTTCAGGCTCGTCCTTCCAGTTGTAGCCGACCACGCGGATCTTCTTCTGCTCCGCATAGCGCGCCAGTACCGGGTGTTCGTCCTGGCAGCCCGGGCACCAGCTGCCCCAGACGTTGAGCAGGTAGGGTTGGCCGCGGAGATCCGCGCTGCCCACGCGATAGCTGGCGTCATGCAGCACCGGCAGCGAGAACTCCGGTGCGGGCTTTCCGATCAGCGGCGAAGGCAGGGTCTCGCGGTCCGGCCGGTCGGAGCGGCTCACGCCCCAGGCCAGCAGGACCAGGAGCGCCACGAAGCCACCGACCAGCACGGTCGCGAGCAGGCGACGCCCGCCGGGCGCGTTCGCATCGGGCGGGGGAGCGGAAGCATTCATCGTGCGTCCTCCTTCCTCAGGGGCAGCCGGAAGCGACGGTCGAAGGCCACCACCAGGGCACCCAGCGCCATCAGCAGTGCACCCGCCCAGATCCAGCGGACGAAGGGCTTCACGTGCAGGCGCACCGCCCAGGCATCATCGCCCAGCGGTTCGCCGAGGGCCACGAAGATGTCGGCGCGCACGCCCGCGTGGATGCCGGCATCGGTCATGACCTGGCCGCCGCTGGCATAGCCACGCTTCTCGGGATGCAGCAGCACCAGTGGCCGGTCGTCGCGGAAGACCTGCACATGGCCGCGGTCGGCCATGTAGTTCGGGCCCTGGACGCGCTCGACGCCATCGAAGCGGAATTCGTAGCGGCCGATGGTCTGGGTCTGGCCCGGGCGCATCGGCACTTCGCGCAGCACGTTCTGCGCCTCCACGAGCATCGCCCCGACCAGGAACACGGCGATGCCGAGGTGGCCGAGCACCATGCCCAGCATCTCGGGGGTGAAAGCACGTCCCCTGGCGCGGATGCGGGTCCAGACGAAGCGCAGCGTGCCCAGGCCGACCCAGGCCGCGGCGAACACGCCGAAGCCGGTCTTGAGCGCACCCTGCGGCGCCTTGTACCAGGCCGCGATGCCCAGGCCGAGCGCCAGCGCCAGCCACGGTGCCAGCATCGCGAACGGGCGCGATGCCTGCTCCTGCTGCCAGCGGGTCAGCGGACCGAAGGGCACCAGCATGACCAGCGGCGCCATCAGCACCAGGAAGAGGGTGCCGAAGTAGGGCGGCCCAACCGACACCTTGCCCAGGTCCAGGGCATCGGCGAGCAGCGGATACAGCGTGCCGAACAGCACCATGGCGCAGGCCGAGGCCAGGAGCAGGTTGTTGACGAGCAGCAGCGTCTCGCGCGAGGCCGCCGAGAACGGCTTGCCCTGCGCCAGGCGCGGCGCGCGGGTCACGTACACCAGCAACGCACCGCCGATGACCACGCCCAGGAACACCAGGATGAAGAGCCCGCGCGACGGGTCGGCCGCGAAGGAGTGGACGCTTGTCAGCACGCCCGAACGCACCAGGAAGGCGCCGAGCAGCGACAGCGAGAACGCCGCGATGGCCAGCAGCATGGTCCAGCTGCCGAAGCTTCCGCGTTTCTCGGTCACCGCCTGCGAATGGATCAGCGCGGCGCCGACCAGCCAGGGCATGAAGCTCGCGTTCTCGACCGGATCCCAGAACCACCAGCCGCCCCAGCCGAGCTCGTAATAGGCCCACCAGCTGCCCATCGCGATGCCGACGGTCAGGAAGGCCCACGCGATGTTCGTCCAGGGGCGCGACCAGCGCAGCCAGCGCGCATCGACCACGCCTTCGAGCAGCGCGGCCAGCGAGAACGCGAACGGCACCACGAAGCCGATGTAGCCGATGTACAGCAGCGGGGGATGGATGATCATCCCCGGGTCCTGCAGCAGCGGATTCAGGTCATGGCCTTCCACCGCCGCCGGAAGCAGGCGTTCGAACGGGTTGGAGGTGAACACCATGAACGACAGGAAGCCCACCGCCACCAGGCCGATGATGCCGAGCGCGCGCGCGCGGAAGCTCCACGGGATACGTCGCGAAAGCACCGCGACCGCGGCGTTCCAGATCGCCAGCATCAGTGCCCACAGCAGCAGCGAGCCCTCGTGCGAGCCCCAGACCGCGGTGTAGCGGTAGATCAGCGGCAACAGGCTGTTCGAGTTGTCGGCCACGTAGCGGACCGAGAAGTCCCCGGTGACGAAGGCGGCGGTCAGCAGGACATAGGCCACGAGCACCAGCAGCAGCTGCAGCAGCGCGGCCGGACGGGTGACCGCCGCGAGATCCCCGTGCCCGCGCGCCGCACCCAGCAGCCCGGTGACGCCCTGCAGTGCCGCCAGCACCAGCGCCAGTGCCAGCGCGGCCTGGCCGATCTCCGGCAGCACTAGCGCGAGCCTTCGCTGGTCTGCGCTGCGGGCGCGTCGACGTTGTGCTTCTCGTGCGCCAGGCCCATCTTGTCGGCCACTTCCTTGGGCACGTAGGTCTCGTCGTGCTTGGCCAGCACTTCCTCGGCGACGAAGGTGCCGTCGGCGCGCATGCGGCCGGTGGCGACCACCGACTGGTTCTCGCGGAACAGGTCGGGAAGGATGCCGGAATAGACCACGGGCATCAGCGCATCTCCATCGGTGACCTGGAAGCGTGCCTCCATCGAACCGGCGGGGCGCTCGAACGAATCCTTCGCCACCATGCCGCCCAGGCGGAAACGGGTCTCGCCGGACGCCACGTCCGCACCGGCGCGGCCATCCAGCACCTCGGCGGGAGTGAACAGGTACGCCACGTTGCGCTGCAGCGCCATGGCCACGAGCACCGCGACAAGCGCGGCCGCGGCAACGACGGCAAGCACGAACCAGAGGCGCCTTCGGCGGGTGGGATTCATCGACCAAGCTCCGTGGGACGTGTGGTGCGCGCGGGACGCGCGGCGCGGCGCGCGGCCAGCCTGCGCGCGGCGCGCAACTGGCGCGCGATCGCAAGGCGCGGGGCGATGTAGTCCCAGGCCAGCATCAGGGCGAACACCGCATAGGCGGCGATGACGTACTCGCGATAGCTCATGGCGTATCCCCGGCCACGGCGATGCGGCGCACCCAGTCCTTGCCGGCCTCGCGCTGCAGGTTGTCCGCGCGTGCGCGCGCCAGCAGCGAGCCGGCAAACCAGAACTTGGTGCCGATCACCATCCAGACGAGGGGTGGCAGCATGCTCGGGTCCATGGACGACTCGCCGAACACGCGGATGGTCTGGCCCTGGTGCAGCGAGTTCCACCACACCACCGAATAGCGGATCACCGGCAGCATCACCACGCCGACCAGGGCCAGCAGGCCCGCGGCGCGCGCCGCGGTGCGGCGGTCGTCGATCGCGTGGTACAGGCCGATCACGCCCAGGTACAGGAACAGCAGCACAAGCTGACTGGTCAGGCGCGGATCCCAGTCCCACCACGTGCCCCACATCGGCTTGCCCCAGATCGAGCCGGTGGCGAGCGTGACCGCGGTGAAGGCGGCGCCGATCGGCGCACAGGCCATCGCGAGGATCTCGCACAGCTTGATGCGCCAGATGAGCGCGATCGCGGAATACAGCGCCATCAGCCCGAACACGAGCAGGCTCATCCAGGCCGCGGGCACGTGGATGTAGAGGATGCGGAAGCTGTCGCCCTGCTGGTAGTCGGCAGGCACCTGGAACAGCGCGCCATATACGCCCCAGGCCATGACCAGTGCGCCCAGGACATAGCCCCACGGCGCCCAGCGGGCGGCGAAGCGATCGAAGTAGGGGGGTGATCCAAGCTGGTGGAACCAGCGGAGCACCGGGTTCATGTCGGACATCGGGTTTTCGCTGGCTTCAGGCGCGCTGCCCGGAATGGGCCGGCCCACGACCACGGTGGGCATCCGGACCAGCACGGCATTCTTTCAGGTTTGGCCCCCCGGGCCAAGGCGCGGAACCGGAACACCGCGGGGCACGTTGGCTGGGTTTCAGGCGCGATCCTGGCCTGTTTGCGCGCGCGCCGTCCTGACCAGGGTCAATGCCCGATGCGGCCAGGCCGGATCACGACAACGCGATCCGGATGGCGGCGGCGGCCGCCAGCGGGGCGAGGACCAGGGCGGCGACGAGGCCGGCGGCAAGCAGCAGCAGGCCCCCGGCGGGATCGAAGCCCTGCGTGGCGGCGGTGACGCTGCCGGCGCCGAAGACCAGCACGGGGACATAGAGCGGGAGGGCGAGCAGCGCCACGAGGATGCCCGAGCGGCGCATGCCGACGGTCAGCGCCGCGACCACCGCGCCCAGCAGCGCGAGCAGCGGCGTGCCCAGCAGCAGCGAGGCGAAGAGCACCGGCCAGTCCGCGCGCGGCAGCGCCATCAGCTCCGCCAGCAGCGGCATCGCCAGCACCAGCGGCAGCGCCGTGGTCGCCCAGTGGGTGGCCACCCGCACCAGGACCAGCCACGCCAGCGGGACCGGCGCGAGCAGCCACTGCTCGAGCGAACCGTCCTCCGCATCGCCGCGGAACAGCGTGTCCAGCGCCAGCAGTCCCGACAGCAGCACGGCCACCCAGAGTGCGCCGGGCGCCACGCGCGCGAGCATCGTGCGGTCGCTGCCCAGGGCCAGCGCGAACAGCACGAGTACCAGCAGCGCGAACAGCGCCGGCTGCAGGCTGTCGCCGCGCCTGCGCCAGAGCAGTTGCAGGTCGCGGGTGGCGAGTGCGCGCGCGGCCGCCCACATCATGACGGCCGCTCGAGGACCAGCAGGCGCGTCCGTACCGGCGGCGCGGCGTAGGCGCCATGCGTGGTGACCATCGTGCCGCCGCCTTCGCGGAGGTGGGCCTCGATCATCCGGTTGACCAGCTCGATGCCCTCGAGGTCGAGGTTGGCGTAGGGCTCGTCCATCAGCCAGAGCGGTGCCGGCGACAGCCACAACCGCGCCAGCGACAGGCGCTTGCGCTGGCCCGCCGACATCTGCCGCGCCAGCGCGTCCTCGTACCCGGCAAGCCCGACGGTGGCCATCGCGTCCTCCAGCGACATTCCGGGGCGGCTGCCATGCAGCCCGCACAGGAAGCGCAGGTTCTCCAGCGCGCTCAGGTCGGCCTTCTGTGCCGGCAGGTGGCCGAGGTAGCCCACCACGCGCGCGCGCAGGAGCGGCTCGGCCGGCCGGCCCTGCAGGTCGATCGTCCCGCCGTCGGCGCGCAGCAGGCCTGCAAGCACCTTCAGCAGCGTGGTCTTGCCGGCGCCATTGTCACCTTGGACCAGCAGCGCCTCGCCTGCGGCGACCTCGAAATCGATGGGGCCGAACACGGGCATGTCGTTGCGCGTGAAGCGCAGCGCCTGGGCGGAGAGCAGGGGCGGGGCGGGGAGCAGGGATTCGGGCATCGTGCGGCACGGGCCGCGACGGCGACCGGACAGGGCTCATTCTATCCAGTCGACCAGCGGCTGGTCCGGCATGCGCGAAGGTTTGGCGCAGTACATGCGTAGCCGCACCGCCTTGCCGCGCGGCCACCAGAGCGACCCCAACTGGCCATAGCGCCGGCACAGATCGTCCAGCCCGGCGGTATCGAGGTCGAAGACGACCCAGCCCGGCTCGCGCCAGCTGCGGTTCGGCGACGAGGAGAACGCGGGGACATGGGCGAGCCCGCGTTCGGCGAGTTCGCTCGCCAGCGCCTCGTCGGCACGCCGGTTGCTGGCCTCGTCGAGCGGGTGCGAGTGCGGGTTCCACGCCGACAGCACGCCAAAGCACTCCACCTGCGGATGCAGCAGTTCCAGCCCCGGCACGGGAAGGCCGATGCGGATGTCGTGCCAGTCATCGTTGCGTGCCCAGCGGTACACCGCCCCCAGGTAGGCGGTGACGAGGAATTCGATGTCGGCCTCGGTGACAGCGGGCGGCGGGAAGGGCATGGGCTGATTTAACGCCAGCCGGCGCCCTGCGTAAACTCGGACGTCCCCGGCACGTGGCCGGACGGAGGACAGCGATGCCGGGCACCAAGCTCCCCAGGGTGGGAACGACCATCTTCACCGTGATGTCGCAGCTCGCCGCCGAGCACGGCGCGGTCAACCTGGGACAGGGCTTTCCCGACTTCGAGGTGCCGGCACGGCTCGTCGACGCCCTCGATCGCGCCATGCGCGCCGGCCACAACCAGTACGCGCCGATGACCGGCGTGGCCGCACTGCGCGAGGCGATCGCAGGCAAGACCGCACGCCTGTACGGCCACCGCCCGGACGCCGATGCCGAGGTCACCGTCACCAGTGGCGCCACCGAGGCCATCTTCAACGCCATCCACGCCGTGGTCCGCGCCGGCGACGAGGTGGTGGTGCTGGACCCGGCCTATGACTGCTACGAGCCCGCGATCGACCTGGCGGGTGCTCGTGCGGTGCACGTGCCGCTGGACCCGGCAAGCTTCGCGCCCGACTGGGCACGGGTGCGCGCCGCGATCGGCCCGAAGACCCGGATGCTGATCGTCAACACACCGCACAACCCCTCGGGCGCGATGCTGACCGCCGGGGACATGGTGGAGCTGTCCGCGATCGTGCAGGACACCGGCGTCTGGCTGATCTCCGACGAGGTCTACGAGCACATCGTGTTCGACGGCGCACGGCACGAGTCGGCGCTGCGGTACCCGGCGCTGCGCGAGCGCGCCTTCGTGGTCTCGAGTTTCGGCAAGACCTACCACTGCACTGGCTGGAAGGTCGGCTACTGCATCGCGCCACCCGGGCTGTCGCTCGAGTTCCGCAAGGTCCACCAGTACAACGTGTTCTGTACGTTCGCGCCGGCACAGCATGCCTTTGCCGAGATGCTGCGCGAGGAGCCCGGCCACTACCTGGAGCTTGGCGCTTTCTACCAGGCCAAGCGCGACGCCTTCCGCGAGCAGCTGGCCGGCACGAAACTGCGGCCCCTGCCGGTGCCCGGCGGCTATTTCCAGCTGGTCGACTATTCCGGGGTCAGCGACCTGTCGGACACGGAATTCTGCCGCTGGCTCACCATCGGGCACGGCGTGGCCGCGATCCCGCTGTCGCCGTTCTACGAGTCCCCGCCCGCGGGCCAGCGCCTGGCCCGGCTGTGCTTCGCCAAGGCGCAGCCAACGCTTGACGCAGCCATCGAGCGGCTCGCCCGACTGTAGGAGCGGCCACAGCCGCGAGAGGTTCCGGCTAGGATCATCCCCATGGACAACCTGCGCATCTCACTGGTCCAGGGCGACACGCTCTGGCACGACCCCGCCGGCAACCGCGAGTACTACGGCGGGCTGATCGCACCACTGCGCGGCATCACCGACCTGGTGCTGCTGCCCGAGACCTTCACCAGCGGCTTCAGCAACGACGCGATCGATGCGGCCGAGGACATGGACGGCCCGACGGTGCGCTGGATG
Source organism: Luteimonas sp. (assembly GCA_036515815.1). GTDB lineage: Bacteria > Pseudomonadota > Gammaproteobacteria > Xanthomonadales > Xanthomonadaceae > Luteimonas. The sequence continues at coordinate 27,832 of DATBUS010000001.1, forward strand.
CGCGAGCAGGCGGCGGCCCTGGGCGCGGTCGTCAGCGGCAGCGTGCAGCTGCGCGATGGCGACGCGGTCTACAACCGCATGCTGTGGATGCGGCCCGACGGCACGCACGCCCAGTACGACAAGCGCCATCTGTTCACCTACGCGGGCGAGCACGAGCGCTACGCCCCCGGCCGCGAGCGGCTGGTGGTGGAGCTGAGGGGGTGGCGGATCAATCCGCTGGTCTGCTACGACCTGCGGTTCCCGGTGTTCGCGCGCAATACGCTGGATGCCGACGGGCGCCCGGCCTTCGACCTGCAGCTGTATGTCGCGAACTGGCCGGCCGCGCGGGCCTACGCCTGGAAGACGCTGCTACGCGCGCGCGCGATCGAGAATGTCTGCTACGTCGCCGGGCTCAACCGCGTGGGCCGCGATGGCAACGGCCTGGTGTACTGCGGCGACAGCGCGGTGATCGATTTCCTCGGCACGCCGCTCAGCGAATGCACCGACGAGGAGGTCGTGGTCACCACGACGCTCCTGGCGGCGGAACTGGCCGGCTTCCGCGAGCGCTTCCCCGCCCTTGGGGACGGGGACGCGTTCACGCTTTCGGACGCCTGAGCTCAGGCCCCGCGGCGCCCGCCGCCGCC
>DATBUS010000002.1:0-3297 GCA_036515815.1 Luteimonas sp.
CGGAAGCCCCGCCGCCTGAGCGGCGGGGTTGCGGCTTACTTGATGATCTTGGCCACCACGCCGGCGCCGACCGTACGGCCGCCTTCGCGGATCGCGAAGCGCAGGCCCTCGTCCATCGCCACCGGGTTGATCAGCGTCACCACCATCTTGATGTTGTCGCCCGGCATGACCATCTCGACGCCTTCCGGCAGCTCGATCGAGCCGGTGATGTCGGTGGTGCGGAAGTAGAACTGCGGACGGTAGCCCTTGAAGAACGGCGTGTGGCGGCCGCCCTCGTCCTTGCTCAGCACGTAGACCTCGGCCTCGAAGTCGGTGTGCGGGGCGATCGAACCCGGCTTGCACAGCACCTGGCCGCGCTCGACGTCGTCACGCTTGGTGCCGCGCAGCAGCAGACCGGCGTTGTCGCCCGCCTGGCCCTGGTCGAGCAGCTTGCGGAACATCTCGACACCGGTGACCGTGGTCTTCTGCGTCGGGCGGATGCCCACGATCTCGATTTCGTCACCGACCTTGATGATGCCGCGCTCGATGCGGCCCGTGACCACCGTGCCGCGACCGGAGATCGAGAACACGTCCTCGACCGGCATCAGGAACGGCTTGTCGATCGCGCGCTCGGGCTCCGGAATGAACGTGTCCAGCGCCTCGACCAGCTTCAGGATCGCCGGCACGCCGATGTCCGACTGGTCGCCTTCCAGCGCCAGACGCGCCGAACCGGCGATGATCGGGGTGTCGTCGCCCGGGAAGTCGTACTTGCTGAGCAGCTCGCGCACTTCCATCTCGACCAGCTCGAGCAGCTCGGCGTCGTCGACCATGTCGGCCTTGTTCAGGAACACGACGATGTACGGCACGCCGACCTGGCGCGAGAGCAGAATGTGCTCGCGCGTCTGCGGCATCGGGCCGTCCGCGGCCGAGCACACCAGGATCGCGCCGTCCATCTGCGCCGCACCCGTGATCATGTTCTTCACGTAGTCGGCGTGGCCCGGGCAGTCCACGTGCGCGTAGTGGCGGTTCGGGCTCTCGTACTCCACGTGCGAGGTCGAGATCGTGATGCCGCGCGCCTTCTCTTCCGGCGCCTTGTCGATCTGGTCGTACGCGTGGAATTGACCCCCGAAACGCTCCGCGCCGATCTTCGTCAGCGCCGCCGTCAGCGTCGTCTTGCCGTGGTCCACGTGACCGATCGTGCCCACGTTCACGTGGGGCTTGGTGCGCTCGAACTTACCCTTGGCCATGGTTCCGTCTCGTTGGGCGCTTCGGTGGAAGCGTGCGGTGGGGTTTCTTGAAGCTCCGGCCGCGGGGCCGGGCTCGTGCGGGGGACCCGCCTACAACATGGTGCTCACGACTGGAATCGAACCAGCGACCTCCTCCTTACCAAGGAGGTGCTCTACCGACTGAGCTACGTGAGCGTGTAACGCGTTGCGGATGTCTGTCGCGGCGTCAATGGAGCGGGAGACGGGAATCGAACCCGCACCATCAGCTTGGAAGGCTGAGGTTCTACCATTGAACTACTCCCGCGCCGGACGAACCGCTTGGGTCTTGCGCCGCCGGCTGGTAAGACCTGCGGTTGAAGCATGGAACTGGTGGAGGGAGGTGGATTCGAACCACCGAAGGCGTAAGCCAGCAGATTTACAGTCTGCCCCCGTTGGCCGCTTGGGTATCCCTCCGGAGAGCCCGCAATTCTGGCGGAGCCGATCGGGCAAGTCAACGGATCGTTCACTTCCCCGACCGCGACCCGAACCGTCGCTCAGACGTTGAAGCGGAAATGCAGGACGTCGCCTTCCTGGACGCGGTACTCCTTACCCTCCAGGCGCAGGCGCCCGGCGTCGCGGGCGCCGGCCTCGCCCCTGTACTTGATGAAGTCGTCGAAACCGATGGTCTCGGCGCGGATGAAGCCCTTCTCGAAGTCGGTATGGATGACGGCGGCGGCCTGCGGCGCGGTGGAACCGGCCCTCACCGTCCAGGCGCGGACTTCCTTCACGCCGGCGGTGAAGTAGGTCTGCAGGCCCAGCAGCTTGTAGGCGGCGCGGATCACGCGGTTGAGGCCCGGCTCGTCGAGGCCGAGGTCGGTCAGGAACGCGTCGCGGTCGGCGTAGTCGAGCTGGCTGAGTTCTTCTTCGATGGCGGCCGACACCGGCACCACCTCGGCGCCCTCGGTGGCGGCGCGGGCGCGCACGGCGTCGAGGTGCGGGTTGTTGTCGAAACCGTCCTCGAGGACGTTGGCGACGTACAGCACCGGCTTGATGGTGATCAGGAACAGGTCGCGAACGGCCGCCTTGTCCTCGTCCGACAGGCCGAGGCTGCGCGCGGCCCTGCCCTCGTCGAGGCCGGCGCGGATGCGCGCCAGCACTTCGACGCGCACCTTGGCGTCCTTGTCCCCGGTCTTGGCGGAGCGCTCGGCGCGCTGCAGGGCCTTGTCGACCGACTCCAGGTCCGCGAGCGCGAGCTCGGTGTCGATGGTGTCGATGTCGGCGATCGGGTCGACCTTGTTGGCGACGTGGATCACGTCCGGATGCTCGAAGCAGCGCACCACGTGGGTGATCGCATCGACCTCGCGGATGTGCGCGAGGAACTTGTTGCCCAGGCCCTCGCCCGAGGCTGCGCCGGCGACGAGGCCGGCGATGTCGACGAACTCCACCGCCGTCGGGATGACCTTCTGCGGCTTGACGATCTCGGCCAGCTGGCCGAGGCGCGGATCCGGCACCGGCACGACGCCGACGTTGGGCTCGATCGTGCAGAATGGGAAGTTGGCCGCGGCGATGCCGGCCTTGGTCAGCGCGTTGAAGAGGGTCGACTTGCCGACGTTGGGCAGGCCGACGATGCCGCATTTGATGCCCATGACGGGGCTCCGGTGATTCGAACGGAAATGCGCAAGCGGCGGATCACCGGCGCTTGCGCATGCCCGCTCAGGCCTTGGCGGTATTGAGGCGCTTCATCGCCTCGTTGACGTCGCCGGCGACCGCCAGCGGCATGACGTCGATGGCGTCGTCGATCGAACGCAGGATCAGCGTCTCGTCGCCCGGCGACGGCTTGCCGAGCACCCAGCCGACGACCTTGTCCTTGTGGCCGGGATGGCCGATGCCCACGCGCAGGCGATGGAACTTCGCATGGCCGAGCAGGCGGATCGTGTCGCGCAGGCCGTTCTGGCCGCCGTGGCCGCCGTCGAACTTGAGCCGCGCGGTGCCGGGCGACAGGTCGAGCTCGTCGTGCGCGAGCAGCGCCTCCTCCGGCTCGATCTTCCAGAACCGCAGTGCGGCGGTGACCGACTTGCCGGAGAGGTTCATGAAGGTGGCGGGCTTGAGCAGC
>DATBUS010000003.1:0-1925 GCA_036515815.1 Luteimonas sp.
CGTGCCCTGGTCGCCAGCCGGATCGATGCCGGTGCGCTGCTGGCCCTGGCGCCGTTGGCGCCGGCGCTGCCGGCGGCGTTCGTCGACTGGCTGCGCGCCGCCCGCCCGAGTGGCGTGCTGCGCGATGTCGAGGTCGTCGGCATGGCCGGCGGGCCCCTGCGTGCGAGCGCAGCGGTGGAAGGCCTGGGCTTCCGCGTCATCGGCCAGGCGCCGGGGGTGGCCGGGCTGTCCGGTCGCGTGCAGGGCGATGCCGACGGGCTGGTCTTCACGCCCGATACCGCGGCCACCGTGGTCGTCGACTGGCCGGCCGGCTTCGGTCCGCCGGCGCACGAGGTGCGGTTGCGCGGCGAACTGGCGCTCTGGCGCGATGGCAGTGGCTGGCAGCTCCAGGCACCGGCGCTGCGCATCGACGGCCAGGGCTATGGCGCCGCGGTCCGGGGCGGGCTGGTGTTCGAGGGCGATGGCTCGCGGCCGCGCATGGACCTTGCCGCCGAGGTCGACGAGGCCCGGGTGCCGGTCGCCAAGCGCTTCTGGATCCGCCACTTGATGCCGGGCCAGGCGGTGCACTGGCTCGACACGGCCCTGGTCGATGGCCGCGTGCTCGACGGCCGGGCCGTGGTCTCGGGCGACCTGGACGACTGGCCCTTCTCCGCGGGACCGGGAGGTGCCGGCGCGGGACTGTTCCATGCCTCGGCCCTGCTGGAGGACGCCGAGGTGCGTTTCGACCCCGACTGGCCTCCGGCGAACGCGCTCGATGGCCGCGTGGACTTCATCGCCGCGGGCTTCACCCTCGAAGGCCGCGGGCGCGTGGGCGCGGTGCCGGTGGAGTCGTTGCGTGCCGGGATCGCCGACTTCGGCGAGGCGCCCCTGCGCGTCGATGCCGTGCTGGCGGCGGATGCGAAGCCGGTGCTGGCCCTGCTGCGCGCGAGTCCCCTGCGCGAGGGGCGCGAGGAGGTGCTCGATGCCCTGGACGCCTCGGGGCCACTTCGCGCGCGCTTCGGCCTCGTCCTTCCACTGGGCGGCGATGGCGAGGACTCCGGCCCACAGGTGCGTGGACGTGTGTCGCTCGCCGGGGCACGGCTTGCCGAGACACGCTGGGACCTCGCCTTCGACGATGTGCATGGCGAGGCGCTGTACGACGAATCCGGCTTCGCCGCCCAGGGCCTGCGCGTGCGGCAGGACGGACGTCCCGGCCTGCTGTCGCTGCGGGCGGGCGACAGGCATGTCGCCACGCCCGGCATGGCCTTCGAGGCGGAGCTCGCCGCGAGCCTGGCGTCTTCGGAGCTTGCCGAACGCGCCCCGCAACTCGCCTGGCTGGGCGAGCGCCTCGAGGGGCGTTCCGACTGGACGCTGGCCCTGGGCCTCCCCGACGACGCCGGCGCCGACGGCAGCGGCGGCCAGCTGCGACTGCGCTCGAACCTGGTCGGCACCCGGCTGGCCCTGCCCGAGCCGCTCGGCAAGCCGGCGGGCGAAGCGCTGGCGGCCCGCATCGACCTGGGGTTCCCGATGGGCGAAGGCGACGTGGACGTGGTGCTGGGTCAGCGCGTCGCCCTGCGTACGCGCAGCACCGGCGGCCGCACCGGCGTGCTCGCGGTGCTGGGGCGCGACCGCGTCGACGCAGCCCCGCCGGCGTCCGGGCTCCGGATCACCGGGCGCACGCCGGTGCTCGACGCGATCGAGTGGGTGGGCCTGTTCGGTGGTGACGGCGCCGCCGAGGGCGATGGCCTGGAACTGCGCGGCATCGACGTCCTGGCCGACCGGCTGCAGCTCCTTGGCGGGGTGTTCCCCTCCACGCGGGTGGTGGCGCGGCCGGGGCGCGGCGGCACCGGGGTCCGCTTCGACGGCGCGGCACTGGCCGGGAGGCTGACGATCCCGGACGGGGACGGCGCCCCGGTGGAGGCCCGGGTCGAGCGCCTGCACTGGCG
>DATBUS010000004.1:0-16124 GCA_036515815.1 Luteimonas sp.
GCCGGCGACCTTCATGGGCGGCCCGGCAGCGGCCGCGCCGGCGTCCGCGCCGGCGGTGAAGGCCCCACCGGCACCCGCCGCGGGCTCGCGCCGCCTGGTCCAGGGCCAGGTCTATTCCTACGTCAAGGACGGCGTGCGCCATTACACCAGCCGCAAGCCGGCCGGCGGCGGCGGGAGTGGTGCGGTCCGCACCATCCGGTACAGCTTCTTCGAGACCTGCTACGCCTGCGGATCCCCCGGCCTCAACTTCTCCAACGTGCGGCTCAACACGGCCGCCTACGACGCCGAGGTCAAGGCCGCGGCGCAGGAATTCGGCGTGGAGGAGGCGATCATCCGCGCGGTGATGCATGCCGAGTCCGCGTTCAACCCCAACGCCCTGTCGCGCGTCGGCGCCCAGGGCCTGATGCAGCTGATGCCGGCCACGGCCGACCGTTTCGGCGTGGTGAATGCCTTCGATCCGGCGCAGAACATCCGCGGCGGCGTGGGCTACCTGGCGTGGCTGCTCAAGCGCTTCAACGGCGACCTGACCCTGGCCGCCGCCGGCTACAACGCCGGCGAGGGCGCAGTCGATCGCCACAAGGGCGTCCCGCCCTACAACGAGACGCGTCGCTATGTCGAGCGCGTCGGGGTCCTTGCCGAACGCTACCGGGCCCAGCTCGCCGCCAACTGAGTGCCGGACCGGCAATCAACGTTGTCCCCTGAATCGGCGTTCCGCTACACTTCATTGTCTTTGCGACGCGACTCCGGCTCCCGGGCGCGCGTGCGCGGCAGCCAGTACACACACAAGCGACCGTAGGTTTTTTCGGAGTGGCGATGGGCAACGAAGGGGTTATGGATCCTGTCGAGGGGGGCACGGTCGACAACGGCCGCCGCCGTTTCCTGACAGCCACGACGGCGGTGGTCGGCGCAGCAGGCGTCGGTATGGCCGCGGTTCCGTTCATCAAGACCTGGTTCCCGAGCCAGCGCGCCCAGCTTGCCGGCGCGCCGGTGACCGCGGACATCAGTGCGCTGGCCGAGGGCGAGCGCATGATCCTCGAGTGGCGCGGCCAGCCGATCTGGATCGTGAAGCGCTCGCAGGCGATCCTGCAGGCGCTGCCGACGCTCGATGACCAGCTGCGCGATCCGAAGTCCGAGAATCCGGAGCAGCAGCCCGAGTACATCCGCGCGGCCAACCCCGAGCTGCGTTCGCTGAAGCCGGAAATCTCCGTGCTGGTCGGCCTCTGCACGCACCTGGGCTGCTCGCCGGAGATGGTCGCCGAGATCCGTCCGGCCCCGTTCGATGCGAACTGGAAGGGCGGCTACTTCTGCCCCTGCCACAAGTCGAAGTTCGACATGGCCGGCCGCGTCTACCAGGGCGTCCCGGCGCCGACCAACCTCGTGGTGCCGCCGCACCATTTCGTCGATGACAACACCGTCGTCATCGGCGTCGATCCGCAGGGGGCCGCGTAAGCCATGTCGAACGTCATCACGCGTACCGCCAACAACCTGATGGACTGGGTCAACGAGCGCGCCCCGGGCATGATGCCCGTGTACCGGAAGCACATGTCCGAGTACTACGCGCCGAAGAACTTCAACATCTGGTACATCTTCGGCGTGCTGTCGATCGTGGTGCTGGTCAACCAGATCCTGACCGGCATCTTCCTGACGATGCACTACAAGCCGTCCGCGGCCGAGGCCTTCTCCTCGGTCGAGTACATCATGCGCGACGTCGAGTGGGGCTGGCTGATCCGCTACATGCACTCGACGGGTGCGTCGCTGTTCTTCATCGTCGTCTACCTGCACATGTTCCGCGGGCTGATGTACGGCAGCTACCAGCGCCCGCGCGAGCTGGTGTGGATCCTCGGCATGCTGATCTACCTGGTGCTGATGGCCGAGGCCTTCCTGGGCTACGTGCTGCCCTGGGGCCAGATGTCGTTCTGGGGCGCGAAGGTCATCATCTCGCTGTTCGGTGCCATCCCGGTGATCGGCAACGGCCTGGTCGAGTGGATCATGGGCGACTACCTGCCGTCCGACGCCACGCTCAACCGCTTCTTCGCCCTGCACGTGATCGCGCTGCCGCTGGTGCTGCTGCTGCTCGTGGTGCTGCACATCTTCGCGCTGCACGAGGTGGGTTCGAACAACCCCGACGGCGTCGAGATCAAGCAGGGCCCGAAGGGCAACCGCTGGTCGAAGGACAAGCCTGCCGACGGCGTGCCGTTCCACCCGTACTACACGGTCAAGGACGCCTTCTACGTCGGCATGTTCCTGATGATCGCGGCGTTCATCATCTTCTTCGCACCGGCCTTCGGCGGCTGGTTCCTGGAGCACGACAACTTCACCGAGGCCAACCGCCTGGTGACGCCCGAGCACATCAAGCCGGTCTGGTACTACACGCCCTACTACGCGATGTTGCGCGTGGTGCCCGACAAGCTGGGCGGCGTGCTGGTGATGTTCGGCGCCATCGCGATCCTGTTCCTGGTGCCGTGGCTCGACCGCGCCAAGGTCAAGTCCTACCGCTACCGCGGCTGGATGTCGAAGGTGCTGCTCGGCCTGTTCGCGCTCAGCTTCATCTGGCTGGGCAAGATCGGCGCCGGCCCGGGCACCGACCCGGTCGAGACCATCGTCGGCCGCTTCCTGACCTTCTTCTACTTCGCCTTCTTCATCACCATGCCGCTGTGGACCAAGATCGACTCCACCAAGCCGGTCCCGGAGCGGGTGACCACGCATGACTAAGCCCATGACCCTGATCACCCGTGCCACCGCCTTCGTGGCTGCGATGCTGCTCTCGTTCTCCGCCCTGGCTGCCGCGGGCGGTCCGGTGCAGCACGCCGGCACCGACCTGTCGGACCGGGCCTCGCTGCAGCGCGGCGCCCAGCTGTTCATGAACTACTGCTCGTCCTGCCACTCGCTCAAGTACCTGCGCTATTCGCGCATGGCCGAGGACCTGGGGCTGACCGAGGAAGAGGTGATGCAGAACCTCAACTTCACCGGTGCCAAGTTCGGCGAGCACATCCTGACGGCGATGCCGCCGGAGGGCGCGGCCGAGTGGTTCGGCACGGTGCCGCCGGACCTGAGCCTGACCTCGCGCGTGCGCGGTGCGGACTGGATCTACAGCTACCTCAAGGCCTTCTACATCGACGAGGAGCGGCCGCTGGGCTGGAACAACACCGTGTTCCCGAACGCGTCGATGCCGAACGTGCTCTGGGAACTCCAGGGCGTCCAGCGCCCGGTCTACGGCGGCGTCGACGAGGCCACCAACGAGCCGGTGATCGACCGTCTCGAGATCGCCACCCCGGGCAGCCTGGATGGTGCGCAGTTCGACCAGGCCGTCCGCGACATCACCGCCTTCCTCGAGTACACCGGCGAGCCGATCACGACCAAGCGCGAGGCGCTGGGCGTCTGGGTGCTCCTCTTCCTCGCCTTCTTCACCTTCCTGGCCTGGCTGCTGAAGAAGGAATACTGGAAGGACGTCCACTGACGGCGACGGCGGGAAACCGGGCAGCCGCCCGCGAGGGGCGGGCGGCGCCAATGCGGCCGGCGGATTCCGGCCGCGGGAGAGTTGTTCGATGATGGCAGCGAGTCCGCGCATGCGTAATGCACTCACGCTCTTTTCCTCGGCCGACGATGTCCTCTGCCACAGGGTGCGTCTGGTGCTCGCGGCCAAGGGCGTCAGCTACGACCTGATCACGGTCGACCCCAAGGACCCGCCGGAAGACCTGATCGACCTCAATCCGTACCACTCGGTGCCCACGCTGGTGGAGCGGGATCTCGTGCTCTATGCCGCGAGCGTGGTGACTGAATACCTGGACGAGCGCTATCCGCATCCGCCGCTGATGCCGGTCGATCCGCTGTCCAGGGCGCGCCTGCGCCTGGCCATGCTGCGTCTCGAGCACGACTGGGTGCCGGAAGTCCGTGCGATCCAGACCGGCACCCGCGCCAATGCCGATGCGGCGCGCAAGCGGCTGAAGGAACTGGTGGCCACCTCGGTGCCGCTGTTCAAGGCCTACAAGTTCTTCCTCAACCCGGAAATGAGCCTCGCCGACTGCGCGATGGCACCGATCATCTGGCGCCTGGAATCGCTGGGCGTGCCGTTGCCGAAGGGCGGCAAGGTGATCGAGGACTACGGCAACCGGATCTTCCGCAATCCCGGCTTCACCCGCAGCCTGACGCCCCAGGAACGCAACCTGCGGGAACTGCCGGCCTGAAGCGGTCTTCGCGCGCTAGAATCCGGGCATGAACGAGGTTGCCCGGATGACCAGCCATCGCCCCTACCTGCTGCGGGCGCTGTACGAGTGGATCGTGGACAACGGGATGACGCCCCACCTGCTGGTGGATGCGACCCGTCCGGGCGTCCGCGTGCCCGTCCATACCGTGAAGGAAGGCCGCGTGGTGCTCAACGTCGCCGAGCGCGCCGTCGCGCGCCTGTCGATGGACAACGAGGCGGTCAGCTTCACCGCGCGTTTCGGTGGCGTCAGCCATCCGGTGCTGGTGCCCATCCACGCCGTGCTCGCCATCTATGCGCGCGAGACCGGGCAGGGCATGGCATTGCCTGACGACCAGGGCGTACCAAGCGGATCGTCCGACCCGGGCGAGGGGTCCGCCGACGCGGACGCCGGCGACGACGCCGCCTCCGGAAGCGAGGTCATCCTGGGGGTCGTGCCCGGCGGCATCACTGATGACGAGGACGCCGGCGATGCCGGCGACGGGGGCGACGACGACGATGACGGCGGCCCCGCGCCCAGGCGCGGGGCCCACCTGCGCGTGGTCAAGTAGCGGCGCTCAGTCCGCCTCGACCAGGCTGGCGGCCACCGCTGGTGCCGGGCCGGTGAACGCCACCAGGCGCGTGCCATGGAACACCATGCGGCCGCGCTGCCGGTCCATGCCGTCATGCGAGTACTCGAAGCGGAAACTGCGCTCCAGCCCCATGCGGCCATCGTCGCGCCGGCGCAAGCGCAGGCCGACCGCGTGCACGGTCTGGTCCAGCAGCTGGACTCCCGCGGCGCGGCAGGCCGACCGGCCGACTTCGATTGCGTGCTCGCTCGCGGCCCGGGCGGCGTTCCACCACGCGTAGGCGAGGGCGCCGGCTATCATGAGCAGGATCAGACTGGGCATGGCTCGGCAATCTGGGGCCAACCCGTGGTTTCGGCAAGCCTTTGCGTGGGCTTCACGCAGAACCTCGCACTTTCTGCCGCATGAATACCCAACTCCGTGCCGAACCGGCCGCCGTTCCACCCGTGCCGCGCGAGGAGCGCGACGCCGTTGCCGCCACCGTTGTCCGGCCCACGCTGCCGCGCTTCGTCCTGCGTGGAGTGAGCGGGGCCGGATTCGGCCGCACCTTCCCGCTGGTGGGCCCCACCGTGCTCGGACGTTCGCCCGAATGCGGCATCCGCCTCGACCATCCGGGCATCTCGCGCGAGCACCTGCGGCTGACACCCACGGCGGAAGGACTGCTGGTGGAGGACCTGGGCTCGACCAATGGCTGGGTGCTCAACGAGGTGCGGCAGGATCGTGCCTGGGCGCGGCACGGCGACGAACTCGGAGTGGACGCGCTGCGTTTCCGCGTGGTCGCACCCGGCGCCGCGCCTGCACCCGTGGATGCGGGCAAGGCCAGCAGGACGGCGTCCCTCCACCGCGTCCCGCGCTGGTGGTGGGCGGCGGGCGCTGCGGTACTCGGCCTCCTCGCCGTGCTCCTGCTGCGCTAGGCCGGAGACGGGCCCAGCTTCAGCGAGAGGTCGACCGCGCGCACGTGCTTGGTCAGGCCGCCGATCGAAATGCAGTCGACGCCGTCCTCGGCGATCGCGCGCAGCGATGCCAGGTCCACGCCACCGGACACTTCCAGCGGGATGCGTCCTGCCGCGATGCGGACCGCCTCGCGACGGGTTTCGGCGTCGAAGTCGTCGACCAGGATCCGGTCGCAGCCCGCCTCCAGTGCGTCGCGAAGCTCGTCCAGGGTCTCCACTTCGACGATCAGGGGCAACGAGGGCTGGCTCGCGCGCGCGGCCGCGATGGCCGCGATGATCGAGCCGGCGGCGCGGACGTGGTTCTCCTTCAGCATCACCGCGTCGTGCAGGCCCATGCGGTGGTTGTCGCCGCCGCCCACGCGGACGGCGTACTTCTGCGCAAGCCGTAACCCTGGGAGCGTCTTGCGGGTATCCAGGATGCGCGCGCGCGTGCCGCGCACGGCGTCGACATGCGCGGCGGTCGCGGTGGCGGTGCCGGACAGCGTCTGCATGAAGTTGAGCGAGGTGCGCTCGGCGCTGACCAGGCTGCGGGTGCGTCCGCGCAGGGTCGCCAGTACGGTGCCGGCCGCGACGCGATCGCCCTCGGCGACCCGCCACTCGATCGCGACGTCGGGGTCGAGTGCGCGGTGGCAGGCGTCGAACCAGGGGCGGCCGCAGACCACGGCGTCCTCCTTGCACAGCAGGTAGGCGGACTCTTCCGCATCCGGGAGCAGGGCAGCGGTGACGTCGCCGCTGCCGATGTCCTCGGCGAGGGCCCGGCGGACATCCGCGTCGACGACATCCGCCGCAGGCGGCGCCACCCGGCCCGCCGTTGCGCTCATGCGCTCGGGAAGCCTTCGGCCTGCGCGGTGGCGATGGCCTCTTCGGCCAGCAGCACCGGGATGCCATCGTCGACGCGGTAGACGGTGCGGCGATCGCGCGTGACCAGGGCCTCGCGCAGCGGTTCGGACTGCGCCGCGTCGTCGCCGCGCTTCACGCTGCCGGAGGCGATGGCCCGGTTCAGCGCTTCGAGCCCGGCCGGCTCCAGCAGGGCCAACGGCTGGCGGCTGGAAGGGCAGACGAGGATGTCGAGCAGCTTGCGGTCCATGGCGGGTACGGTCGGCGCGAGGGATCGCTAGAATACGTCTTTGCCACAGGGGACGGCCAATGACCGCCACCACCAGCCCGCCGGTCGTCGGCATCGTGATGGGTTCGCGATCCGACTGGGACACGATGCGGCACGCCGCGGACAAGCTCGAGGAACTCGGCATCGCGCACGAGGTGCGCGTGGTGTCCGCGCACCGCACGCCGGACGTGCTGTTCGAGTACGCCGCGACCGCGCGCGACCGCGGCCTGAAGGCGATCATCGCCGGCGCCGGTGGTGCCGCCCACCTGCCCGGCATGCTGGCATCGAAGACCCCGCTGCCGGTGCTGGGCGTGCCGGTGCAGTCGAAGGCGCTCAATGGCATGGACTCGCTGCTGTCGATCGTGCAGATGCCGGCCGGGGTGCCGGTGGCCACCTTCGCCATCGGCAACGCCGGTGCTGCGAACGCGGCGCTCTTCGCGGCGGCGCAGCTCGCGGCCGCAGGCGATGACGCCGTGGCTGCAGCGCTGGACGCCTTCCGCCAGCGCCAGACCGAGGGCGTCGCCGGCAACGACGACCCCCGCCTGTGACCACGGTCGGCATCCTCGGCGGTGGCCAGCTCGCCCGCATGATGGTGCTGGCGGGCTCGGAGCTTGGCCTGCGCTTCTCGGTGATGGATACCGGAACCGAAGCCTGCGCCGGCCAGCTGGCGCCGCTCGTGCTGGGTGACTACGGAAATGCCGCCGCATTGTCGGAATTCGCCGCGGGCATCGACATCGCCACCTTCGATTTCGAGAACGTGCCAGCGGCCTCGGCGCAGTGGCTGGTCGAGCGCCTGCCGGTCCATCCCGGTCCGCGGGCACTGGCCACGAGCCAGGACCGGCTGGTGGAGAAGACCCTCTTCGTGGAGCTCGGCATCCCGGTGCCGGGGTTCGTCGCGGTGGAGACCCGCGAAGGCCTGGACGCCGCCATCCGCGAGCTCGGGGCCCCCTGCGTCCTGAAGACGCGGCGCCTGGGTTACGACGGCAAGGGCCAGTTCCGCATCCGTACCGCGGATGACGCGGCGGCGGCCTGGGATGCGTTGGGCCCCCAGGCCGGGACCGTCGGCCTGGTCCTGGAAGCCTTCGTGCCCTTCGAGCGCGAGCTCAGCGTGGTCGCCGTGCGTGGCCGGGACGGCGAATTCCGCAGCTGGCCGCTGACGCAGAACTGGCACGTCGACGGCGTGCTGTCGGCAAGCCTTGCGCCCGCCGCGGTCGACGCGGACCTGGAGACGCGTGCGGTGGGGCATGCACGCGCGCTCGCCGAGGCGCTGGACTACGTGGGCGTCTTCGCGCTGGAGCTGTTCTGCCGCGATGGCGAGCTCCTGGCCAACGAGATGGCGCCCCGGGTGCACAACTCGGGCCACTGGACGATCGAAGGCGCGGAGACGTCGCAGTTCGAGAACCACCTGCGCGCCGTGCTGGGTCTGCCGCTGGGTGCGACCCGACCCGTGGGGCGCAGCTGCATGCTCAACTGGATCGGTGCCATGCCCGCTCCGGAAGCGGTGCTCGCGGAGGCCGGTGGCCACTGGCACGACTACGGCAAGACGCCGCGGGACGGGCGCAAGGTCGGCCACGCCACCCTGCGTGCCGACAGCGACGACGATCTCGCGGATGCGCTCGAGCGGGTCGGGCGGGCGCTCGGCCGCGATGCGCAGGTGGCGCCGGTCATCGCAAGCCTGCGCGCCTGACAGCGTCGCTGTAGGAGCGGCCACGGCCGCGATCCATCCGCGCGGCTGGCGCTTGCTGCCGCGACTACGGAGCGCTCAGCGCATGTGCGAGGCGACGGCCGCCCAGTCCACCACGTTCCAGACCGCTTCCACGTAGCGCCCGCGCGCGTCGCGGTAGTCGAGCACGTAGGCGTGTTCCCACAGGCTCAGGCCGAACAGCGGCCGGTCGGCACCGGTGATCGGCGAGGCGGTGTTGGCGGTCACGGCGACGGCCAGGCTACCGTCGGGCCGCTGCAGCAGCCACGCCCAGCCGGAACCCTGGAGGGCGGTCGCCACCGCCGCCAACCGCTGCCGGAAGCGGGCGATATCGCCGAAGCGCTTGCCAATGGCCTCGGCCAGCGCGCCCTGCGGCTCGCCGCCGCCCCCGGCCGCCGCGGGCTTAAGGCAGCGCCACTGGAAGGCCTGGTTCCAGGCCTGCGCCGCGTGCGCCTGCAGCGTGCCTTGGGCGCCGCGCACGATCTCCTCGAGGCTGGCCGAACCGAATCCGGCGGCGGGCGCCAGCGCATTGACGGCGTCCACGTGGGCGCGATGGTGGCGGCCATGGTGCAGGTCGAGCGTGTCGCCCGAGAGGTGGGGTTCGAGGGCGGTGCGATCCCAGGGCAGGGCGGCGAGTTCGATGGGCATGGACGCTACAATAGCGCGATACCCATCACGCGCCGCGTGGCCCCTGGCCGCGCCCGCAGCAACGCCGGAGCCAGAATGGCCATCATCGAACGCATCCAGGCCGAGATTTCGGCCCATCCCGTCGTCCTTTTCATGAAGGGCACGCCGCAGTTCCCGATGTGCGGGTTTTCCAGCCGCACCGTGGGTGCGCTGCGCGAGGCCGGTGCCGACATGTCCAGGCTGCACAGCGTCAACGTGCTGGAAGACCCGGAGGTCCGCGCCAACCTGCCGCGCGTGTCGAACTGGCCGACCTTCCCGCAGCTCTTCATCAACGGCGAGCTGATCGGCGGCTGCGACATCACCATGGAGCTATTCGAGTCCGGTGAGCTTGCGCGCATGATCGCGGAGACGCAGCAGGCGTGAGCCAGGCGGCGGCTGCGACAGGGACGCCCGGCCCGCTCGACGGGCGCGTGGTTCTCCTCACCGGTGCGCACGGAGGCCTCGGGGCCGCCGCGGCGCATGCCTGCGCGCGTGCAGGGGCTACCGTGGTGCTGCTCGGCCGCAAGGTCCCGAAGCTCAACCGCGTGTACGACGCGATCGCGCGCGATCCGGCGGGCCTGCCTGAACCGGTCAACTATCCCGTCGACCTGGCCGGGGCCGAATACGGCGACCATGTCGAGCTGGCCGGGCGCATCGGGGCGCAGCTGGGTCGCCTCGACGGCGTGCTGCACTGCGCGGCCGAGTTCCCGGGCCTCACGCCGCTGGAGCACACCGATCCCGGTCATTTCGCCCGCGCGCTGCATGTCGACCTGACCGCGCGCTGGTGGCTCACCCAGGCCTGCCTGCCGCTGCTGCGCGGGTCGCCGGACGCGGCCGTGGTGTTCGTGCTCGACGACGGCGTCGAGCCCGCCTACCGCGGCGCCTACGGCATCGCGCAGCATGGCCAGCGCGCGCTGCTCGACACGCTGCAGGCCGAGCACGCCAGCGGCACGGTGCGCTTCCACGGCCTGCGCCCCGGCCCGATGCGGACCCCTCTGCGCGCACGTGCCCACGTCTCCGACGATGACCGGCGTGCGCGCGACCCCGCATTCGCGGCCGAGGCCTGCGTCACCCTGCTGTCCGCCGCCGGTGCCGCGCACCGCGGCCAGGTCTGGACGCCCGCGCCATGACCGTCGTCTCGGCGGCGCTGCTGCTGTTCCTGATCCTGGACCCGCTGGGCAACATCCCGGTCTTCCTCAGCATCCTGCGCCATCTGCCGCCGAAGCGGCAGCGCGTGGTGCTGGCCCGCGAGCTCCTGATCGCGCTCGGCGTGCTGATGGCCTTCCTCTGGGGCGGCAAGTACGCGCTCGAGGTGATGCACCTGCGCCAGGAGTCGGTCTCGATCGCCGGGGGCATCGTGCTGTTCCTGATCGGCATCCGCATGATCTTCCCGCCGCCGGAAGGCCTGATGGGCGAACTGCCGGGCGGTGAACCCTTCATCGTGCCGCTGGCGGTGCCCCTGGTGGCCGGCCCCTCGGGCATGGCGGCGGTGATGCTGATGGGCAGCCGCGAGCCGGACCGCCTGTGGGAATGGAGCCTCGCGCTGGGCGTGGCCTGGGGCGCGACGGCGGCCATCCTGTTCTGTGCGCCCTATCTCTACCGGCTGCTGGGCGCGCGCGCGCTGACCGCCGTGGAGCGCCTGATGGGCATGCTGCTGGTGGCGATCTCGGTGCAGATGCTGCTGGACGGCCTGTCCAGCTACCTGGGCTCGCTGACGGCGGCGTGAGGGTGTCATCCGGCTGTCATAGAGCCGGACTATTGTGTTAATCTGTTGTTAACCGCTGCCGCCAGGCGGTCGCGGCGTGAGTGGAAACCCATACGACCTCGCCACCGTGCGGACCCCCGCGCGTTCCGTTTTCCTTGCCAAGAGTCCAGCCATGACCCGTCGCAACGCCTTCCGCGTGTCGAAACTTTCGCTCGGCCTGATCGCCGCGCTTGCCGCCGCACCCGTCTTCGCCCAGAGCGCCACCTCTGCGGGCGTCGGCGGCGTCGTCGTCGGAAGCGACGGGCAGCCGGTCACCAATGCAGAAGTCACCATCGTCCACGTCGAGTCGGGCACGACCAGCCGCGTGACCACGGACGCCAGCGGCCGCTACAGCGCCCGCGGCCTGCGCGTGGGTGGTCCGTACGAGATCACCATCACCAAGCCCGGCGCGGGCACCAAGACCGAAGACAACGTGTTCCTCGGCCTGAACGCCGCGAACACCGTGAACGCGCAGCTGACCGGCGACGTCACCACGCTTGCGACCGTCACCGCGGTCGGCGTGGCCGGCGGCTCGGAGATCTTCAGCGCCACCAAGATGGGCACCGGCACGAACCTCAACAACGAGACCATCGAGTCGCTGCCGTCCGCGTCGCGCAACATCCAGGACTACATCCGCCTCGACCCGCGCATCTCGCAGGTCAGCAAGGCCGACGGCGCGATCTCGGCCGGTGGCCAGAACTCGCGCTTCAACGTGATCCGCATCGACGGTGTCAGCAACTCCGACCCGTTCGGCCTCGAGGCCAACAACATGCCGACCGAGCGCCAGCCGGTCTCCATGGATGCGATCGAGGAAATCCAGATCGACCTGGCCAACTACGACACCACCATCTCCGGTGGCACCGGCGCGGTGGTCAACGCCGTGACGAAGTCGGGCACCAACGAGTTCCACGGCAGCGCGTACTACACCGTGCGCGACGGCGACTGGGTGCGTGACGAGCTGCGCGGTGTCGACTTCAACGGCTTCAACAAGGAAGAGACCTACGGCTTCACCCTGGGCGGCCCGATCGTCAAGGATCGCCTGTTCTTCTTCGCCAACTACGAGCAGTTCAAGCGCGAGCGCCCGGGCACCAGCCTGTCGGGCACCCCGTACGGCGACGGCGACATCACCGACAGCGACGTGCAGCGCGTGATCGCGGCGGCCAACGGCTTCGGCTTCGATCCCGGCAGCCTGAACCCGCCGAGCATCTCCGAGACCGACATCGAGGAGTACGCGGTCAAGCTCGACTGGAACATCAACGACAACCACCGCGCGGCCCTGCGTTACAGCAAGACCGAGGAAGTGGTGCCGAAGCTGGTCGGTTTCGGCGGCAGCAGCATCTCGCTGTCGAGCTACTGGTACGACCAGAACAAGACCTTCGAGAGCACCGTCGCGGAAGTGTTCAGCGACTGGAGCGACAACTTCTCGACCGAGTTCAAGGTCTCGCAGCGCGACTACTCGTCGATCGCCGGCACCTATGCCGACCTGCCGACCATCATCATCAACAACGTCGGCGCCGGCCAGGACACCATCAACCTCGGGACCGAGCGCAACCGCCACGTCAACGTCGTCGACACCGAGCAGACCACGTTCTTCGGTGCCGGCACCCTGTACGCGGGCGACCACACCTTCAAGTTCGGCTTCGACTACGAGGACAACGAGATCCTCAACTTCTACGGCCGCGACCTCAACGGCGTGTGGACCTTCGACAGCCTGGAAGACTTCGAGGCGGGCAATGCCCTGCGCTATGACCTGCGCGCCCCGCGTCCGGGCGGCAGCCGGTCGGACATCCCGGCGGCGTACTCCTTCGAGAACCTCGGCCTGTTCGTGCAGGACACCTGGGCGGTCAACTACAACCTCAGCCTGATGTTCGGCATCCGCGTCGACATGCCCGACTTCGGCGACTCGCCGATCTACAACGCGCGCATCGAGGAGATCTACGGCCTCGACAACAGCTACACGCTCGACAAGAAGCTGTGGCAGCCGCGCTTCGGCTTCAACTACACCTTCGACAGCGAGCGCCCGACCCAGCTGCGTGGCGGCATCGGCCTGTTCCAGGGCGGCAACCCCAACGTGTGGCTGGCGGGTCCGTTCCAGAACACCGGCCTGAACTTCGACACCTACGCCCTGACCGGCAATAACGTGCCGGACTTCAGCACCGTGGTCCCGCCGAACGTGCCGACGGGCGGCGCCGCCACGGCGCCGCGCATCACCGCCGACATCATGGAGCCGGGCCTGGCCCTGCCGTCGATCTGGAAGGCCAACCTGGCGTTCGACCATGAGCTGCCGTGGTACGGCCTGGTCGCCTCGGCCGAGCTGCTGCTGACCAAGAACAAGAACGCGCTGTGGTTCGACCGCATCGACGTCGGCGCGGCCACCCGTGCCGGCCAGGACGGCCGTGCGCTGTACTGGAACGCCGCCGGTTACAACCCGGACAACATCAGCGGCTTCGGCATCACCAACGGCCGCAATGGCGTCAGCAACCGCGCCAACCGCAACCCGGCCGTTGACCAGGCGATCGTGATCCGCAACACCGACAAGGGCTCGGCCCGCCAGCTGACCTTGGCGCTGTCGAAGCCGATGGTCGACCAGTGGGCCTGGACCCTGGGCTACACCTACACGGACGCGACGGAGTTCAGCCCGGCGTCGAGCTCGCAGAACTCGTCGAACTGGAACAACACGATCGTCTTCAACACCAACGAGCCGGTCGGCTACAACTCGCGCTACGCGATCAAGGATCGCTTCACCGCGGCCCTGACGTGGCAGAAGGCGCTGTTCGGCGACAACATGACCACCGCTGGCCTGTTCTACGAGGGTCGTTCGGGTCGTCCGTTCAGCTACATCTACTACAACGACTTCAACGGCGACAGCGCCGGCACGAACGACCTGTTCTACGTGCCCGCCGGCCCCGGTGACGTCATGTGGGCCGGTAACGCCACTATGACCCCGGCGCAGATGGAAGCGGCCTTCTTCGAGTGGATGGACCAGAACGCGCCCGAGCTCAACGCCTACCGCGGCCAGGTGGCCCCGGCCAACGCCTTCCGCGCCGGCTGGACCAACAGCTTCGACGTCCGCGTGAGCCAGGAAATCCCGATGTTCTTCGAGGGCCACAAGGCGGAGATCGCCCTGGACATCATGAACGTCGGCAACCTGATCAATAAGGACTGGGGCCTGATCGACGACTACGGCTTCTACTCGACCCGCCGCGTGGCCAACTACGCGGGTATCGATCCGGAGACCGGCAAGTACGTGTACAACTTCACCGGTTCGACCGACAACTCCGGCATCCAGGAGAACAACGGCGACGGCATCAACACCGCCGTGTCGCGCTGGTCGGTCATGCTGAGCCTCAAGTACAAGTTCTGATCGGTCACACGCTGCGTTTCACGGAACGGCCGGGGCAATGCCCCGGCCGTTTCCGTTCCGGCGCCGCGTTGCGCTAGAGTCGCTGGCCGAAAACACGACAAGAACAAGAAGAAGAGAGACCCGATGACCACTGCCCTCCGGCCCGAAACCACCCTGCCCACCGTGGACGCCCGCATCTACCCGCGTGGCGGACTCGACGTCCTCTCCCGCGAGGAAGTCGCGCGCCTGAAGGACGCCTCGTCCGGTGGGTTGCACGACCTGCTGCGCCGCTGTGCGCTGGCGGTGCTGACCAGCGGCAGCGCCAATGACGATCCGCGCGCGGCGCAGGAGATGTACCCGGACTTCGACATCCAGGTCCTGCAGCAGGACCGCGGCCTGCGCATCGAGTTGAAGGGCGCGCCCGCGATGGCCTTCGTCGATGGCGAGATCATCCGCGGCGTGGCCGAGCTGCTGTTCGCCACCGTGCGCGACCTCGCCTACATGGCCATCGAGCTGGGCCCCGAGTACGCGAGCGACCTCGAGTCCTCGGCGGGCATCACCAATGCGGTATTTGGCCAGCTGCGCAACGCGCGCCTGCTGCACCCGAGTGAGCCGAACCTGGTGGTTTGCTGGGGCGGGCATTCGATCAGCCGCGTCGAATACGAATACACCAAGCTGGTCGGCTACGAGCTCGGCCTGCGCGGCCTCGATATCTGCACCGGCTGCGGCCCCGGCGCGATGAAGGGCCCGATGAAGGGCGCCAATATCGCCCACGCCAAGCAGCGCCAGCGCCGTCCGCGCTATATCGGCATTACCGAGCCCGGCATCATCGCCGCCGAGAGCCCGAACCCGATCGTCAACCAGCTGGTGATCATGCCGGACATCGAGAAGCGCCTGGAGGCCTTCGTCCGCATCGGCCACGGCATCATCGTGTTCCCGGGTGGCGTCGGCACGGCGGAGGAGATCCTCTACCTGCTCGGCCTGCTGTTGCGCGAGGAGAACGCGGCGCTTCCGTTCCCGCTGATCCTGACCGGCCCGGTCTCGTCGGCGCCGTACTTCGAGCAGATCGACCGCTTCATCCGCCTGACCCTGGGCGATGCCGCGGCCAGCCGCTACCAGATCATCGTCGGCGATCCGCAGGCGGTCGCGCGCGCCATGGCGGCAGGCGTCAAGCGCGTGCGCGAGGCGAGGATCCACAACAAGGATTCCTTCTACTTCAACTGGGGCCTGGACATCCCGCTGCCGTTCCAGCAGCCCTTCGTGCCCACGCACGAGGCGATGGCGGGACTGGACCTGCACCATGGACGCAAGCCGCACGAGCTCGCCGCGGACCTGCGGCGTGCGTTCTCGGGCATCGTGGCAGGCAACGTCAAGGAAGACGGCATGCGCCGGATCGAGGCGTATGGCCCGTTCCAGATCCACGGCGACAAGGACATGATGGAGTCGCTGGATGCGCTGCTGCGCGCGTTCGTCGAGCAGCGCCGCATGAAGATCAGCGGCGACTACCGGCCCTGCTACGAAGTGGTGACCTGAGGCGGCCGGGTCTCCGGCCTGGAGGGGATGCGCAGGCGCGCGATGAACTCGCCGTCCCGGGTGGACGTCTCCAGTGCCCCGGCATCTCCGGGCATGGCCGCGAGTCGCGCGCGCACGGCGGCGAGCCCGATGCCGTGGCCAGCGGCCATGCGGCGGCCGTCGCCCTCGGGCAGGGGATTGCGCACCGTGACGAGGAGGGCATCCGCCGTACCCGCCACGTCGATCGAAATGGTGCCGCCGCGACCGCTGGATTCGATGCCATGCCTGATGGCGTTCTCCACCAGCGGCTGCACCGACAGCGAAGGCAGCCG
>DATBUS010000005.1:0-25241 GCA_036515815.1 Luteimonas sp.
CATCAGCCGCCGCGGCGGCCCGGCAGCGCTCCGGCGTACGGCTGGCCGGCGCCTGCGGGTGGCCCTGCCACGGGCCGGGAATGACGGTGGATTGCGCGGTGTACGACATGCGGGGGCTCGGGGGACCGGATCAACGCCGCTGCCTCCGCAAGCCCCGTGCCGGAACGCCCAGCCGCCTCAGCCCGCGGCCCCGCAACGCGCCACACCCTCGGCACCATCCGTATCGGCCAGGCAGCGCTCGCGCGCGATGCGGCCGCGCACCTCGCCTTCCAGCCCGCGCAGGCCCCAGCGCCGGCCTTCCTCCACCGCGGCCTCCTCGTCCGCGCCGTGCAGCCATGCCGCACGCAACGCGGCCAGCGCACCCACGCGGTTGCCGCTGGCGCAATGCACCAGCGCCGGCCCGTCAGCCGCCTGCAGCAGGCGGTCGAAGGCCACCACCGCCTCGCGGTCCAGGTCACCCGCACCGGCAATCGGCAGGGTGTCGTAGCGCATCCCCGCCGCGCGCACGGCGGCCGCCTCGTCGAACCCCGGCGTCTCCGCCGCCGGCGCCAGGTTGATCACGTGGCGGATGCCGGCCGCGCGCAGTGCCGGCACGTCGTCGGCACTGATCCGGCCACCGCTGTGGATGCCTTCGGCAGGGGTGGCGAAGCGGTCGAGTACGGGGGGACTCATGGGGACCTCGTGCGTGGGGGGCACCGCAGCGTGCTGCGGAGCGGTGCAGGCGGTGAGCGCGAAGACGACGACGGCGGCGGCGAGAGCCGTCGGAGGGAGCGCAGAACCTGTCATTTGGGGATCTGGAATTGCGTGGCATCACACTACGCGGGGGAAGCCGGTCCTGCCGGCGACGTCAGTTGTTTCGGCGGCCCTGCCCAATACACGCCGTCCTCGACGGCGAAACGCTCCTTCAGCCGGTCCACTGTCCAGCGCCACTTGGGCGTGGTGGGCCGACAGATAGTGTTCTGGTTGCCGAACAGGCCGATCTCCTTCACCGCCTCCACCAGCGGGCGGTCGTGCAGCCAGCGCACCGGGACGAAGTACTCGCTGCGCTCGGGATCGTCGACAAACTGACGGTGGTACTCCGCCGCCAGCACGTCCAGCGCCGGCTGCTCTTGGCCGTCGCGCTCCAGGCAAAAGTCCACGGCCGACATGGCATGGCCAGTGGCGATGCCCACACCTACGTAGCCCTGCTGGGGGACGTTCACCCATACGCGGTCGCCGGGCGACAGCATCTTCAGGCTGTTGCTGTACCAGGCTCCGCCGCCGCCGCAGACGAAACCGTAGCGGCGCGCCTCCTCCCAATCGCGGGAATGACCATGGCCGAAGGAGCAGTAGAACTCGCCATTCCACGGTTCGTTCGCGGCCCCGGGCTTACTGACGGTCGTGGCCTGCGGGGCGTCAACCGGGTCCAGCAGCCAGGCGCGGCTGATCAGCTGCTGTCCGTCCAGCTCGAACACCTGGAAGCACAGCACGTTGATGGCGATCTCGCGCTCGCTCAGATACGCCACGATGCGCTCGCTGCTGGCGTCCAGCTCGGCGGCAACGATCACGATCTGGTGGTTCTGGTTCAGCGCCTCGGCCTCCAGCGGCGCGCCGAAGCGCGCGAGGAAGTCGGCCGCTAGATCCGCGCCCGGCCGAAAGCGTTGGTAGATGGCCTCGACATCGCTGGCCTCCAGCCGCTCCACCCAGGACGCGTAGTCGAGCGCCTGCGCCACCACTTCGCGCGGCGTACGGTCGCGCTTGATCTCGATCAGCACCAGCGACGCATCCGGCGCCAGCGCCAGCAGGTCGATGCGACCGCCCTGCCCCGTGCTCTCCTGGCGACCGATCAGCATCCAGTCCTCGGACAGCAATGCCGGGGCGCTGACGATCATGTCCTCAAGAAACTGCTCGCTGGCCAGCACGGCATTTTTCAGCGGCGCGGGCTGCGCGCCAACGGTCCAGATCTGGGCGCGAATAGGCATCTCTGCGCTCCTGTTGCTCAGGCCACGGCCTGCTCGACCAGCGCACTGGCCAGCTGCTCATGCACCTGGCGGGCCTGGCTAAGGCGGGCTTTGAGTTGGTCGCAGAGGGCCATTAGTTGATCGACTTTGGCGACGATGCGGTGTTGTTCCGCTAGTGGAGGAAGGGAAACGGTATGAGCCCACAGCTTTTCCGAGATTAGTTTGCATGTGCCGTGACTCGATCTATCGACAAGCCCAACCATCACCAATTTCGCTGCCTGCAAGTACATCAACAAATAGCGGCTGATTTCTTTCGGAGGAACCAGCGCCTTCATATCCTGATTGATGGTTACTTCCCGAGCTGTAAGTGCGACGGGAAAGGAGTGCGCCAAGATCATGCCTCGCACAACCATAAGCAGACTGTTTGCTGGAACAGCCTTTAGTGAGGTCCCCTCTAACGCCTCGGGCGATACGTGATCTTCGGAGTCATGAATCACGGGACGCTTCATATCTTTGGGCGAAACCCAAGGGATGTTCCCACCCCAGAACTGGCTATTTGCTTTGCTCGGCGTTGAACCGCCCAATACCTCACCTAGTTGCCCCAATCGAGTGTTGGCCCATCCATGCAATGTGTGTGGTTTGGCCTCGATACCGTTCCTCCTCAGGAGCGGTATCGCTGACTCGTCGTTAGGATCTTGCGGCACCAGTTTACCCGTCACCGCCAGTTGCAGCAGGGTTTGCTTGAGGGCGTCGATGCTGGATTCGGTGGTGAGCAGAGCGTGGAAGTGTTCGGCCACGCGCTGCCAGCTTTGTGCAAAATCCTCGGTATCGTGGGCATGGGCCAGGCTCTCCAACAGTGCCTGCACCAATTGGGCGTGTGCGCTTTCGGCATCGGCCTGCCGGGCTTCCAACCGGTCGCACAGGGCCATCAGCTCATCGACTTTGGCGACGATTCGGTGTTGCTCGGCGATAGGTGGTAGCGAAATACCAACTGACACCAACCGGGCTTGATTGAGCTTGGGAACAGTCATCCCGGTAATAAAC
This sequence comes from Luteimonas sp., assembly GCA_036515815.1. Lineage (GTDB taxonomy): Bacteria > Pseudomonadota > Gammaproteobacteria > Xanthomonadales > Xanthomonadaceae > Luteimonas. Next base: position 2,985 of record DATBUS010000005.1, read on the forward strand.
TGACTTAGATCCTGAGCAACCAATGAAATAACCAAGTAATCATCCAAGATTACAGATCTTTTAGGGCGAAGAACGTGCGCATGGTTGTTAACCCATGCTTTTCCCGAAATGGAGAACGCCGTTCTTTCGCCTGCACCCCACTTAGCACCGTCCTCCCCAACCAGCACCAACGGCTCATCAAAAATGTACGCAGAGACGTAGTCAACCACACCTGATGCACCATAATACGGGTAGGGTCCAGGCTTCCTGTCCCGTTTTGTAACTGGTTTTCTGAAACTGTCCAAGACCTCAGTCACATCCCCCAGGCGCACCCAGGTCCAGCCTTCAGGCAGAACAAATGGTTGCTCACTCTCGCTAATCCGAAGCAGTGCTTGCTTCTTCCCTTTTCCCCTGCCCGTTGCTGAGCTCGTTTCTCTCAACAGCAGATCAAGCAACTCACTCGCCGGCTCATCATTCGGGTCCTGCGGCACCAGCTTGCCGCGCACCGCCAGGTCCAGAATCAGCTCACGCAGCTTCTGGATGCCATTGGGGGCGGCGGCCAGCAGTGGCACGTTGTCGATGAGCAACGCCGTCATGCGTCGCGCTCCAGGGCCTCGGCCAACACCGCCTTGAGCTGGTCGCGCAGCTCGCTGATCTCGTCCTGCAGGCTGGCGTGGTTACGCAACAGTTCGTCCGGGTCATGGCTGATCTGCTCACCGATATGCGGGTTCTTGCAGTCCAGGTTCGAGTTCCGCGCCTTGAGCTCGTCCAGGCTGACCTTCCAGGCAAACTCATTCTCCTGCCGGGCGGCAAAGCCATCGGCCTCGCTGCCCCACCAGGCCTCCTCGACCGCGAACTCCTCGATGCGCATGGGCTTCGTCTTGGAGTAACTCTTGTAGCCAGCCGGATACTGGTGCTCGTAGAACCACACCTCTCTGGTCGGCGTGCCCTTGGTGAAGAAGAGCAGGTTGGTCTTGATGCCGGTGTAGGGGTTGAACACGCCATTGGGCAGGCGAACGATGGTGTGCAGGTTGCATTCGGTGAGCAGCTTTTCCTTGATGCGGCTCTTGATGCCCTCGCCGAAGAGGAATCCGTCCGGCAGCACGACGGCGGCGCGGCCGCCGGCCTTGAGCAGCTGCATGATCAGCACCAGGAACAGGTCGGCGGTTTCGCGGGTGCGGAAAGCGGCCGGGAAGTTGTTCTCGATGCCATCCTCTTCCATGCCGCCGAAGGGCGGGTTGGCGACCACGCAGTCCACCCGCTCCCCCGGCCCCCAGCTGATCAGCGGGCGCGACAGGGTGTTGTCGCGGCGGATCTGGCTGGGCACCTCGATGCCGTGCAGCACCATGTTGGTGGTGGCCAGCAGGTGCGGCAGCGGCTTCTTCTCCACGCCAAAGATCGTGGACTGCAGCACCTGCTCGTCTTCTGCCGTCTTCACGTAGTTGCGGCGCTTGTGCTCGATGGTGCAGGTGAGGAAGCCGCCGGTGCCGCAGGCCGGGTCCATCACCGTCTCGTGCAGTTTCGGGTCCACCATCCGCACCATGAATTCGGTGACGGGGCGTGGCGTGTAGAACTCGCCCGCGTTGCCGGCGGCCTGCAGGTCACGCAGCAGCTGCTCGTACATTTCGCCGAAGGCGTGGCGCTCCTTGGCCCTGTTGAAGTCCACGCCGGCCTGGATGCGGTTGATCACCTGCCGCAGCAGCTGCCCGGACTTCATGTAGTTGTACGCGTCCTGGAAGACATCGCGCACCACATAGCCGAGCGGTTTGTTGTGGCGCGGCGCCAGTTCGCGCAGGGACGGGAACAGGTCGTTGTCGATGAACTCCTTCAGCTCATCGCCAGTGATGCCTTCCGGATCGGCGGCCCAGTTGCGCCAGCGCAGGCGCTTGGGCAATGGGGATCTGTAATCCTCGTCGAGCAGTTCCCACTCCTGCTCGCGGTCATCGAGGATCTTGAGGAACAGCATCCAGACCAGTTGGCCGATGCGCTGTGCGTCACCGTCCACGCCGGTGTCCTTGCGCATGATGTCCTGGATGGATTTGATGGTGCTGCTGATCGACATACTGCTGATTACTCGTTGAATTCGGCGATGGATTCCAGGCGACGGAAGATGAGTTCCTCGCGCTGGCGGTTGTTGCGGGCAGCGGCCTGCACGGCGTAATCGAAGTCGCGGTGCCGCAGCAGTCCGGCGATGCCCGTAGCGATATCGGCGCGCAACGGCGCGGCTGCGGCAGCCACCTCGTCGGCCAGACTGTCGCGCCCGTCGACGACATTGAGGATGTCCTCGACGTCGCGGCTGGCGAGCGGGTCGTTGCCGCCACGACCCCGGTAGGCCTCGAGCTTGGTGCCGAGAAAATGGGCGGGCGAAACCACGCGGATCACGGTGCCTCCGGGCAGGACGTGATCGACGGCCTCGCGCAGCGCGTCGGCGTACCAGCGGTTGCTGAAGCCGAGGATGGCGGCGTCGTCGGGCATGAAGTCGACGATCAGGTCCGGGCCACCACCGTCGCGCAGGCGCGTGCGGCAGATCACGTCATCCTCGGGCGAGGTGCGGAAGCCCCTGCCGGCGAGGTCCTGCTGCAGCCGATACCAGTTGCCCGGGCCCACGACGTGGACGATCAGGTCGACGTCGTCGGTGTAGCGCACGGCCTCGCGGCTGACGGGGTCGGTGATGAGCAGGCCGGTGGTGCAGCCGCCGACGAAGGCGACCTGCTCCAGCAGCTCCGGGCCGAGTGCGGCGGCCACGCGCTGCAGCATGAGGGCCTGCAGGCTCCAGTTGCCCGCACCGGCGCTCATGGCGCCTCGCGCAGGTAGTCGGCGAGCAGCTTGCCGGCAAGCGCCGACTCGCGTTCCTGGCCCAGGCGGATCGAATCCACCAGAGCGAGCATGGCGTAGAGCTCGGGATCGCGGCGGACCGCGTGCGGCACGCTTTTATAGAGCGGCTCCACGCGCTGGCCCTGCACCGTGCCAAAGGCGTCTTCCCAGACATGGATGTGTTCGCCGGCGGAGAACAGCCTGTCGGCCAGCACCGGCGCCGCATGCGCGGTGGGGATGCCGCGCACCAGCGGCCCGGGCCGCGCGGGGAAGACGTATTTCAGCCCGTTCTGCGTGAAGCCCAGCAGGGCGCGTGTGTTGGCGCGTGGCACGCCGGACCCGCGCTCGGGCCGCGCGAGCCCGACGTCCATGCAGCGCCGGAGGGCGTGGCTGACCTCGGACTTGCTGATGCCAGTGGATTCCTCCAGCGCGCGGACCGAAAACAGGTCGTTCGGGGCCTGGCCTGTACCGGCCGGCTGAGCGGCCGGATCAGCCGTCCAGCCGCGCCAGTCGTCCGGGATGCCCAGCGGCGCACGGTCCGCCATCGTTGACACCTGTTGCAGGCGCTCGAGGCTGACCAGCTTGAACAGCAGCAGGAGGTCTTGACTTTTCATCATCAGCGGGATTGCCGCGTCCCGTGTCCTGAAACAAAGGACATCGTAGCCGGAAAAGGTCAGGCGGCGTCAGTGGCGTCGCCGTACAGGGCGGCTTCCAGTCCGGCCAGCGCCTGCTGGTACCCCTGCCGGTCACCGAAGGCCTGGACCAGTTCCATCGGCGCACCCAGTCGGCTGAACGGGTCGAGCTGGAGGATGCGGATGTCCTCGATATGCTCGATGCCGGTGTCGGCGTATTTGTCGAGCAGCCCTTCCAGCACCTGCCGGGCCACGCCCTCGTACCGGGCGAAGTAGTTGCGCTTGCGGACGTTGTCGGCGCGATCACGACGCGACAGCGGCGGCTGGTCGAACGCGACGTGACAGACGAGGTCGAACGGATCGAGTTCCTTGCCCAGCTTGCGGCCCACTTCCTCGGACAATTCCTCCCAGAGCACGCCATTGGCGGCCATTTCCTCGAGGATCGCCTTCTTGCGCTCAGCCCCGCTCCAGCGGCGCAGGAACTCGTCCAGAGAGGCGAACTGGCGCTGCACGCGGGCGCGGGTGAAGTCGCGAAGGGACTCCGTGATGAGCGCACCATCGGGGCCGTAGTACTGGACGCGCTCGGCAACGATGCGGACAGGGACGCTGTCGACCACGTACCGCACCCGTCCCCCATTGCCATTCGGACCCGGAGGTACCGCGGGATCGGCACCGGGATCGCCCCCATCGACCGGTGCGCCCGAATGGTCCACGTCTGTTGGCGCATCGGGAGGTACCGGCGAGTCGCCCACCCCCGGCTGATAGATCTGCACCGGGTCCCCGTCGAAGGCTGGATCGGCGAACAGCTCGGTCGCCTTCTTGAAGTCCATGATCGTGAACCAGTACTTCCCGTAATCCTCGTTGATGCGGGTGCCGCGGCCGATAATCTGCTTGAACTCGGTCATCGAGCGGATGTGCTGGTCCAGCACGATGAGCTTGCAGGTCTGCGCGTCAACGCCGGTGGTCATCAGCTTGCTGGTCGTCGCGATGACCGGGTGACGCTCCTCGGGGTTGATGAAGTTGTCGAGCTCGGCCTTGCCCTCGGCGTCGTCGCCGGTGATGCGCATGACGTACTTGCGGTTCTCGCGGACGCGGTCCGGGTTCAGGTTCACCAGCGCCTGGCGCATCCGCTCGGCGTGGTCGACGTCGTCGCAGAAGACGATGGTCTTCTGGAACGGATCGGATGCGGCGAGGAACTCGGTGATCTTCTGCGCCACCGCGACCGTACGCAGCTCCATCACCAGGCCGCGATCCATGTCCCGCAGGTTGTAGATGCGGTCCTCGATCTCGTTGCCGTGCTTGTCCTTCATGCCCTTGGGCGGACGCCAGCCCTGCAGGTCGCGGTCGAAGTCGATGCGGACCACCTTGTACGGCGCCAGGAAGCCGTCCTCGATGCCTTGTTTCAGGCTGTAGCTGTAGACCGGCTCGCCGAAGTAATACGTGCTGGACACATCCCGTGTCTCCTTCGGCGTCGCGGTAAGGCCGATATGCGTTGCGCCCGAGAAGTACTCGAGCACCTCACGCCAGGCGGAATCCTCGGCGGCGCTGCCGCGGTGGCATTCGTCCACGACCACAAGATCGAAGAAATCCGGCGAGAACTGCCGGTAGATGTTCCTGTCTTCCTCGTTGCCTGTGACGGCCTGGTACAGGGCGAGGTAGATTTCGTAGGACGTGTCGATCTGACGCTTGGCGATCTTGGTCATCGCCGCGCCAAACGGCTTGAAGTCGCTGTTTCGCGTCTGGTCGACCAGGATATTGCGATCGGCCAGGAACAGGATCCGCTTCTTCGGTTTCGACTTCCACAGGCGCCAGATGATCTGGAACGCGGTATATGTCTTGCCAGTACCTGTCGCCATGACCAGGAGGATGCGGTTCTGCCCACGGGCAACCGCCTCGATCGTGCGGTTGATCGCGTTGACCTGGTAATAGCGGGGCGTCCGGCCCGAGCCGTCGTCGTAATAGGGCGCTTCGACGCGCTCGATCGCCGTACTGACCAAGCCCTTCCACTGACAGTAGCGATGCCAGAGTTCCTGCGGCGATGGAAACTGGTCGAGGGAGAGCTCCTGTTCGACCTGACCGCCGGTTCCCGTGCGGTCGTGGAACAAAAAGCCATCGCCGTTGCTTGAAAATACGAACGGCACCTGCAGATCGTCGGCATAACCCAGCGCCTGCTGCATGCCGGCACCGATCGAGTGCCTGTTGTCCTTTGCCTCGATGACCGCGATGGGGACGTTCGGCTGGTGGTACAGGACGAAGTCCGCACGCCGGGCCTCGCCGCGGCTGTGGAGCTTACCGCGGACGATCACGCGCCCCCTCGTGAACGAGACCTCCTCGCGTACCTGCGTCTGGATGTCCCATCCAGCCCGCTGGATCGCCGGGGCGATGAACTTGGTACAGATGTCCCGCTCGGAAAGCGACTTCTTGTCCACCAACGCCCGCCCTACGTCGAGTCCCCTAGTGGACAACATCCTAGCCGATCACACTTTGCGGACCAGCGCCCCGCGATGGGCGTTGGTCCTGCTACCGCGGGTCGATCGGCCCGAGGTCGCTGTCGATGACGTTGGCGTAGATCATCGCCTCGCGCACTGCGCCATCCGCGTGCCTGGCATCGGTGGACAGCGCGCCCACCAGCACGATGGGCAGGTCGTTCATCACTGAGGACAGCAGTGCGGTGAGGAGGCCGCTTTGAACGACCAAGCAACGGATCCTGCAGCGCCATCGTGGGTGCGCGGTCGGGGCCGGTGCTGACGATCGCGATCGGGCAGCGTCATTCGCCAGAAAAAAAGCGACCCGGTTGCCCGGGTCGCCTTTTGTCTACCGCACCTGCCGAAGGATCACTTCAGGCCGCGATTGCGCAGCAGTGCATCCGCGGTGGGCATGCGGCCGCGGAAGGCCTCGTAGCTTTCGGCCGGGTCGCGGGTGTTGCCGACCTCGTACACCTCGCGGCGCAGCTTCGCTGCAAGCTCCGGGTCGAACACGTTGCCGGCTTCCTTGAACGCGTCGAAGCCGTCGGCGTCCATGGCTTCGGCCCAGGTGTAGGCGTAGTAGCTGGCCGAATAGCCGCCATCGAAGATGTGGCTGAAGTGCGGCAGGCGGTGGCGCATGCCGATCTCCTCCGGCACGCCCAACTCGCGCAGCTGCGCGGCTTCCCATGCGCCGGCGTCGAAGTCGGCCGGCAGTCCGGTCAGCTGGTGCAGGCGCATGTCGAGGATGGCCGACGACAGCTGCTGCACGGTGAAGAAGCCCTGGTTGAAGGTCTGCGCCTTCAGCAGCGACTCCAGCATCTCGGTGGGCATCGCCTCGCCTTCGGCATTGCGGGCATGCGCCTGCAGCACGGTCGGTTCGGTGATCCAGTGCTCGTAGACCTGCGAGGGGAACTCCACGAAGTCACGCGAGACCGCCGTGCCGGACAGGCTCGGGTAATGCGCGGTCGACAGCAGGCCGTGCAGGCCATGACCGAACTCGTGGAAAAGGGTCTGCGCCTCGTCCAGCGAGATCAGCGCGCGCTCGCCGGCAGCGGGCGGCGTGATGTTCTGGTTGTTGACCACGATCGGACTTTCGCCGAGCAGGCCGTTGGGCACGCGGATGCTGTTCATCCAGGCGCCCGGTCGCTTGGTGGGACGCGCGAACCAGTCGGCGTAGAACAGGCCGATCTTCCGGCCGTCCGCCTCGCGGATCTCGAACACGCGCACCCCGTCGGCATACACCGGGATGTCGTTGCGCTCGTGCACGGTGAGACCGAACAGCTTCTGCGTGGTGTCGAACATCGCCGCGACGATGCCGTCGAGCGGCATGTACTGCTTCACCTGCGCCTCGTCGAGCGCGAAGCGCTCGCTGCGCACCTGCTCGGCGTAGTAGCGCCAGTCCCAGGGCTGGACGTCGGTGACGCCGTCCTTCGCGGCCAGCGCCTGGATGTCGGCCAGCTCTTCCTTCGCGCGTTCGAGCGCCGGCGTGTAGACCGCCATCAGCAGCTCCATGGCCGCGTCCGGGGTCTTGGCCATGGCGTCGGCGAGGACGAAGTCGGCGTGCGTGGCGGCGCCCATCAGCTTGGCGCGCTCGATGCGCAGCTCCACCAGGCGCTTGATTTCCGCGCTGGTGTTGTTGGCGTTGTCGTTGTCGCCCCGGAAGGTGAAGGCACGCCAGATCTTCTCGCGCGCGCCGCGGTCCGGTGCCGCGGTCAGGAAGGGCTCGGCGGCCGAACGGGTGGCCGGGAACAGGTACTGGCCCGGCTTGCCGGCGGCTTCCGCCGCGGCCGCGGCGGCGCTGGCCTGGTCGGCGGGCAGACCTTCCACTTCGGCGGCGGTCAGGAAGACGTCATTGGCCTTCTGGTCGGCCAGCAGCTTCTGGCCGAACTGCACGCCGAGGTTCGCCATCTCCTCGTTGATCGCGGCCACGCGCGTACGCGCCTCCGGAGAGAGCGCCGCGCCTGCGCGCACGAAGCGCTTGTGGGTCTGCTCCAGCAGGCGCACCTGCTCGGCGTTCAGGCCCAGGGCGTCGCGCTGCTTGTAGAGCGTGTCCACGCGCTGGAACAGCGCCTGGTCGAGCATGGTCTCGTTCGACAGCCGCGCAAGCTTGGGCGCGATGGCCTTCTGGATCGCCTGGTTGGCCGGCGTGGCGTCGGCCGAGGCCACGGTGAAGAAGGTGCTGGCGACGCGCGACAGCTCGCGGCCGGCGCGCTCCATGGCCTCGATGGTGTTCTCGAAGGTCGGCGCGGCCGGGTCCTTCGCGATGGCCTGGCTCTCCTCGCGGGCCGCGGCGATGGCCCGGTCGAAGGCGGGCTCGTAGTGTTCGGGGCGGATCAGGTCGTAGGGCGGCACGCCGTCGGGGGTGCTCCAGGCGCCGATCAGCGGATTGGCGGACTGCTGGGCGGCCGGCGGGGACGACTGGGCGGCGCTGGGGAGGCTGGTGCTCATCAGGGTGGCTGCGATGGCGGCGGAGAGGACGCACGAACGAAGGATCATGAATGGCTTCCGGTCGGTTGACCGCCCAATCTAGTGCATGGGCCCACCGTTTGCGTCGTGCCGGAAGTCGTGGGCCCGGGCACCAGACGACCGATCAATCGATTGTCGACCAGGACATCCAGCGCGCAGACCATTGCCGATACCGGCGCAGAAGCCGCCCCGGCCCCGTGCTGCGTGACCTGCCCGTCAGGCGCCGTCCCGCCCCGGGGCGTAGCGCCACACCGCCAGCGCGCCATACAGCAGTGTCAACAACGCGAGGTTGCACAGCTCGGGAAGCGCCTCGGCGAAGCTTGCGCCCATCTGGTTGAACTTCACCATCAGGTTGATGCCGGGCGTGGAGGGAACCAGCTTCGCCAGCCACGCCAGGGGCTGCGGCATCGCCACGGCCGGCCATGACAGCCCGGACAGGAAGAACAGTGGCAGCGCGGTGACCAGCATCAGCTGGAAGGGCCGTTCGCGGGTGCGGAAGAAACTGCCCGCGAACAGCGCGAACGCCACCACCGCGGCCACGTACAGCGCTCCGCCCACCAGCGTACCGGGCGGATTGCCCCCACGCGGATAGTCCTGAAGCCACATCACCAGACCGTTGTAGTACAGCATGCTGCACACGCCGATCAGCGCGAACGCGGCGGCGATGCCGAGCAGGCCGCGGCGCGAGAACGCCAGCCGACCCAGGCGTTCGCGACGCGTGCCGGCCATGACCAGCATGCCGATCAGCAGTGTCTGCTGCACGATCAGCTGTGCCACGCCTGGCACCACGGCGCTGCCGTAACCCTCGCGGGTGTTGAACAACGGGCGCGCCACCACCTGCAGCGGCGCTGCGCTGGGCGCACCGGCGAAACCTGCCTGCACCACGGCGGCCTCGCGCGCGAACGCGGCGGCGGCCTCGCCCAGGCCCTCCAGCACCACGCCGCCGCGACCCAGGAACGCACCACTGCCGTACAGCGCCAGTTGCCCCTGCCCGCCGCGCAGGATCCCGCGTTCGAACCCCGCGGGCACCACCAGCAGGCCCTGCGCTTCACCGCGGGCGATCCTCGGCCGGGCCTCCTCCACCGACGTCGCGTCGCCGACGATCCTCACCGCGCGCACCGCGCCCGCCTTGCGCACCAGGGCGCGGCTCATGGCGCTATGGTCGAGGTCGACCACCAGCACCGGATACTGCGAAGCCACCTGGTGCCGGTAGGCGACCGGGTAGAAGAACGAGTACAGCACCACGGCGCCGATCAGCGTCACCACCGCGTAGCGGTCCGAGAACACGGCGCGCAGCGTCTCCAGGAAGGCGGCCCTGACCTGGTTCATCGCTGCCCCCAGGAGGCCGGATCGCGCGCTCCGCGCGCATACAGGCGCAGCCCCGCGCCGCCGGCCACCAGCACGAACAGCAGCAAGGTCCCCAGCAGCGACAGCGAGGCCGTCCATGCCGCATCCAGGTCGAGCTGCTGCGCCTGCAGCTTGAGGTAGGCGGTGAAGGGAAGCAGCTGGCTCCAGGCCTGTGCGAACAGCGGCGCTCCCTGCACCGGGAACGTCGCGCCCGAAAACGCCAGCGACGTGCCCGCGTACAGTCCGGTCAGCGACAGCGACGTGCCCATGTTGCGGGTGGCCCCGACCAGCAGCAGCGCGATGCCGCCGTAGGCCAGGTACATCGCCGCCTGCGCGGCGACCAGCAGCACCGCGCTGCCGGCCACACCGCCGCGGATCGCGGCCAGCCAGACCAGCGACAGCGTGCCGTAGGCGGTGAACAGCAGCAGGTACGGGGCAAGCTTGCCGGCCACCGCCGGCAGCAGGCGATCGCCGCACCCGGCCAGCCATGTGCCCGCGCTGCCGTCACGCAGTTCGCGCCCGAGCGCGCCCACCATCGCCAGGCAGGCGGCGAGGTGCAGCAGTGCCGGGAACAGCAGGCCGAGCAGGAAGTGCTCGTAGCTGCGCGCGGCGTTGGCCAGAACGGTGGCCTGCACCCGCAGCGGCGGCTGGCGGACCGCCTGCGCCCCGCCGGCCCGCGCCACCTCAAGGCGCACGAGATGCGCACTGGTCGCCTGCGCCGCCTCTCCGATCCCCCGCAGTACCGCCTGCCCTGCCGTCTGGTGGCTGGCGTTGTAGTAGGCGAAAACAACGGCGCTGCCGCCACGCAGGACCTGGCGCTCGGCGCCCGCAGGCACGTGCACCACCGCGAACGCCCGGACCGCGCGCACCTCCGACCAGGCCTGCGTCAGGTCCGCCGGCCGCGCGGCCACCCGCAGGCCCGGCACGGCATCGAGCGTGCGCACCAGTTCGCGGCTGACCGCGCTGTTGTCATGATCGACCACCGCCACCGGCAGTTCGCGCGGCACGCCAGCCGAGAACATCCAGGCCAGCAGCGCCAGCGCCAGCAGCGGGACCCACGTGGCCAGCGCCAGATCCCAGGGATCGGCGCGCAGCCGTGCGCACTCGCGCAACGCCGAACGGACGAACGCCTCGCGTGCCGTGGGCCGCGTCAGCGTTGCGGCCATGCGAACAGCACGCTCATGCCCGGCCGGAAGCCTGCGACTTCCGCGACCGGCCTCGCGCGCACTTCGAAACTCCTCACGTCGTAGCCGGCCGACTGCCGGGTCGCGCGCCAGGTCGCGAAATCGCCGGCCGGGCTGATGTGGTAGACCTCGAACTCGACGTCCTCGCGCTCCAGCGCCGGGATCGCACCGCGCAGGCGACGGCCCACCTCCAGGCCCGCGAACTGGTCCTCGCGCAGGTGGAACGCCACCCACATGTGGTCGAGGTCGACCAGGGTGAAGACCGGATAGCCGGCCGCCACCAGCTCGCCGGTTTCGACCAGCCGCTTGGACACCTCGCCGGCCGCCGGCGCGCGGCCGCGCACTTCGCTTTCGGCCGCCTGCACTTCGGCCACGGCGCCTTCGGCCTGCCGCACCTGCGCCTGCGCGGCGCTCCTGTCCTGTTCGCGGGCGCCGGCCTGCGCCTGTTCGTACAGCGCCTGCGCTGCGCGCGCCTGCTGCTCGGCATCGATCGCCTTCGCACGGGCCTCGTCGCGCTGCTGCCGGGTCACCACGCCCTCGGCATGCAGCCGCTCCAGGCGCTGGAAGGTGGAACGCGCCAGTTCGTGTCCGGCCTGGGCGCGCCGCCAGTTGGCCTCCGCTGCGCGGATGTCCTCCACGCGCGCGCCCTCCTCGGCCTTGTCCGCCAGCGCCTGCGCGGCCGCGAGCGCGGCTTCGGCCTGTCGCTGCTTCGCGGCGATCTCGGGGCTGTCCAGCTCGAACAGTACCTGCCCGGCCTCGACCCGCTCGCCCTCGGCCACCAGCAGCGCCGACACCCGCGCGGTCACCTTGGCCGACACGTTGATGCTGTCGGCATCGGCCATGCCCTGCACCAGGTCCGCCGGGCTGCGGAACGCCAGCCACAGGCCGCCGACCAGGATCACGGCAATCACGCCCAGGGCAACGAGGCGCAGGCGACGGCGGCCGGACGGTACATCCGCAGCCACGGGTGGCGGCGGCGGCGACGGAGCGGGTTCATTCATGGGGAAATACCCTGTGGTCTGCCTTGCGGATGTACTCGCCAAAGCGCGCCGACTGGCCACCCAGCTCGAGCAGGTGCGCCAACGCCACGCAATAGTCGTAGGCGGCGTGCGCGTGTTCGACCCGCGCGGCGCCAAGGCCGAGCCTGGCGTCCATGACATCGAGCGAGGTCGACTGCCCCTCGCGGAACGCCAGTTCCTGCAGGCGCAGGTTCTCGCGCGCCTGCTCGATGCTGCTGTCGAGCAGCAGGAACTGCTGGCGTGCCGTTTCCAGCGCATTCCAGGCCTGTGCCACGCCGATCCTGATCTGGTTCTGCGCCTCGCGCAGTGCGGCCTGCGCCTGCTCCTGCTGCGCGCGCGCAGCACTGATCTGGCGCGGGCGATCCCGCCCGGACAGGAAGGTGTACTTGAGGCCAATGCCGAAGGCCCAATCGGTGTCGGTCAGCAGCGCATCCTCGCGGTACAGGTCGTACTGGCCGAACAGGTACACCTGCGGTTTCAGTGACGCCTCCTGCACACGCACGCCTGCGCCCGCCTGGTCGTCAAGCGCCCGCAGCTGCGCCAGCTGCGGGTGCCGCTCAAGCGCGGCCCGGGTGAACGCCTCCAGCGTGCCCGGCGATGTACCGACCACGAACAGCGGCGTGATCGGCGTCACCGGTCCATCGCTGCGCAGCAGCAGCGCCAGGGTCTGGGCCGCGGCGTCGCGGTCGTTGAGCGCCTTCTGGTACTCGCGCTCGCTGGCATCGCGCGCGACGACCGCCTGCAACACCTGCGCGCGCGTGGCGAAGCCTTCGCGTTCAAGCGATTCGGCATGGGCCACGTGCTGCCGCATGCCGTCGCGTACCTCGCGGCGCACGCTCAGCGCCTGCTCGGCCAGGCCCTGGCCGAAGTAGGCCTGGACCAGTTGCGACGTCAGCTTCTGGGACTGCTGCGCCCGCTCCGCGTCCGCCCCACGCAGGGCGGCCGCGGCCGCCGCCTGCGCGGCCGGGATTTGCCCGCCGGTGTACAGCGGCAGCACCGTGGTCAACACCGGACGCAATCGCCGGTCGCGCTCCTGGAACCGCAACGGGCTGTCGATGCCGAACGCCTCGCCCACTGGCGCCAGCGAACCCAGCGGCAAGCTCAGCGTCTTCTGGAACTCCAGGTAGCGTGCTTCGAGCGAAACCTCCGGCAGTCGCAGGCGCGCGGTCGCATCGGAAAGGTCCTGCCGGGCGCGCAGGTTGGCGTCCGCGGCAGCCAGCGCGTCGGAGACCCGTTCCATCCGCTCGCGCGCCTGATCGAAGCTCAGTGCCGTCGCATCCTGCGCGAGTGCCGAGGTGGCCGGTACCAGCAGGGCCAGACCGAACGCCAGAGCGAATGCCCCTCCGTACGCGGCGGGGGTTCGCCGACCGTATGCCCCACCCAGCCTGCCAGCCTTGCCTGTCGACACCTGCCACTCCATTGCACCGGCCGCCGCTATCGTGATGCCAGTCATGATGGCGCCGCAACCTCACTGGCGTCTGCGGCCCTCCGCCGCAACCTTCCGAGCACCCGCTCCTCCACATCATCGACCAGCGTGTACGCCGCCGGCACCACCACCAGGCTCAACACCGTCGAGGTGATCAATCCGCCGATCACCGCCACCGCCATCGGCATGCGGAAGCTTGAATCCGCCGTCAGGCCCAGCGCGATCGGCATCATGCCCGCGCCCATCGCCAGCGTGGTCATGATCACCGGCCGCGCACGCTTGTGGCACGCATCCATCAGCGCCTCGTGGCGGGTCATGCCCTTTTCCTCGGCCATCACGGCGTAGTCGACCAGCAGGATCGAGTTCTTCACCGCGATGCCGATCAGCAGGATCAGCCCGATCAGCACCGACAGCGAGATGTCGAAGCCGGTGATCAGGAGCGCGCCAAAGGCACCGCCGGCGGCCAGCGGCACGGCCACCAGGATGGTGATCGGCTGGCTGGCGTGGTTGAACAGCAGCAGCAGCACGCCGTAGACGCAGAAGATGCCGGCCACCATGGCCATGGCGAAGCCGCCGAACATCTCGGCGAAGATCTCGCTGTCGCCGGCGGCCTGGCGGTCCACGCCCGGCGGGAGGTTCTGCAGCGAGGGCAGCGCGTCGATCTGGCCTTCCACCTCGCCCATCGCCATGCCGTTGAGGTCGACGGTGATCGTCACGTTGCGACGCCTGTCGAAGCGGTCGATCTGCGACGGCCCGCTGGCAGTGGTGATCTCGGCCACCGACGACAGCGGCACGCCACCGGTGGCGGTAGGCACGCGCAGCTGGCCGAGCAGCGTGGGGTCCGACAGCGCGCGTTCGTCCAGCTGCACGCGGATCGGCACCTGGCGCTCAGGCAGGTTGAGCTTGGCAAGGAACTGTTCGTAGTCGCCGCGGGTGGCTACGCGGGTGGCGGCGGCGATGTCGGCCGTAGACACGCCGAGGTCCGCGGCGCGCGCGGGGTCGGGACGCACGATCACTTCGGGCCGCACCAGCGCCGCGGATGAACCCACGGTGCCGAGACCCGGCAGCTGCCGGATCTCGCGCTCCACGTCGCGCGCCGCCGCGGCGAGCTTCACCGGATCGTCGCCGGCCAGCACCAGCTGCAGCGCACGGCCGGGCTCGCCGCCCTGGAAGCTCAGGCGCACGCCCGGCAGGTCGGCCAGGCGCTCGCGGACCACGGTTTCCAGCTCGTACTGGGTCAGGTCGCGGTCGTCCTTCCAGCGGATCGTGAGCGTGGCCTTGCGCAGCTCGGCGCTGGTGAGGTCGCCGGCGGGGCCATTGGCGCCGGAATTGCTGCCGGCGGTCACGAACACGTGCTCGATCTCGGGGATGTCGGCGATGCGCCGGCGCGCGGCTTCGGCCACTTCTTCCGTCGTGGCCAGCGCGGTGCCCGGCGGCAGTTCGATCAGCACGTTGCTCTGGATGCCGTCGGTGGGCGGGATGAAGGTCACCTTCAGCAGCGGCAGCAGCGCCAGCGAGCCTATGAAGATCGCCAGCGCGACCACCAGCGTGCGGTTGCGGTGCTGCAGCGCGTTGTCGACGAAGCGCAGGTACCACTGCATCAGCTTCGAGTCGCCCTTGTGTTCCGGCAGCGGCTTGAGCATGTAGGCCGCCATCATCGGCGTGATCAGGCGCGCGACCAGCAGCGAGAACATCACCGCCGCGGCCGCGGTCCAGCCGAACTCGCGGAAGAACTTGCCCGGGATGCCGGGCATGAAGGCCACGGGGATGAACACCGCCGCCAGCGTGCACGAGGTCGCGATCACCGCCAGGCCGATCTCGTCGGCGGCCTCGAGCGCGGCCTGCTTCGGCGCCTTGCCCATGCGCAGGTGGCGGTCGATGTTCTCGACCTCGACGATGGCATCGTCGACCAGGATGCCCACCACCACGGCGAGTGCCAGCAGGGTGATCATGTTGAGGCTGAAGCCCAGCCAGTACATCACCGCGAAGGTCGGGATGATCGACAGCGGCAGCGCCACGGCGCTGATGAAGGTGGCGCGGAAGTCGCGCAGGAACAGGAATACCACCAGCACCGCCAGCGCCGCGCCCTCGTAGAGCATGTGCATCGAGGAGTCGAACGAGTCCTCGGCCACCTGGGTGGTCGACGCCACCTCGACCACGCGCACGCGCGGCTGTTCCCGCTGCAGCTGCGCGACGCTCTCGCGCACGGCGTTGCCGACGTCGACCTCGCTGGTGTTGGTGGTGCGCTGCACGGCGAAGCCGATTACCGGCCGGCCATCGAGCGTGGTGCGCTGGCTGACGGTGGCACTGCCGTCGCTCACCGTGGCCAGCGTCGACAGGCGCACGCTGCGGCCGTCGGGCATGGAGATGGGGAAGTCCTCGAGGTCGGCGGCGGACTCGACGGTGCCGAGGGTGCGCACCGCCTGCTCGCCGCCGCCCACGGTGGTGCGGCCGCCGGGCTGCTCCTGCTGGATGCGCGCGAGCTGCTGGCTGATCAGCGCCGGACTCACGCCGAAGCCCTGCACCGCTTCCGGCCGCAGGTCGACGCGGATCTCGCGGTCGACGCCGCCGATGCGCCGCACCGCGCCCACGCCGGGCACCGCGAACAGCCGCTTGGACACGGTGTCGTCGATGAACCAGCTGAGCTCCTCGTCGCTCCAGCCGTCGGCGGTCACGGCATAGGTCAGCATGTCGCCGCCGGTGACGTTGACCAGCGACACGATCGGCGGCTCGACGTCGGCCGGCAGGTCGATGCGCACGCGGTCGATGGCGTCGCGCACCTCGTCCTTGGCGATGGTGCCGTCCTTCTCGATCTCGAAGGTCAGGATGGTGGTGGACACGCCCTCGTTGACGATCGAGGCCATGTTGCGCAGCGCGGGGATGCTGGCGGTGGCGTCCTCGATCTTGCGCGTGACCTGGGTTTCGAGCGTGCTGGGACTGGCACCGGGCAGCGTGACTGTGACGTTGACCACCGGCACGGTGAGGTCCGGGAACTGGGAGACGGCCAGCCTGTTGAAGGCCAGCAGGCCCGCGGCGGTCAGCAGGATGAACACCAGGATCGCCGGCAGCGGGCGGTGGATCGACCAGGCGGAGAAATTCATTCGGCGACGGCCCCGGTCGCGCGCGCGGCCTTCGCGCTGGTGGCATCCGCGGCATCCACCGCGTCCTCGCCCTCGACCACGCGCACCAGGTCGCCATCGCCGAGGAAGCCGGCGCCGCGCGCGACCACGCGATCGTCCTGCGCTAGCCCGTCTCGCACCTCGACAAGGTCGCCCTGCGCCACGCCGAGCTCGACGACGCGCTCGCGCACCCGCCCATCGTCGCCGACGGTGAACACGAAGGCGCGGCCGTCCCGGCGCACCACGGCGTCGCCCGGCACCAGCAGCGCCTGCGCGCGACCGAGCGCAAGCCGGCCCTGCGCGAACATGCCCGCGCGCAGCGCGCCGGGATCCGGGAGGTCGACGTAGACGGTGCCGGTGCGGCTCTGCGCATCCAGCGCCGGCGACACCGTGCGCACGCGGCCTTCGACCACGCCACCGCCGGGTGCCTCCACGCGCACCGGCGTCCCGGCGTCGACGCGCAGCAGGTCGGCCTCGGCCAGCTCAGCGCGCCATTCGAGGCGTCCATCGCGGATCAGGCGCAGCAACTCGGTGCCCGCACCCACCACCTGCCCCGGCTGCACGCTGCGCGCCGACACCACGCCGGCCACCGGCGCGCGCACCACGGTGAAGTCGCGCTGCACGCGCGCGGCGTCGCGGCTGGCGATGGCGGTGTTGAGGCGCGACTCGGCGTTGGCCCGCGCGGCCTCGGCCTCCTCCGCATCCTGCAGCGCCACCATCTGTGAATCCGCCAGTTCGCGGATGCGCGCGGCCTTGCGGCGCGCGGTCTCGAGATTGGTCTGCGCCTCGCGCACCTGCGCGTCCGACTGCGCCAGCTGCGAGGCCAGGGTGCGGTCGTCGACGCGCAGCAGGACGTCACCGGCGGCGACCACGCTGCCGACCTCGACCTCCACCGAAGCCACGCGCAGGCCGGACAGCTCCACGCCCACCGAGACCTCCTCCCACGCGGCGACGGCGCCGGACGCCACGACCTCGCGGGTCACTTCGCGCAGCTGCGGCGCCGCCAGGCTGATGGTCAGGCTGGGCACGGCCTCGGGCACCTCGTCCTCGCCGCAGCCCGCCAGGGCGAGCGCGAGCGCCAGGACACCGGAAGCGGCCAGCAGTCGGGAAGGAGCGGGCATCGTCACGGACTCGTACCGGAAAGTCCGGCAAGGTATCAGCACACTGATAGTCAGTGGGTGACGACGGAGACCCGGATGGCCGGCCGCAAGACCAGCAGCCTGCAGGCGTTCAGGACATCACGCGCCTACCGCACCGGCGTTCTGGCCCGCCGCCTGCACCTGGGCCTGAGCGCGGCGGTGGACCGCCGGCTGCAGGGGGAAGGCCTGGACCTGACGCGGCCACAGGCGCTGGCGCTGATGGCGCTGGTCGAGCACCCGGGGCTGTCGAACGCCGAGCTGGCGCGCCGCAACGGCGTGTCGCCGCAGACGATGCACCAGATCCTGGCGCGGCTGGAACGCGACGGCCTGGTCACCCGCAGCCCGCACCCGGGCCTGAAGCGCGTGCAGGCGCTGGCGGCCACGCCCACGGCGGTGGAGCTGGTCACGCGCGGCAGCGCCGAGGCACGCGCCGCCATCGAAGAGGCCCTGCGCGCGCTCACGCCGGCCGAGCAGGACCGGCTCATCGACCTGCTGGAGCGCTGCACCGCCGTGCTGCCCGCGGCCGGGCCGCCGCAGCTGGACTGAGCCGGGGGCCCAGGCCGCTTTGATCCCGCATCCGCGCCATGACTTGCAGCTCAGCACGCGCATGGGGAAAAAAGGTTCTTCTCCCGAGTGAGTGGAAGAGGCTCGCGGTCGAGCGGGCTGTGGTGATACTGAATCGGCGTCTGCCACGGCAGCTTGCGGGATTGGGGCGTGATGCAAGTCGGCTCCGTGGTGGTGTACGCGGCCCGTCGCGCGCACAGGGGTGGCGAGACCGGTTCGGGAAGGAATCGCGCAGTCAGGGTCCGCTGTCTTTCCAGACCACGGAAAAGGTGGTGCCCGGTGCGGGCGCAGGGGGGATGCCCAGAGCCGGCCATGGATGGCCGGCGGCCGGAAGTGGGAGCAGGACAGCGCAGATTCCGGCTGGGCATCCCACCTGCGTCCGCGCCGGGCCGCCGCAGCTTCCCGAAGTACCCCCTGCGTCCGAACCGGGCCGCCGCGGCCCGAACAACACCAACGCGAACATCCCCCGATTGGGCAAAGAACCCAAAAAAACCCCGCATCAGCGGGGTTTCTTCATGTCCTGCCCAGCGCTGCCTCAGGCAAACGGATCCTGCAGCACCATCGTGTGCTCCCGGTCCGGCCCGGTGCTCACGATGCTCAGCGGACAGCCCGCCAGCTCCTCCAGCGCGCGCAGGTAGGCGCGCGCCGCCGGCGGCAGCTTCTCCCACTCGGTGATGCCATGGGTGTCTTCCTGCCAGCCCGGGAACTCCAGGTAGACCGGCTCGCACTCGGCCCAGCCCTGGGCGTCGAGCGGCGCGTACTCGGTCTGCTTGCCGCGGTACTGGTAGCCGATGCACATCTTCAGCTTGTCGAAACCGTCCAGCACGTCGAGCTTGGTGATGCACAGCCCGCTGATGCCGTTGATGGCCACCGCGCGCTTGAGCGCCACGATGTCGATCCAGCCGCAGCGGCGAGGACGGCCGGTGGTGGCACCGTATTCCTGGCCACGATCGCGCAGGCGCTGGCCCACTTCGTCGTCGAGCTCGGTCGGGAACGGGCCGCCGCCCACGCGCGTGGCATAGGCCTTGCAGATGCCCAGCACGTAGTCGATCGCGTCGGCACCGACGCCGGTCCCCGCGAGCGCCCCGCCCACGGTGGTGTTGGAGCTGGTGACGTAGGGATAGGTGCCGTGGTCGATGTCGAGCAGCGAGCCCTGCGCGCCCTCGAACAGCACCTTCTTCCCCTGCTTGCGCAGGTCGTGGAGGATGCCGGCGACGTCGGACTTCATCGGCTCGACGTAGTCGCCGAAGGCCAACGCCTCGTCATAGGTCTGCTGGAAGTCGATCGCCTCGCCGCCCAGGTAACGGGTCAGGACGAAGTTGTGGTAATCGAGCGCGGTGCGCAGCAGGTCTTCAAGCTGCTTCGGGTAATGCAGGTCGGCCACGCGGATGCCGCGGCGCGCGACCTTGTCCTCGTAGGCCGGGCCGATGCCGCGGCCGGTGGTGCCGATGGCCTTTCCGCCGGCGGCCTTCTCGCGCGCCTGGTCCAGGGCGATGTGGTACGGCATGATCAGCGGCGTCGCCGGGCTGATCTTCAGGCGCGAACGCACTTCCACGCCGGCCTCCTCCAGCTCGCCGATCTCCTTCATCAGCGCCGCCGGGCTCAGCACCACGCCGTTGCCGATCAGGCACAGCGCGTCGTCGCGCAGGATGCCCGAGGGAATCAGGTGCAGCACCGTCTTCCTGCCGCCGATCACCAGCGTATGGCCGGCGTTGTGGCCGCCCTGGAACCGCACCACGCCACCGATGTCCTGCGTCAGCAGGTCGACGATCTTGCCCTTGCCCTCGTCGCCCCACTGGGCGCCCAGCACCACCACCGACTGGCCCATGGCCACATGCTCCTTGAACGGGAAAAAGCCGGAGGTCCTCGCTGTGCAGCGGGCCCTTCCGGCTTTTGTGGATTATCCCGGCTTTCGTGCCGCGGGGCCAGCCCGCGACAGGGCGCGGAGGAAGGTCAGGCCTGGCGCACCCACCACAGAGCCAGCATGCCGGCACCCAGCACCAGCCCGCCGATGGCACGCAACTGGCGATCGGGCGTGGCCAGCATCTGCATCATCGCCCGCTTCCAGGCGCCCGGCGCCGCGAACAGCACCAGGCCCTCGAGCACGGCCACCAGGCACAGCGCGGCCCACAGATCCTTCATGCCCGACCGTCGGCCGTCAGCGGTCGCTGCGCATGTACTGCAGGAACGGGTCGTTGCGCTCCAGCACCACCACGGCATCGCCGGACTCGAACGCGCGGCGGTACGCGTTCAGGCTGCGCTGGAAGGCGAAGAACGCGGGGTCGCGATTGGCGGCTTCGGCATAGATGCGCGCGGCCTCGGCGTCGCCCTCGCCTCGCAGGATCTGCGCGTCACGCTCGGCCTCGGCCAGGAGCACGGTCTGCTCGCGGTCGGCCTCGGCCCGCACGATGCGCGCCTGCTCCTCGCCCTCGGCGCGCAGCGCGCTGGCGACCTGGCGGCGCTCGGCGCGCATGCGGTCGTAGACCTGGCTGATCACGTCGCTGTCGGTGGGGAGGTCGATCTGCTTGAAGCGGATATCGACCACCTGCATGCCCAGCGTCCGGGCGCCCTCGTTGATCCCGGGCAGCTGGCGCTCGATCAGTTCGGACCGGTTGCCCGACACCAGTTCGGTCAGCGTCTGCGAGTTGATCTCGTTGCGCAGCGATTCCTTGATGATCGGCGCCAGGCGCGCGGTCACCAGCTCTTCGTTGCCGCCGGTGGCGCGGTAGAAATCCGCGGCATCGACGATGAAGCCGATGGCGACGAAGTCCACGCTGACGTCCTTGCGCTCGGAGGTCAGCGAGCGCTCGGGCGGGAACTCGTTCGCGGCGAAGCGGCGGTCGAACACGCGCGCGCTCTCCACCAGCGGGATCTTGAAGTGCAGGCCGGGGCCCAGGTCGGTGCGGGCGACGCGGCCGAGGTTCAGCACCAGGCCCACCTGGCCCTCGCGGACCACGAACACCGAGCCCAGCAGGCCCAGGATCACGACCAGGACGATCGGAATGATCAGTTGCGGCTTCATCATCGGGTGGCTCCCTCGCGCGGCGGGCGCGGCAGGTTGCTGGAGGCCGCCGGGACCACCGGCTCGGCCTCGCGGCGGGCATCGCTCGACGGCGTGACCATGTCCGGGGTCAGCAGCGGCTGCTGCTGCGCACCGGTGCCCTGGCCCGCCATCGGGACGTAGATCAGCTGCTGGCCATCGCCACCGACCACGGTGCGGTTCTCGGCCAGCACCTGTTCGACGGTCTCCAGCCACAGGCGCTTGCGGGTGACGTCCGGCGCCTTCTGGTACTGCTCGACCAGCAGGCTGAAGCGCTCCGCGTCACCGGTGGCGTTGGCCACGGCCGCGGCCCTGTAGCCCTCGGCGGTGGTGCGCACGCGCTGCGCCTGGCCGCGTGCCTCGGGCACGATGCGGGCGGCGTAGGCGCGGGCCTCGTTCACCAGGCGTTCGTTCATCTGCTGGGCGCTGTTGACCTCGTCGAAGGCCGGCTTGACCTCTTCCGGCGGACGCGCGTCCTGCAGGCTCAGTTCGGTCACGATCAGGCCGGTGCGGTAGGTCTCGAGCGAGGCCTGCAGCGAGGTGGCGGCCGCGGCCGAGAGCGGGCCACGGGCGTTGAGCGCGGAATCGAGGTTGGCGCGACCGATCTGCTCGCGCACGGCACTCTGCGCCACCTGCTCCAGCACGCGGTCGGCATCGCGCGAACCGAACAGGTACATCTGCGGGTCGCTGATGCGGTACTGCACGTTGAACGAGACGGTGACGATGTTCTCGTCGCGGGTCAGCACAGGCAGCGCATTGCTGAAGGTGCGCACGCCGGTGGTGTTGATCTTGGTGACGCTCTCGATCGGCCAGGGCAGCTTGAAGTTCGGGCCCGGCTGCATGACGCGGGCGAACTTGCCGAAGCGCAGCACCACGCCGCGGTCCTGCTCGCCCACCAGCACGAAGCAGTTGAAGGCCAGCCACAGCGCGAGCGCGATGCCGATCCAGCGCAGCGGATTGCCGCCGCCGGCACCGCCGCCGAACAGGCCGCGGAGCTGGTCGAGCACGCCGTCGAAGGGGCCACGGCCGCGGCCGCCACCACTGCGGCGCGGCGGCCAGGGAT
>DATBUS010000006.1:0-12247 GCA_036515815.1 Luteimonas sp.
GGCTGGCCGCCGCGGCCCGTGCCGCCGGCCCGACCACGGCCGAAGGCATCGCCGCAGCCGGCATGTCGGCGTCGCTGCGCCGCCTCGGCGCGTTCTCCCTCGAGGCGCGCGCGGTACTGGCGGGGTACGGTCTCGACCTGGATGCGGCGTTCGACAGCGTGGAAGCCGGGCTGCAGGTGCAGCAGGGCGACCACGCGACGGTGCGCCTGCGCTACCAGCTGGCGGGCAGTCCGATCGACACCGTGCTCGAGATGGAGCGCATCGCGGGCAAGTGGTACCTGTCGGATTTCCTGCGCCACGCGCGCGAAGCGGCGGGCTCGCCGGGCGATGCGCTCCCGGCACCCGGAAATCCCGACCCGCCGGCGGCCCCGCCGGCCCCGGTGGCGGCGCCCTGACCCGACCCGGGAACGGACGGGCCCCGATCCACCCCTTGGGCATAATGGCGGCGATGCCGAACCAGCCTTCCCTCTTCGAATCGCGCGCCGCGGGTACGCCTGGCGCCCCCGGCCCCGATGCGCCCCACCCCGGGCCCGATACCGGCGACCGCAGCGGCGGACCGCGCAGGCACCGTCCACCCGCGCGCCGTGCCCCGTGGTGGGCCCGCCTCATGGGCCGGCTGCTGTCGCCCTGGATCGACCTCAGCGTCGAGCCGCAGGCGCCGGGCAACGCCATCGACGAGCGCCCGGTCTGCTACGTGCTCGAGGACTACGGCCTGTCCAATGCCCTGATCCTCGACCGCGCGTGCCGCGAGGCCGGCCTGCCATCGCCGCTCGTGCCGCTGGCTGGCGACCCGCTGGGCCGCCGCCGCGCCTATGTGGCGCTGTCGCGGCGCAATGCCGGCAGCGCACTGGCGCTGGCCACGCAGATCGCGACCCAGCGCAAGCCGGAACGGAAGAAGAGCCATTCCGATTCGCTGGCGAAGCTGCTCGAGGCGCATCGCCTGGATCCCGCGCTCGACGTGCAACTGGTGCCGGTCTCGATCTTCGTCGGGCGTGCGCCGGACAAGAACAGCGGCTGGTTCTCCGTGCTGTTTTCGGAGAACTGGGCGATCGTGGGCCGCTTCCGCCGCCTGCTTGCGATCATGCTCAACGGCCGCGACACCCTGGTCCGCATCGCGCCTCCGGTGGCGGTGCGCGATATCGTCGCCGAGGGCCTCGAGCCCGAGCGTGAGGTGCGCAAGCTGTCGCGCCTGCTGCGCACGCATTTCAACCGCATCCGCGCCGCGGTCATCGGCCCCGACCTGTCGACCCGACGCCTGCTGGTCGACAAGGTGCTGTCGTCCGGACCGGTGCGCGAGGCCATCGCCGACCAGGCGCGTCGCGAGGGTGGCGACCCGGCCAGGGGCCAGGCCGAAGCCTGGAAGAAGGCACACGGCTATGCCTACGAGATCGCCGCCGACTATTCGCACCCGGTGGTCCGCTCGGCCAGCTTCCTGCTGACCACGGTCTGGAACCGGATCTTCCGCGGCGTGCTGGTGCACCACCTCGACCAGCTCAAGGCCGTCGCGCCCGGCAACGAAGTGGTCTACGTGCCCTGCCACCGCAGCCACATGGACTACCTGCTGCTGAGCTACCTGCTGTACACGCGCGGCATCGTGCCGCCGCACATCGCCGCGGGCATCAACCTGAACCTGCCGGTGATCGGCACGATCCTGCGCAAGGGCGGCGCGTTCTTCATCCGGCGCAGCTTCCGCGGCAATGCGCTGTACTCGGCGGTGTTCACCGAGTACGTGGCGCAGCTGGTCGCCGGCGGCTATTCGATCGAGTACTTCATCGAGGGCGGACGCTCGCGCACGGGCCGGCTGCTGCAGCCCAAGGGCGGCATGGTCGCGATGACGGTGCGCGCCTTCCTGCGCCAGCCCACGCGCCCGGTGCTGTTCCAGCCGGTCTACATCGGCTACGAGAAGCTGATGGAGGGCAACAGCTACCTCGACGAACTGAGTGGCAAGCCCAAGGAAAAGGAATCCATCTGGGCGCTCCTGTGGGGCATCCCGAAGGTGCTGCGGCAGAACTACGGCCAGGTGGTGGTGAACTTCGGCGAGCCGATCGCGCTGTCGGACATGCTGGCCGAGCACGCCAGCGACTGGGATGGCCGCCCGCTGTCGGACGAGGACAAGCCCGACTGGCTCTCGACCACGGTCGATGCCACCGCGCAGCGCATCCAGGAGCGCGTCAACAGCGCCGCCGACGTCAATCCGATCAACCTGCTGGCGCTGGCGCTCCTGTCGACGCCCAAGCATGCGATGGGCGAGGCGGATCTCGCCGCGCAGATCGTGCTGTCGAAGAAGCTGCTGGCCGAAGTGCCCTACAGCGCCCTGGTCACCGTCACCCCGCACTCGCCGGCGCAGATCATCGCCCATGGCGAGGAGATCGGCGTGCTGCATCGCGTGGTGCATCCGCTCGGCGACGTGCTGCGCGTGGACGGCGACACCGCCGTGCTGCTGTCGTACTTCCGCAACAACGTCGTGCACCTGTTCACGGCCTCGGCCTGGATCGCCTGCTGTTTCCTGCACAACCGGCGCATGGCGCGCGAGACCTTGCTGCGCATCGGGCGCGCCATGTACCCGTTCCTGCAGGGCGAGCTGTTCCTGCCCTGGGACGAGGACGGTTTCGCCGCGCGCATCGACGCCACCATCGAGCTCTTCATCCGCGAAGGGCTGCTGGAACAGGTCGGCGTGGACGACGGTGGCATCCTGGCCCGCCACGCGGGCCAGTCGGACGAGGTGTTCCGCCTCCGTGCGATCGGGCATCCGCTCCAGCAGGCCTTCGAGCGCTACTACATCGCGATCTCGGTGCTGGCCAAGAACGGCTCCGGAACGCTCGGTGCCGGCGAGCTCGAGGGCCTCTGCCAGCTGGCGGCACAGCGGCTGTCGCTGCTGTACGCCCCGGCGGCGCCGGAGTTCTTCGACAAGGCACTGTTCCGGGGCTTCATCCAGAAGCTGCGCGAAATGGGTCTGGTGAAGCTGGACCACAACAGCAAGCTGGCCTTCGACGACCGCCTGGCCGGGTTCGCGCGCGACGCCAAGATCATCCTCGGCCGCGAACTGCGGCACACGATCGAGAAGATCAGCCCGGCGGCGACGCGGGAAGACCCCGTGCCCCCTGCGGCGGGCGCCTGACCCGCCGCGCGGGACCATCCCGACGCGGCGACCTGGCGCCGCGGCAGGTTCGCGTCAGGCCGGCTCGTCCGGGATCAGCGCCGACTCGAGGCGTCCGATGCAGTCCTTCAGCTGCAACTTGCGCTTCTTGAGGCGCTTGACCAGCAGCTCGTCGGCCGCGGGGTCGAGCTGCAGCCGCTCGACCTCGGCGTCGAGTGCGCGGTGCTCGGTCCGCAGTTCCAGCAGGCGGGCGGACGCCCACGCCAGGTCGGGCGGGTCGATGGAGTGCATGCCGCGAGGGTACACGCTGCAGGCAGGGGCTAAAATGCGGGGCATGAGCATCGTCCTTCCCCTCGCCGAACCGGCACCCCGCGCCCGCCGCGCCGCCCACGAGTCGCAACGGCTCGGCAAGCGCCTGCGCCACCAGGTCGGCCGCGCGATCGCCGACTTCGGCATGATCGAGGAAGGCGACCGGGTGATGGTGTGCCTGTCCGGTGGCAAGGACAGCTACACGATGCTCGACATCCTGCTGCAGCTGCAGAGGAAGGCGCCGGTGTCGTTCTCGATCACGGCGGTCAACCTGGACCAGAAGCAGCCGGGCTTTCCCGAGCACGTGCTGCCCGACTACCTGCGCTCGCTCGGCGTCGACTTCCACATCATCGAGCAGGACACCTACTCGGTCGTGTCGCGCGTGGTGCCGGAAGGCAAGACCATGTGTTCGCTGTGTTCGCGCCTGCGCCGCGGCGCGCTGTACAGCTACGCCGCCGAGCACGGCTTCACGCGCATCGCGCTCGGACACCACCGCGACGACATGGTCGCGACCTTCTTCCTCAACCTGTTCTTCCACGCCAAGCTCAGTGGCATGCCGCCGAAGCTGCTCTCCGACGACGGCCGCCACGTGGTGATCCGGCCACTGGCCTATGTCCGCGAGGACGACATCGCCGCCTATGCCGACGCGAAGGCGTTCCCGATCATCCCCTGCAACCTCTGCGGCTCGCAGGAGAACCTGCAGCGCAAACAGGTGCAGAAGATGATGCGCGACTGGGAGCGCGACACCCCCGGGCGCATCGACCAGATCGCGCGGGCGCTGGGCGACATCCGGCCCTCGCAGCTGGCCGATCCGAAGCTGTTCGATTTCCTCGGCCTGGGCCACCGCGAGACCGCAGCCACCGCCGATGCACATGGCTGGCTGGCCGGCGAGCCGCACGACGCTTCTCGCGACGGCCACCACGCCTGATGGCACCTGCTGGCGGCCCGCACTCCCGCGTCCGCGGGACGCCCCGGCGTCCGCGTCGCCAACCGAACTGCCCGCGCGGCTTTTCCGCGCGCATCCCCTGCATCCAAGACAAGGCTCCATGACCCCATGTTCTTCCGCAACCTGACCCTGTTCCGCTTTCCCGTCTCACTCGACCTCGAAGGCCTGGAAGACGCGCTCGCCGCGCAGCCGCTCAAACCCGTCGGTCCCCTCGAGCTGTCCTCGCGCGGCTTCGTGGCTGCGCTGGGCCGCGACTCCGAGGCCTACTCGCACCGCATCGGCGACGCCGCCTGGGTGGCCGTGGGTGGCGAGGACCGGCTGCTGCCGGCGGCCGTCGTCAACGACATGCTCGCGCGCAAGCTCGACGAGGCCGAGGAGCGCGAGGGCCGCCGTCCCGGCGGGCGCGCACGCAAGCGCATGAAGGACGAGCTGGTGCACGAGCTGTTGCCGCGCGCCTTCGTGCGGCCTTCGCGCACCGACGCCCTGCTCGACCTCAAGCACGGCCTGTGCATCGTCGACACGTCGTCGCGCAAGAGCGCCGAGGCCGTGGTCTCGGCACTGCGCCAGGCGCTTGGCAGCTTCCCCGCGTTGCCGGTGAATGCGGAGATCGCGCCGCGGAGCGTGCTGACCGGCTGGATTGCCGGTGAACCCCTGCCCGACGGACTCTCGCTGGGCGAGGAGTGCGAGCTCAAGGATGGCAACGACACCGGCGCGGTGGTGAAGTGCCAGCGCCAGGACCTCGGCAGCGACGAGATCTCCCACCACCTCGAGGCCGGCAAGCAGGTCACGCGGCTGGCGCTGGTGCTGGACGACCATGTGTCCTTCGTGCTCGGCGAGGACCTGGTGGTGCGCAAGCTCAAGTTCCTCGATGGCGCCGTCGACCAGCTGGAGGGCAACGACCGCGACGACATGCACGCCGAACTCGATGCACGCTTCGCGCTGATGTCGGCCGAGGTGCGCCGGCTGTTCGAGGTGCTCGAGCCGGCACTGAAACTGTCGCGTGTCGACGCCTGATCACTTGCGGCCGAACACTGCACTGTAGAATCCGCGCATGTCGTCCCTGCTCCGCCTGCTGCTTGCGAAGTCCGATGCGGGCACCCGCAACATCCAGCGCGATACCGTCGCGCTCGCGATGGATGACGGCACGCAGGTGGAGGTGGTGCGCGTGCGCGATCCGCGTGCACGCAGGCTGCGCCTGTCGGTGGACGAGCGGGGCGCGCGCCTGACCCTGCCTCCGCGTGCAAGCGCGATTTCGGGCACGCGCTTCCTCGAGCAGCACCGCGACTGGCTGGCGGCGCAACTGCGCGCGCATGCGATCGACGACCTGGTGATGCCGCTCGAACGCGGGGTCACGCCCGCGCTGCCATTGCGCGGGGCGATGCTGCCGCTGCGCTGGGAAGCCGGGCGCTTCGCATGCGTCTCCCGAGACGGCGACGGCCTGGTGTTCCGGCATACCGGCCGCGGCGGCGATGCCGCCCTGCGCCGTGCGCTGCGGGACTTCTACGAAGGCGAGGCGCGTGCCGACATCGGCGCCTGGCTGCCACGCTACCTGCCGGCGCTGCCGCGTGCCCCCGCGCGCATCCGGTTGCGGCCGATGTCCTCGCAATGGGGATCGCTCGCGCCCGACGGGACGCTCGCGCTGGACCTCTCCCTTGTGCTCGGCCGCCCCTCGGCCTTCGAATACGTGCTGGTGCACGAACTCTGCCACCTGGTGCATGCCGATCATTCGCCGGCCTTCTGGGCCGAGGTCGAGGCCCGCTTCCCCGACTGGCGCGCGGAACGCGACTGGTTCCGGATCCATGGCCGCCGGATCAAGGCGATGCTGAGGCAGCTGTCCGGTCCCACGGCCTGAGGGCGTTGTACGGGTCAGGCACCTGCACCCGAGCCGACTCCCATGCGCCATCCAATGCCCTTCCTGCTCCTTGCCGGCATCGGCCTGCTCGGGGCCAGCGGCTGCCAGCGCGCGGCCGACGCTGCCACCGAGGCCGCCATCGAGCGCGCCAGCGGCCAGGAGGTGAGCGTCGACCGCGACGGCGACCATGTCCGTATCGCGACCGGCGACGGTACGGTCAGCATCGCCACCGGCCAGGGCATGGCGCTCCCGGCCGACTTTCCCGACGACCTGTTCCTGCCTTCGAGCTACGGCGTCACCAGCGTGATGGATGTCGGCGGCGCGCGCCTTGTGAGCCTGGAGTCGGACGGTGCGGTGGCGGCGATGTTCGAGGCCGCGCGCGCGGCGATGGCCGGCAAGGGCTGGTCGCAGACACTGGCCATGCAGCAGGCCGACAGCGCGATGCTCGGCTTCAGCCATGGCGGGCGCGAGGCGACCTATACCTTCACCCGCCACGCCGGCGGGCCGCTGCTGGTGGGCATCCAGCTGCGCAACGACGCCCAGCAGTGACGCGCGCGGCTCAGCCGTGCAGGAAGCCGCCGATCGCGGCGGCCACGTCGGCGGGCTGCTCCATGTGCAGGTGGTGGCCACCGGGCAGCACCACCAGCTCTCCCGCCGGAAGCAGGGCCGCGCGCCGGCGCCGCACCGGATCCGGCAGGTAGGGCTGGGCCGGATCGGCGAACAGCACCTTGGCCGGACAGGTGATCCCGGCCACGAGGTCCTCGATCTGCGCCTCGGTCATGCGCACCATGGTCGGCAGGGTCAGGCGCGGATCACTGCTCCAGCACCAGCCGCCGTCGACCTCTTCCACGCCGCGTTCGACCAGCAGGCGCGCCGCCGCTTCGCCCAGCGCATTGGCCTTCATGCGCGCACGCACTGCAGGCTCCAGGTCCGGAAACACGCGCAGCCGCTTGCCGGGTAGCGCGCGCGTCGCCGCCACCGCTTCGCGCAGGCGCTCGACGGTCCGTTCCGGGACTTCGGCCAGGGCGCCCAGGGCCTCGATCGCGACCAGGCGCTCCACGCGCTCCGGGCAGGCCGCGGCCACCAGGCTGGCGATGCCGGCGCCCATGGAATGCCCCAGCAGCGCGAAGCGCTCCCAGCCCAGTGCATCGGCGATGCCGAGCACGCTGTGCACGGCGCCGGCGAAGGAGTAGTCCATGCCGCGCGGGAAGTGCGCGCTGCGGCCGTGGCCGGGAAGGTCGGGCGCGACCAGGTCGAGCCCGGGCAGGTGTGCCGCGAGCGGTCCGAAGCTCGCGGCGTTGTCCAGCCAGCCATGCAGTGCCAGCACCTTCGGCGCGCCCTCCTCGCCCGTGCGCAGGCCACGCACGATGCCGCCCGGCAGCGCGAGTTCGAACTCCCGGCTCAGCGCCACGTGGCGAATTCGCGTTCGGCCAGCCCGGCGATCGCGCGCGCGTGCGCGGGGTCGTCGTTGAGGCAGGGGATATACGACAGCGTCTCGCCGCCGGCCTCGCGGAAGAATTCCGCGTTCTGCATCGAGATCTCTTCCAGCGTTTCCAGGCAGTCGGCCGAGAAGCCCGGGCAGACGACATCGATGCGCTTCACGCCCTCGGCCGGCAGCGCCCGCACGGTGGCGTCGGTCGCCGGAGACAGCCACTTGCCGCCGCCGAAGCGGGACTGGAACGTCAGCGTCCAGTCGGCAGCGGACAGCCCGAGCGCCGCGGCGATCGCGGCCGCACTGGCGTGGCACTGGCGCTCGTAGGGATCGCCCTGGTCGACCACGCGCTGCGGGATGCCGTGGAAGGAGAACAGCAGCCGGTCGCCGCGGCCGTTCCGCTCCCAGTGGCGGCGGATGGAATCGGCGATGGCGCCGACCCAGGCGGGTTCGGCGTGGTAGTCCTCGAGCATGCGCGCGGCCGGGAACTCGCGACCGATCACGTCCGCCATCGATGCGGTGGTGGTGGTCGAATATTGCGGATACAGCGGCAGGACCAGCACGCGTGCGCCTTCCGCCCGCAGTTCGCGCAGGCGGCGGGCGAGCGACGGCTCGCCGTAGCGCATCACGTGCTCGACGTGCACGCCGGGCAGCAGCGGTCGCACCGCCTCGGCCAGGCCGCGGGTATGGACTTCAAGCGGCGAGCCGCCCTCCATCCAGATCTCGGCATAGTTGTGTGCCACCCGGCGCGAGCGCAGCGGCAGCACCACCAGGCGCAGCAGCGGCAGCCAGAACAGGCGCGGCAGCTGGACCACGCGCGGGTCGGCGAGGAATTCGCCCAGGTAGCGCGACACGGCCGGCCCGGTCGGCGCCGAGGGCGTGCCGAGGTTGGCCAGCAACAGCACGTCGCGGGCAGTGGACTGGGTGTCGGTCATGGGCAAGGGCTGGCGTCGGCGAGCGATGCGGGCAAGTGTACGTACGGGGCCGCGCCTGCGGCGGCAGGAAGGTGAAACGCTGAGGCTCATGGCCGATTCATCGCCGCGCTCCTAGCCTCAGGGCGCCGCACCGCGGTCGACAGCGCGCGCCGCGCCGCGCATCCTCACTGCAATATCCGTCCGGAGTCTCCAATGACCGCCAAGCGCCATCCGCTTCGCCTCCCCGCCCTGGCCACCGCGCTGTGCATCGCGCTCGCCGCCGCGCCCGTCGCCGCCGGCCCGGCGGAGGATGCGCGCGCGCTCAACGCGGTGCGCGTGCTCACCGACATCCAGGCGATCCCGGAGTCGGCGATTCCCGAGAAGCTGTTCGACGAAGGCCGCGCGATCGTGGTGGTGCCCGACACCATCAAGGCCGGCCTGGTGATCGGTGGCCGCCGCGGCCATGGCCTGATGTCGGTGAAGAATGCCGACGGCACCTGGTCGAACCCAAGTTTCGTCAAGCTCACCGGCGGCAGCATCGGACTGCAGGCGGGCGTGCAGTCGGCCGACGTGGTGCTGGTGTTCCGCAGCGATCGCGGCCTCGACTCCATCGTCAATGGCAAGTTCACGCTCGGTGCCGATGCCGCGGTGGCCGCCGGTCCCGTGGGCCGCAACGCCTCCACCGCGACCGATGGCGAGCTCAAGGCGGAGATCTGGTCGTGGTCGCGCGCGCGCGGCCTCTTCGCCGGCATCGCCCTGGACGGTGCGGTGCTGTCGATCGACGACGAGGCCAACGAGGCCGCCTACGGCCGCGAGACCACGCCGCGGATGATCTTCGAGGGCCGCGCGGGCGGCCAGCCGTCGGTCGCCATGGTCGATTTCCGCGACAGCCTGGAAGAAGCCACCGCGCTGGCGCGCGCCAACCGCGGCACCGAAGGCGCGGGGCAGAGGACCCGCTCGACCGCCGCCGCACCGCAGCCGGTGCCGCCGCAGGGCGCGGTGGTCGAGACCGCGCCGATCGGATCCGGCGGCACGCAGGCGCAGGCGCCCACCGGCTTCCAGCCGGTGGACGACGTGCCGGTGACCTCCGAGCCGCTGCCGGCGGATGACCTGCCGCGGCCACTGCCCGACCCCATCGACTGACGCGGCACCCGTCGCCCGCGGCCCCGTCGCGGGCGACTTGCTATCCTGATCCCCCGAACACATCCAGGTACCGCGGCAATGGGCAGTTTCAGCATCTGGCATTGGATCATCGTCCTGGTGGTCGTGCTGCTGATCTTCGGCACCAAGCGCCTGCGCGGCGCCGGTCGCGACCTTGGCGAGGCGGTGAAGGGCTTCAAGAAGGGCATGGCGGACGACGACGCACCCCCGGGCCAGCTGGGCGACCAGTCGCGCGAGGGCGAGCGCACGGCCGAACGCGACAACGATTCCGTCCAGCGCTGACCGCGGGCGCGGCACCAGGGCATGTTCGACCTCGGGTTCGGCGAGCTGTTGTTGGTGGCCCTGGTGGCGCTCGTGGTCCTCGGACCGGAGCGGCTGCCGAAGGCCGCGCGTTTCGCCGGGCTCTGGGTCCGGCGCGCGCGCGCGCAGTGGTATTCGGTGCGGTCCGAGCTTGAGCGCGAGCTGGCCGCCGAGGAACTCAAGCGCAACCTCGACGCCGCGCGCACCGCCTCGAGCGATTTCGAACGCCAGGCGCGTGATGCCGTCACCGGGCTCGATGCCAGCGTGCGCAAGGCGGACGCCGATACGCGCAACAGCCTGAGGGCCCTGCGCGACGACCTGGTCGCCACCGCCGATGGCACCGCCCCGGGGCCGGGCACCGGGGCCGGCGTTCCGCCCGCGGAGTCGTCCGATGACCCGGCCGGTCCGGTGTCCGACATCGGCGCGGCGCCGGCCGCCGACGTGGCACCGCCCGTGCCGGACGGAGATGCCGATGGCCGGCGCTGACGGCGAGGGCCACATCTTCGACCACCTGCTCGAGCTGCGATCCCGCATCCTGCGCGGGATCGCGGGGCTCGGCCTGGTGCTGCTGGGACTCCTGCCCTTCGCCAACCGGCTGTACGCCTGGCTGTCGCAGCCGCTGGTCGACAAGCTGCCCGAGGGCGCGCACCTGATCGCGGTGGAAGTGGCCTCGCCCTTCTTCGCGCCGCTCAAGCTGGCCTTCTTCGCGGCCCTCGTGCTGAGCATGCCCTGGCTGCTGTACCAGGCCTGGGCCTTCGTCGCCCCGGGCCTGTACAGGCGCGAGAAGCGGCTGGCACTGCCGCTGCTGGCGAGTTCGCTGGTGCTGTTCTACGCCGGCTGCGCGTTCGCCTTCTTCGTGGTGCTGCCCTCGGTGTTCGGCTTCCTCACCATGGTGACCCCCGAGGGCGTGGCGATGATGACCGACATCAACGCCTACCTCGACTTCGTGCTGGTGATCTTCCTGGCCTTCGGGCTGAGCTTCGAACTGCCGGTGGCGCTGGTGATCCTGGTGCTGATGGGCTGGGTGACACCGGCGCAGCTGAAAGAGGCGCGCGGCTACGCGATCGTGGGCATCTTCATCCTGGCCGCGATCATCACCCCACCCGACGTGGTCTCGCAGCTGATGCTGGCGATCCCGATGTGCCTGCTGTACGAGGCCGGGATCGTGGCCTCGCGCCTGCTGGGGCCGCGCGAGGCCGCCGCCGGCGAGACCGGCCCGGACTGATGCGTCCGGCCGGATTCTGGCGCCGCGCCGCGGCCTGGTCCCTGGATGCACTGCCGGCGGCGGCGCTTGCGCTCGTGGCCTCCACCGATGCGATCCGTGCGGCCCTGGGCGTCCTGGCCGGGGCATGGCAGGGCCTGGTCGACACGATCGCGCACCGCATGGTCGATGCCGCCATGGGCGTCGACACCGGGATCGGCGCACTGGTCGCCCTGGCGGGCGGCGCGCTCCGCGATCCCGCGGTGCTGTCCGCGGCCAGTGCGGTCCAGGCCGCCGTGGTCGACCTGGTCGTGCCGCCACTGCTGGCCTTCATCGCCCTGTTCGCCACGTGGTGCGTGGCATTCGAGCGTTCGTCGATGCGCGCCACGCCGGGCAAGCGCGCACTCGGCATGCGCGTGGCGGTACCGGACGGGAGTGCACCGCGGACCGCGCGCCTGCTGCTGCGCTTCGCCGCCGGCGCGCTGTCGTGGTCGAGCCTCAATATCGGGCACCTGCTGGCCGCCGTGCCCCCGGCACATGCCGCCCTGCACGACCGCATCAGCGGTACACGCGTGTCCCTGGATGCGTCGGCACCGGAACGCATGCCCGGATGGGCAGTCGCCTGGCTCTGGCTGCTGGCGGCCGGCCTGCTCCTTGCCACCGCGTGGTCCGCGGCCGCGCTGGCCACGGCGATGCAGCTCGCGCTCGAGCGTGCGTGGCCCTGGTGATCCGGGATCGGGCTCAGGCCGCGACGTGCACGTCCTGGACGCGGCCGGCGCCCGCGCCGCCACCGCAGATGTCGCGCCACATCGCGTACATGATCCCGAAGCTGATGACGATCATGGCCAGCACCAGCAGCAGGTAGACCGGGATGCCGATCACCGCGGCGATGATCATCGCCGTCGTGCTGCCACCGGCCAGGCCGCCGAACAGCACCGCCAGCAGGCCGAGCACCATGCCGATGACCAGCATCGCCACCAGGCCGACCAGCATCAGCACCACCAGCGGCAGCACGTTGCGGATCGCGCCGGAGGC
>DATBUS010000007.1:0-6475 GCA_036515815.1 Luteimonas sp.
CAGGTGCCCTCGCCCGCCGCGGCGTACTCCATCCGCAACGTCGCCGGCGAAGGATTGGCCGCGTGCTTCGCATCGCGGAAGGCGAAGCCCAGGCAATCGCCGCTGTCGGCCGCCACCTGCAGCCGCCGCAGCGCCTGCGCGTCGGCCTGCAGCGGCCAGCCCAGCACCGCCGCGCAGGCCGCGCTGCGCAGGCACTGCTCAAACGCCCACAGCGCGCCGCGTGCGTCGGCCTCGACCACCTCCAGCAGGCGCAGGTCCACGCCCGCCGCCTGCCAGGCCGGCGCATACGGCACGTACGGCGGCGCCACCAGCGCCACGATGCCGCCGGCCCGGGTCAGCCGCGCCAGCGTGGGCAGCAGCAGCGACAGTTCGCCCACGCCATCGGCCGGCACCAGCAGCTCGGTCAGCGCCGCCCGCGGCCAGCCGCCCTGGGGCAGCAGCGCATCCAGCGCGGCATGCCCGGTGGATTCGCCATCGATGGAAACCGCCGGCGAACGCCCGGCACGCCACACCGTGCGCGCCGACAGCATCGCGTCGAGGTCAGGCAGCACGGCAGGGGTCGGCATCGCGATCATGGGTAAAAATCTATTTACCTTTTCGGGCAAGGGCAAGCCCGGCTGTCGGATGATTCAGCCAGCCCGCGATCTCAGGAACTGAGAGGTTTTCCGGATCAAGGCCTTACCGCTGACTGCGCATCCAACACATCAGCCACGATGCGTCGGGCCGCCAGCCGTGACAGTCTGGCGCCAGCCAGACCGAGGACAGCGATGCCACCGTCCCACGCCACCCCCGTCATCACGCTGGCCTTCGGGCTGGCACTGGGCTGCTGCGTGCTTGCGCCGGCCTCCGCGGCCAGCGACCGCTACACGCCGGAATACGGCCAGCTCGGCAAGGACGTGATCTGGATCCCCACCTCGCAGCCCATGGTGGACCGCATGCTCGACATGGCGGAGCTGGGACCCGGGGACCGGCTGGTCGATCTCGGCTCGGGGGACGGGGTCACGGTGATCGCCGCGGCCAGGCGCGGCGCCACCGCGCGCGGCATCGAGTTCAACCCCGACCTGGTGGCACTGTCGCAGCGGCGCGCGAAGGCCGCGGGCGTGGCCGACCGCACCACCTTCGAGCGTGGGGACGTCTTCGAATCCGACTTCTCCGATGCCACCGTCGTCACCCTGTTCCTGATGCCGGAACTCAACCTGAGGCTGCGTCCGGTGCTGCTGGAGATGCGGCCGGGCACGCGCATCGTCTCCAACTCCTTCGACATGGGCGACTGGACGCCCGATGCCACCTCCGAGGTCACCGACGGCTGCGAGCACTACTGCGAAGCCCTGCTGTGGGTGGTGCCGGCGAAGGTGGCGGGCATGTGGACGATCGATGGCCGCCGCTCGATGGAGCTCGCGCAGAGCTACCAGAAGATCGGCGGCATCGTGCGCGAGGGCAGTTCCCACTGGATCCTCCGCGAGGCGGGCCTGGCGGGCACGCGCATCCACTTCTCGCTGGGCGAGGACCGCTACGAGGGCGAGGTCAAGGACGGCGTGATGCGGGGGACCATCAACGGTTCCCGGCCCTGGCGGGCGACGCGCGACGCCGCCCGCTGAGCGGCAACGGCGACCGGCAATGCGTCCGCTGCCTAGCCCAGCACGTCCAGCAGCTGCGAGATCCGGTACGGCTTGGGCAGGAAGGTCGCGCCCTCGGGCAGCGGCGGCAACTGGCCGCGCGACAGCCCGGACACCAGGATCACCCGGGCCTCCGGGTCCGCCGCCAGCACGCGCCCGGCGATATCGAAGCCCGACACACCCCCGGGCATGCTCATGTCGGAGACCACGTGGCTGAAGCGCTCGCCTGCATCGAGCCGGGCCATGGCCTCGACGCCATCGCGCGCGGTGGTCACATCGAAGCCGCTGTCCTCGAGCGCGTTTCCCACCAGCATCAGCAGCGCGCGCTCGTCCTCCACCAGCAGCAGGCGTTTCCCGGTGCTCATGCCGCCCCCTCGCCCACCGGCAGGCAGATGCGCACGGCCGTGCCCTGGCCGACCTGGCTTTCCAGCTCGGCGAAGCCGCCCGACTGCGCGGCGAACCCGAACACCTGGCTCAGGCCCAGGCCGCTGCCCTTGCCCACTTCCTTGGTGGTGAAGAAGGGCTCGAAGACATGGTGCTGGATCGCGGGGTCGATGCCATCGCCATCGTCGCGCACCTCCACGCACACGTGCGGGCGCCGCTGGCTGCCGATCTCCGCCGGGTTGCGCGTCTCGCGTCCGCTCACGCCGATGCGGATGTTGCCGCCTTCGGGCATCGCGTCGCGGCTGTTGACCACGAGGTTGAGGATCGCGGCCTCGAGCTGGGCGCGATCCACCCACACGGGCGGAAGCCCGGCACTTGTGTCCAGTTCGACACGTACCCGACCGATACAGGCACGTCGGTAAAGGTCCATCGACTTCTCCAGCAATTCGTTGATATCGCAAAGTTCCGGGCGAGCGCCTGGCCGCGGCCGAAGGCCAGCAAGTGGCGGGTCAGCAGCGACCCGCGGTCGCAGGCCTGCAGCGCGGTATCCAGCAGCGTCCGTGTACGCGGGTCGGCATCGGCACCGACCCGCCTGCCGACCAGCTCCAGGCTGTTGACGATGATGGTGATCAGGTTGTTGAAGTCGTGCGCCAGGCCCAGCGCGCAGCGTGAAGAAACCTTCACGGATCGCGATCTCCCCGTGCATCGCGACCACCGTGGCGGATGCCGTCACGCTAGCACCGGCAGACTGGCGCGGACAGGCATTGCAGGCCATTCACCGACCGGAGCCATCGCATGAGTACTGCACGAACCCTTCCCGTCTGGTCGTCCATCGACCCCGCCACCGCCCCCCGGTTCCTGCCCTCCCCGCCGTCCGGCGACCAGGACGTGATCGTGATCGGCGCCGGCGTGGCCGGCCTGGTCACGGCCCTGTGCCTGGCCGAGGAGGGGCGCCAGGTGCTGGTGGTGGAACGCGACGGCGTGGGCGAAGGCGAGTCGCTGCGGACCACGGCGCACCTGGCCTCGGCGCTGGACGACCGCTTCTACAACCTCGCCCGCTGGCACGGGGCCGATGGCGCCCGGCTGGCCGCGGCCAGCCATGCGGCCGCCATCGACTGGATCGAAGAGGTGACCGCGGACATGGAGGGGCGCTGCGGCTTCCGCCGCGTACCGGGCTACCTCTTCTCCCACGATGGCGATACCAGCCGGCTGCAGCGCGAACGCAAGGCCGCGGCCGATGCGGGGCTGGACGTGGCCTATC
Source organism: Luteimonas sp. (assembly GCA_036515815.1). GTDB lineage: Bacteria > Pseudomonadota > Gammaproteobacteria > Xanthomonadales > Xanthomonadaceae > Luteimonas. The sequence goes on from DATBUS010000007.1 coordinate 3,262, forward strand.
TGGAAGAAGGCATCCCGGGACTGCAGCACCTTGGCCCGGCACTGCGGTTCGAGCGCCAGGCGCGCGTGGACATGGACCGCTACCTCGCCACGCTTGCGCGCCGTTGCGATGCGCTGGGCGTGCGCTGGCTGCGCGCCGATGTCGACGGAGTCGAAGGCGGGGCCCGCCCGCGCATCACCCTGGCCGATGGCAGCGCGCTGTCGTGTGCCGCGGTGGTGGTGGCGACCAACGTGCCCTTCCACGAACAGGTGTCCATGCACACCAAGATCGCGCCCTACCGCAGCTACGTGGTGGCGGGCGGCATCCGCGAGGGCGCGCTGCCCGACGCCCTGATCTGGGACGACGGCGACCCCTACCACTACATCCGCCTGGTCGAGGCGCGCGACGGCTCCGGCACCCTGGTGGTGGTGGGCGGCGAGGACCACAAGACCGGCCAGGACGACGACACCACCGCCTTCGTGCGCCTGCAGGCCTGGTGCCGCGAGAAGCTGCCGGGCGTCGAGTCCTTCAGCCACGGCTGGTCGGGACAGATCATCGAACCGGCCGACGGCCTGGCGTTCGTCGGTGCCGATCCGGGTGGCGGCGACAACGTGTTCGTGGTCACCGGCGACTCCGGCAACGGCGTCACCCATGGCACACTCGGTGGCCTGCTGCTGACCGACCTGGTCATGGGCCGCGACAACCCCTGGGCCGATCTCTACGACCCTTCGCGCAAGATGGTGCGCTCCGCCGGCGAGTGGCTGCGCGAGAACGCGAATGTCGCCCTGCAGTACCGCGACTGGGCCAGCAGCGGCGATGTCGACGGGATCGATGCACTCGCGCCCGGCGAAGGCGCGGTGCTGCGCCGGGGCGTCCACCGCGTTGCCGCCTACCGTACCGGCGAGGGCGAGGTCAGGACCTTCTCGGCGCGTTGCCCGCACATGGGCTGCGCGGTGCGCTGGAGTCCGCAGGAGAAGTCCTTCGACTGCCCCTGCCATGGCTCGCGTTTCGACTGCCGGACCGGCGCGGTGCTGAACGGGCCCGCGGCCTCGCCGCTGGAACCCGTGGACTGGGCCTCGGGCCGCGCGAACGATGACTGAGCTGGCGGGAAGCCCGCTGGCCTTAATCCTGGCCTGGCTGGGCCTCCTGGCCTGGCTGCTGGCCGGGACGCTGGACTTCGCCTGCCATCGACGCACCGACCTTCCGCAGACATCGGGATTGCCGGAGTCGACCCTGCACCTGCTGCAGCTGGGCCTGGTGGGCATGGCGATCATGCTCGGCATGCTGTTCGAGCCGACCACGTCGGTGGTCGCGGCGATGGCGCTCCTGGTGCTGCTGCACGCCGTGGTGGGCTATCTCGACACGCGCCAGGCCTACGGGCGCCGCGCGATCCTGCCCTTCGAGCAGCATGTGCACAGCGTGCTCGACATGGCGCCCTGGATCGGGCTGGGCCTGGTGGTGGCTTCGACCTGGCCGGCCGCGATCGCCGGGGAGTGGCGCCTGGCCCTGCGGCACCCCGCGCTGCCGGCGTGGATCTGGATGATGGTGCTGGTGCCGGCAACGCTGCTGGCCTGGTTGCCGGCGCTGCTGGAATGGCGCGCCGCGTGGCGTGCGCTCCGCCGCCAAGGCTAGCCGGGCATCCGGACCGGTTCCAGCGGCCCCAGCGGCACGATGCCGGTGGGATTGATGGTGGGATGGCTCTCGTAATAGTGGCGCTTGATGTGGTCGAAGTGCACGGTGTCGGCCACGCCGGGCAGCGCCAGCATCCGCGTGGTGAAGGCCGATAGCGCGGGATAGTCGGCGATGCGGCGCAGGTTGCACTTGAAGTGGCCGTGGTACACCGCGTCGAAGCGCACCAGGGTGGTGAACAGGCGGATATCCGCTTCGGTCAGCCGGTCGCCAACCAGCCACTCGCGGTCGGCCAGGCGCGCCTCCAGCCAGTCGAGCGTCTCGAACAGTGGCCGCACGGCATCCTCGTAGGCCTCCTGCGTGGTGGCGAAGCCGGCTCGGTAGACGCCATTGTTCACGCAGGGATAGACGCGCGCGTTGACCTCGTCGATGGCCGCGCGCAGCGGCTCCGGATAGTAATCCCCCGGACTGGCGCCCAGGCCGTCGTAGGCGGTGTTGAACATCCGGATGATCTCGGACGATTCGTTGCTGACGATGGTGTCGGCGTCCTGGTCCCACAGCACCGGCACGGTGACGCGGCCGGTCATGCCGGGCCTGGCGCGGGTATAGAGCTGGTGCAGGCAGCGCGCACCCATCACAGGGTCCGGCGTCACCCCGGGGCCATCCTCGAAGGTCCAGCCGTGTTCGCGCATGCGCCAGTGCACCACCGAGACCGGCACCAGGTCCTCCAGCCCCTTCAGTGCGCGCACGACAAGGGTGCGGTGCGCCCACGGGCAGGCATAGCTGACGTACAGGCGGTAGCGACCCGGTTCGGCGCGATGGCCGCGCTGGCCATCGGGACCCCCACGCCCGTCGGCCGTCAGCCAGTCGCGGAACTTCGCCTCCTCGCGGCGGAATTCACCGCTTTCGGTGGTCTCGTACCACTTGTCGTGCCATCGACCATCCACCAGCAGGCCCATGCGCGTCTCCCATCGGATCCAGGGGATCACGAGGGTAGCGGAGGATCCCTGTGCAGCAGGCGAAGATCGGCAACGAAGCCGCGCCATGCTTCGGGGCGTTCGGCGTCGGGGAGACGCAGCAGCCAGGACGGGTGCACGGTGGGCAGCACGTGGAGGCCGTCGTCGCGCCGGTACCAGCGCCCCCGGCCCGACAGCAGGGCGAAGCCGCGGCCCAGCATCGCCTGGGCGGCGGTGGCGCCCAGGCACAGCACCACGCGCGGGCGCACCGCCGCCAGCTCGGCCTCGAGCCAGGGGCGACAGGCGGCCTGCTCGGCGGCATCGGCACGCACGTGCAGCCGCCGCTTGCCGGTAGGCCTGAACTTGAAGTGCTTCACGGCATTGGTGAGGTAGAGCGAGGCGCGGTCGAGCCCGGCCTCGGCGAGCGCACGGTCGAACAGCTGGCCCGCGGGGCCGACGAAGGGCCGGCCGGCCAGGTCTTCCTGGTCGCCGGGTTGTTCCCCGATGACCATGATGCGCGCGTCCGCAGGGCCCTCGCCCGCGACGGCCTGGGTGGCCGGCTTCCAGAGCGGACACGCGCGGCATGCGGCCACGACCGCATGGACGGTGGCCAGATCGGGCGGTGTCGCGTCGCGGCCGTCGCCTGCCGC
>DATBUS010000008.1:0-14029 GCA_036515815.1 Luteimonas sp.
GAGGGGGGCGGGAGGGATCAGGGGGTGGTGCGGAGGCGCTCGAGGTAGCGCGCCACGAGGTCGACCTCGAGGTTGACCGGGGCGCCGACGGCCGTTGCGGAGAAGGCGGTGTTGGCGACCGTATGCGGGACCAGGGCCACCTCGAAGGTGCCGTCGTCGACATCATTGACGGTCAGGCTCACGCCATCGACGCAGATGGAACCCTTGCGTGCGACGTACTTCGCCAGTTCCGGCGGCATCGCGAAACGCCAGCGCTGCGCACGCGCATCCTCGCGGACATCGAGCACGCGGCCCAGGCCGTCGACGTGGCCGCTGACCAGGTGCCCGCCGAGACGGTCGGTCGGCAGCATCGCCCGTTCCAGGTTGAGCGGGGCACCTTCGGCGAGCCCGCCCAGGGTGGTGAGCGACAGCGTCTCGTTCGAGGCGTCGGCCTCGAAGTGCGCGGCATCGAAGGCCACCACCGTCAGGCAGACGCCATTGACGGCGATGCTCTCGCCAAGCCCGGCATCCGCGAAGGGAAGCGTGCCGACATGGATCCGCAGGCGGGCGTCGCCGCCGCGGGTTTCACGGGCGGCCAGGCGCCCGACGCTTTCGATGATTCCGGTGAACATGGTCCTACCCTGCCCCGCCCGCGACGTCGCCGGCCTGCGCGGGCACAAGCCGCAGCCGCAGGTCGTCGCCGACGCTGACGATGTCTTCGATCCTGAGCGCCATGCGCTGGCTCATGTCCTGGATGTCGAGGCCGGCGAACAGCGGCCGCGCCTGCGCGCCCAGCAGCACCGGCGCCATGTACAGCAGCACCTCGTCCACCAGGCCCGCACGCATGAAGGCACCGGCGAGTGTGGCGCCCGCTTCAACCTGCACTTCGTTGATGCCGCGCGCGGCAAGCACGCGCAGCACGGCGCCGAGGTCGAGCGTGTTGCCCACGGCGGGGACGGCGACCCGGTCACTGCTGAAGTCGCGTGGCGGCTTCGCGTTGGCCGCGTGCACGTACAGCGTGGGCGCATCGCCTTCGCGGATGCGGCCGCGCGCGACCGTGGCCAGGCCCGGGTCGAGCACCACGCGCAGCGGCGGCACGAAGTCGGCGTCCTCGCCAAGGCGCACGGTCAGCTGCGGGTCGTCGGCCATCACCGTGCCCGAACCGGTCAGGAGCGCACCCGCGCGCGCGCGCCAGCGCATGACGTCAAGCCGCGAGGCCTCGCCGCTGATCCACTTCGATTCGCCACTGGCCAACGCGGTATGCCCGTCCAGGCTCATCGCAAGCTTGACCCGCAGCCACGGGCGGCCACGCACCAGGCGCGAGACATAGCCGCGGTTGAGGGCCCGGGCATCGGCTTCCATCAGGCCGTGCGACACCTCGATGCCGGCCGCGCGCAGGCGCTCGAAGCCGTTGCCATCCACCTGCGGGAACGGATCGCGCATGGCCGCGACCACGCGTGCGACGCCGGCCTCGACCAGCGCGTCCGCACAGGGGCCGGTGCGGCCGGTATGCGCGCAGGGCTCCAGCGTCACGTAGGCGGTCGCGCCGCGCGCGCGCGCGCCGGCGGCCTGCAACGCGAACACCTCGGCATGCGGCCCGCCCTGGCGCTGGTGCCAGCCCTCACCCACCACCTCGTCGCCGTGGGCGAGCACGCAGCCCACCATCGGGTTGGGTCGCGTGGTCCGGGCGCCGCGTTCGGCCAGGCGCAGGGCGCGCGCCATCATCACGTGGTCGGTCGAGGAATAGCCGTGCATCAGGTGATGTTCTCCACGCGCGAGTAGACGGGATCCGCCCCGGCCAGCCAGCTGGCGGCGCGATGGCGCTCGCTGGCGATGCTGGTGCAGCGGACGATGGCATCGGGTTCGGCGCGGTCGATGGTGTCGCCATCGATCGCCAGGTCGCGGTCCAGCAGCGCCGCTTCGTCGATATCCAGTCGTGCCCAGCCGCCATTGGCCACGACCGCGGCGAAGTCCATCGGACCGGGCCGCAGCGTGTATTCGCGCAGGCGCCAGTGCACGGCAAGCTGGCGTGCGAGGAAGCCGTCGATCTCGTGGTCGGCGCGCAGCGAAGGCGCATCGGGCCGCGACAGCGCGTCCTCGTCGAGGAAACCGATCGGGCCGGCGAGATCGTTGGGGTCGGCCAGCCTGTCGTGCCCGAGCGGCGGATGGCCGCCCAGTGCCCAGGCGAGCACGTAGACGCCTTCGGCGCGCCAGCTCGCGTCCCGGGTTTCGGCCTCGGCGAGACTTCCGGGCGACGCCCGCAGCAGGCGGGACTCGTCGGGCTCCAGCGCGGCCTCGAGGCCGGTCCGCTCCACCCAGCCCAGCATGCGTGCCTGCCACTGGGCAGCATCGGCGCGCGCGGCATCGGTCTCCATGGCCGCGCGCGCGGCCACGCTGAAGAGGACCAGAGCGCGCCGCAACACGGTAGCGGCATCCGGACGCGCGGCCTGCCCTGGCGTCTCCCGGACCGTCACCGCGCTAGCGCTTCCGGCCCTTGCCGGGCGGCGCCTCGAAGGCCTCCACGCCGGCCCCGCCAAGCAGCGGCAATTGCGCGTCGCCCGGCAGCTCGCGCTCGAGCCGGTCGAGTTCCTCGCGGAATTCGGCCACGTCCTGGAAGGAGCGGTATACCGACGCGAAGCGCACATAGGCGATGTGGTCGAGCCGCCGCAGCTCGCCCATCACGAATTCGCCCACCCGGCGCGAGGCCAGCTCGCGTTCCGTGGTCATGCGCAACTGGTGGATCACCGCACGCACCGCGGCCTCGATCTGCTCTTCCGACACCGGACGCTTGTGCAGCGCCCGGTCGAAGCTCTGGCGCAGCTTGCGGGCATCGAAATGCTCGCGGCGACCATCGGACTTGATGATCGCCGGCAGCTTCAGCTCGATCGTCTCGAGCGTGGAGAAGCGCTCGCCACAGGCCTCGCACTCGCGCCGCCGGCGGATGGTGGCGCCGTCGTCGCTGACCCGCGAATCGATGACGCGGGTATCCACGTGCTGGCAGAAGGGGCAATGCATGCGGCGGCGCGGCGGTCGCGGGCGACGGCGCTCAGCCGTAGACCGGCAGGCGCCTGCACTGCGCGGTCACCTGCTCGCGCACGCGCTCGATCACGCCCTCGTCGCCGGGGTTGTCCAGCACGTCGCAGATCCAGCCCGCCAGCTCGATGCAGTCGGCCTCGGTATAGCCGCGCGTGGTGACCGCCGGCGTGCCCAGGCGCAGCCCCGAGGTCACGAACGGCTTCTGCGGATCGTTGGGCACCGCGTTCTTGTTGACGGTGATGTGGGCACGTCCCAGCGCCTCCTCGGCCGCCTTGCCGGTCACGCCCTTGCCGATCATGTCGACCAGCATCAGGTGGTTCCCGGTGCCGCCGGAGACGATGCGGTAGCCGCGCTCGATGATCACCTTCGCCATCGCCTGGGCGTTCTTCACCACCTGCTGCTGGTAGGCCTTGAACTCCGGCTCCAGCGCCTCCTTGAACGCCACGGCCTTGGCCGCGATCACGTGCATCAGCGGACCACCCTGGATGCCCGGGAACACGATCGACTGCAGCTTCTTGACGATGTCGTCGGCGCCCTCGCCCATCGCCTTCCGGCTGGCGACGATGATGCCGCCACGCGGGCCGCGCAGGGTCTTGTGGGTGGTGGAGGTGACCACGTGCGCGTGCGGCACCGGGTTGGGATACACGCCCGCCGCGACCAGGCCGGCCACGTGCGCCATGTCGACGAAAAGCAGGGCACCGACCTTGTCGGCGATCACGCGGAAGCGTGACCAGTCGATCACCTGCGAATAGGCCGAGAAGCCCGCCACCACCATCTTCGGCCGGTGCTCGAGCGCCAGGCGCTCGACTTCGTCGTAGTCGATCAGGCCTTCGTCGTTGACGCCGTACTGCACGGCCTTGAACAGCTTGCCGCTGACATTGACCTTCGCGCCGTGGGTGAGATGGCCGCCGTGGGCCAGCGACATGCCGAGGATGGTGTCCCCCGGCTGCAGCAGCGCCAGGTAGACGGCCTGGTTGGCCTGCGAGCCGGAATGCGGCTGGACATTCGCGTAGTCCGCCCCGAAGAGCTGCATGACGCGGTCGATGGCGAGCTGTTCTGCCACGTCGACATGCTCGCAGCCACCGTAATAGCGCTTGCCCGGATAGCCTTCGGCGTACTTGTTGGTGAGCTGGCTGCCCTGGGCCTCCATCACCCGCGGGCTTGCGTAGTTCTCGCTGGCGATCAGCTCGACATGGTCTTCCTGCCGGCGGACCTCGGCGGCGATCGCCGCGGCCAGTTCAGGGTCGTAGGCTTCGATGCTTGCGTCGCGCGGGAACATGCCAGCTCCAGGGCCGTGGGGGTCGGGCCATTGTAGCCCGCCCCCTGGCCCCGGCACCGCGGGCCGCGGAACTCAGCGGCCCAGGATCACGTCGGCGATGATGCCGGTGGCCACCGCCACCAGCAGGAAGTCGCCGGCGTCGCTGCGGCGCCAGTGGTGGCCGCGCGGCGGTGGGCGCAGCCCGTAGGGGCCGTAGTCATGCACGACATAGGTCGGGGCGTAGCCCGAATGGCGGTAATGGTGGCCGCGTGCCCACGGCGGCGGGCCGCGGTGGTGGACCACGACCCGCGGCGGCGGCGCATATACCACGCGCACGTCGCGGCGGTCGCGCCGGTCGTGGCGGGGGTCGTGCCGGTCATAGCGGTCGTGTCGATCGTGTCGGTCGTGGCGCGCATGGCGGCGGTGGTCGCGGCGATGCTCGTTGCCGCGGCGCCAGTCCTGGCTGGCATGGTGGCGGTCGTGGCCGCGGCGATGGTGGTCGCGCGCCTCGGCCGGCGCCGCGAAAGCGACTCCGAGCGCAAGCGCGAGGGTGGCGAGTCCAAGGGTGCGGATCGGATTCATCACGGCTCTCCGGTGGAAGGGGCGTGATCGGACTATTGCCGCGCCAGGCTGAACGCTCCCGTTACCGCCCGGCCCCGGCCGCCGTCCTCGCATCGCCCGTTCATTCGCCGGGCGGCCGCGCGGCTTCGGCACGGCCTGCAAGGCCCTATAATCGCGGCATCCCATCCGCGTCTTCCGCCCGAGGCCAGAGCCCGGGCGGCGGCCACGCTGCACCGGAGCTCCCATGTCGCAATACATCTACACCATGAACGGCGTCTCCAAGACGGTCCCGCCGAAGCGCCAGATCATCAAGGACATCTCGCTGTCGTTCTTCCCGGGCGCCAAGATCGGCCTGCTCGGACTGAACGGCGCGGGCAAGTCGACGGTGCTGCGGATCATGGCCGGCGTCGACACCGATTTCTCCGGCGAGGCCCGCCCGCAGCCCGGCATCAAGGTCGGCTATCTGGCGCAGGAGCCGGAGCTCAACCCGGAACACACGGTCCGCCAGGCCGTCGAGGAAGGCGTGGGCGAGGTCCTGCAGGCCCAGGCGCGGCTGGAAGAGGTCTACGCCGCCTACGCCGAGGAAGGCGCGGATTTCGACGCGCTGGCCAAGGAGCAGGAGCGCCTGGAGGCGATCCTCGCCGCAGGTGACGCGCACACGCTGGAAAACCAGCTGGAAGTCGCCGCCGACGCGCTGCGCCTGCCGCCGTGGGACGCGGTGATCGGCAAGCTGTCGGGCGGCGAGAAGCGCCGTGTCGCGCTGTGCCGCCTGCTGCTGCAGAAGCCCGACATGCTGCTGCTCGACGAACCCACCAACCATCTCGACGCCGAGTCGGTCGAGTGGCTGGAGCAGTTCCTGGCCCGCTACACCGGCACCGTGGTGGCGGTCACCCATGACCGCTACTTCCTCGACAACGCAGCCGAATGGATCCTCGAGCTCGACCGCGGCCGCGGCATTCCGTGGAAGGGCAACTACACCGAGTGGCTGGTGCAGAAGGAAGACCGCCTCAAGCGCGAAGAGAACCAGGAAAAGGCGCGCCAGAAGGCGATCGCCAAGGAACTGGAGTGGGCGCGCAGCAATGCCAAGGGCGGCCGCTCCAAGGGCAAGGCGCGCCTGGCCCGCATCGAGGAGCTGCAGTCGGTCGACTACCAGAAGCGCCAGGAAACCAACGAGATCTTCATCCCGCCGGGCGAGCGCCTGGGCAACAAGGTGATCGAGTTCAGGAACGTTTCGAAGAAGTTCGGCGACCGCCTGCTGATCGACAACCTCAGCTTCCAGGTTCCGCCGGGCGCGATCGTGGGCATCATCGGTCCCAACGGCGCCGGCAAGTCGACGCTGTTCAAGATGATCACCGGGCAGGAGAAGCCGGATTCCGGCGAGATCGACATCGGCCCGACGGTCAAGCTGGCCTATGTCGACCAGAGCCGCGAGGCGCTGACCGGCAACCACAACGTGTTCCAGGAAGTGTCCGGCGGCCTGGACATCCTCAACATCAACGGCATCGAGATCCAGTCGCGCGCCTATATCGGCCGCTTCAACTTCAAGGGCCAGGACCAGCAGAAGCTCGTCGGCACGCTGTCGGGCGGCGAGCGCGGCCGCCTGCACATGGCCAAGACCCTGCTGCAGGGCGGCAACGTCCTGCTGCTCGACGAACCGTCCAACGACCTCGACATCGAGACCCTGCGCGCGCTGGAAGACGCCCTGCTGGAGTTCCCGGGCAACACCTTCGTCATCAGCCATGACCGCTGGTTCCTCGACCGCATCGCGACCCACATCCTTGCGTTCGAAGGCGACAGCCACGTGGAGTTCTTCCAGGGCAACTACCGCGAGTACGAGGAAGACAAGAAGCGCCGCATGGGCGACGAAGCCCGCCCGACGCGTCTGCGGTTCAAGGCGCTCAAGTAACGGGAAGCGCTTGCCACGGATCTACGCGGATTACGCGGATCGGGGCGAGGCGAGGATGGAAAACCGCGCCACCCGGTGGCGTTGCATCCGGTAGCCCGCTGTCCCGCCCTGGCCCCGAGCAAATCCGCGAAATCCGCGCAAATCCGTGGCAAAAAAAGCTTTCGCTCTATCCGTGCAAAACCGCGTCCACCCGCGCAAATCCGTGGCAAAAGAGGATCTCCCATGACGTTCATGCAGGCGCTCAGGCACAGGTGGGAGGTTTCGGGATCGCTGGTGTGCGTGGGGCTGGACCCGGAGCCGGGTCGGTTTCCGGCGCGGTTCGCGGGCGATGCCGATGCGGTGTTCGGGTTCTGCCGGGACATCGTCGATGCGACGGCGGCGTTCGCCTGCGCGTTCAAGCCGCAGATCGCGCACTTCGCGGCGCTCGGTGCCGAGTCGGCACTCGAGCGGCTGGTCGCGCATATCCATGCGGCGCATCCGGGGATTCCGGTGATCCTGGATGCCAAGCGCGGGGACATCGGTTCGACCGCGCAGCGCTACGCCGCCGAGGCCTTTGATCGCTACGCGGCCGATGCGGTCACGGCCAATCCGTACCTGGGCGGGGATTCGCTTGCGCCCTATCTCGAGCGCGCCGAGCGCGGCGTGATCATCCTGTGCCGCACGTCGAACCCGGGTGCGGCCGACCTGCAGGACCTGGCGGTGGCTGGCAGGCCGCTATACCAGCACGTGGCGGCGAAGGCCGCTTCGGAATGGAATAGCAATGGCAATGTCGCGCTGGTGGTTGGCGCGACCTGGCCGGAACAGTTGCGCGAGGTCCGCGCAATCGTCGGCGACATGCCACTGCTGGTGCCGGGTGTCGGCGCGCAGGGCGGCGATGCCGAAGCCGTGGTGCGCAACGCGCGCACGGCCGATGGCACGGGGCTGATGGTGAGTTCGTCGCGCGCGATCCTGTATGCATCCCCGGGCGACGACTACGCCGAGGCTGCCGCAGGCGCCGCGCGTGAGCTGCGCGATACGCTGGACCGGCACCGCCGCTGACGGCAACGGCGGTCGAGGCCACCAGGCAGTTGCCGCAGGCATCACGGCGGCTCGCTATCCTTCCGGCAACGGCCAACGCCTGCCGAGGGATCGACACACGATGACCTGCCTGCCCCGGAATACCGTTCTCGCCTTTGCGCTCGTCGCCGCGCTTTCCGCCTGCGGCCAATCCACGGCGCCGGCCCGGCTTCCGGCCGATACCGACGCGGCCGCGACGTCCAGCTCGACCCCGGACACGGGTTTCGCGAGCACCGCCGCCACGACTCCACCGCCTGTCCCGGACCTGATCGCGGGGACGGGCTCGCCGACGACGGCGGCCGAACCGGCGACCGACGAGGTCGCCGCGACCCCCGGCAGCGACGCCGAGGACACCCAGTATTTCGACTTCAGCGGCGCGGCACTCGCACGCATGCGCAGCGATGCACGGCCCGCCCCGCCGGCGCTGCGCGACGCGGCGCGTCGCCTGGTCGACGACACCGCCAGCGAACGCGAATGCGGGACCTATCCCGAAGGCGAGCGCCTGTTCGTGGTCGACCTCGACGGCAAGCCCGGCGAGGAGGCGCTGCTGCTGTACACGCTGGAAGGCTGTGGCGGCGGCAACTACTACGAGCGCGGCGGCTACGTGCTGCGCGAAACGGACGGCGCCTGGAAAGCGGTGGCCGACTTCCCGCTCGGCACCAAGCTGGTGGGCAATGCCACGATCAGCGCGCTCGAACCGGGCGTCGTGGTGGTGAGCCCCGATGGCGACAGCATGTTCGAGCCCCACCGCGCGGAAATCCCGCCGCGCTGAACTCGCGCCCATAGCGCCTGTAGGAGCGGCTATAGCCGCGATTGCCCTCGGCCCGCAGCGAGAAGACCCGCCATCGAGGCGACGGGGGTGCATGCATCGCAGCCATGGCTGCTCCTACAAGGGGCCGCCGGGATCAGCTGGCTTGGGGCTGCGGCACTTCGAATACCTGCCGCAGGTAGCGCAGGTAGCCTTCGTCGTCGACCATGGTCTTGCCCGGCGAGTCACTGAGCTTGGCCACCGGTTGCCCGTTGCACTCCACCATTTTCAGCACGATCTGCAGCGCCTTCGGCCCGGTGTCGTTGGTCAGGTTCGTCCCGATTCCGAACGAGGTGCGGCAGCGGCCACGGAAACGCGCGTACAGCGCCATCACCTGTTCGATGTCGAGCCCGTCGCTGAACACCAGCGTCCGCGTGCGCGGATCGATGCGCATCGCCTCCAGGTGTTCGAGCATGCGCTCGCCCCAATGGTGCGGGTCGCCGGAATCATGGCGCATGCCGTCGAAGAGCTTGCAGAAATACAGGTCGAAGTCGCGCAGGAAGGCCTCGAGTCCGATCACGTCGGTGAGCGCGATGCCGAGGTCTCCGCGGTATTCCTGCGCCCAGGCCTCGAAGGCGGCCCGCTGTGAATCGCGCAGCCGCGGCCCCAGTGCCTGGTGCGCCTGCAGCCATTCGTGCGCCATCGTGCCCTGCGGCACCAGCCCGTGGCGGCGCGCGATGTCGACATTGCTGGTGCCGGCGAACTTCGGCCCCAGCAGTGCGGCCACGCGCGGCACCAGCCGCTCCTGCCAGTCGCGCGAATAGCGGCGGCGCGTGCCGAAGTCGGTGATGCGGCAGTCCTGGTAACCCACGGCCGCGTCCAGCCGGTCGACCTTGGCCTGCAGGCGGCGCATGCCCTCGGCCTCGTCCACGGGGCCGTGCTCACCGACCGACCAGGCCTCGCTGATGATCGCCAGCAGCGGTACCTCGAAGAGGATGGTGTGCAGCCACGGCCCGGACAGCGTCAGCGACAGCCCGCCCTCTTCGTCCGCGCTGCGCTCCAGCCGCACATGCCGGCGGTCGAGGTGGAACAGGCCGAGGAAGTCGACGAAGTCCGGCTTGATGAAGCGCAGTCCACGCAACCAGTCGAGCTCATAGGGCGTGAAGCGCAGGGCGCACAGGCCATCGATAGCGTCGGAGATCGTGTCGATATGGCGCGCCAGGTCCGCGCCGGGCGATCGGCAGCGGAAGCGGTAACGCGCGTGCGCCGCCGGGTACTGGTGCAGCACCGCCTGCATCATCGTGAACTTGTACAGGTCGGTGTCGAGCAGCGAGCGGATCATGGCCTGCCGGCCCGGAGAGCAGCGACCAGTATCCGCGGCAGGCGTGAAAGCCAGTGGGCCCAGATCGCCAGCCACACCGCCGCGCGCACCGTCGCCCCGCGCGCGGGCGCTTCGAAGCGGTGGAAATAGCGCCACAGCCCCCGATGCTTGTGCCACTCCACGAAGAACGGCCGCGCACGCGAGGACACGCCCCGCAGGTGCAGCACCCGGACATCGTTCGCCACCGCGACCGTGGCACCGGCCAGGCGCGCGCGGCGGCACAGGTCGAGGTCTTCGGCGTGCAGGCGGTAGCCTTCGTCGAAACCGCCGATACGCTCGAACAGCGCGCGCGGCATCAGCATCAGCGCGCCCGACACCGCGTCCACCGGCTGCAGCGCCGCGCCTTCGTCGGCGGCCACGTCGAGCGGGCGGCCACGCCGCGCGCGCAGCGGGCCGCGCAGCATCCCGCCGAAATCGGGGTCGTTGCGGCGCGCGGCGCCGTCACGCACGCCATCGTCGTCGGCCAGGTCCGCACCCAGCAGCTGCTCGCCCGCCGCGGCGTGCATGTGGTGCAGCAGACGGACGAAGGTGTCCGGCTCGACCATGCAGTCGGGATTGACGAAGGCCAGCCACGTCGCCGAACTGTCCGCCGCGCCCTGGTTGCAGCCACGGGCGAAGCCGGGGTTGTCCGGATTGGCGATGAAGCGCACGCGCGGATCGAGCAGCGCATGACGCTGGACCACGGCAAGCGTGTCGTCGGTGGAGGCGTTGTCGACCACGCGGATCTCGGCCACGCCGGCCGCGGCGCGCAGCCGCACGAGGCAGGCCTCGATGCTGGAGGCGCTTTCGTGGCTGACCACGATGGCGGTGACGATCACGCGGCTCATGGCGCGAACAGCTCATGCTGGGACGGTGGGTCCAGGCGGTCGAGGCGCTGCCCGAGCTGGCGGCGGCAGTCGCGGGCGGGATCCTGCATCAGGAAGCGCGCAAGCCGCGCGGGCCACGCCGGCCAGCGGGCGGCCAGCGCGTCGAGGTCGCCTTCGGCCGGCCCACCCTCGCCACCCCGTGCCACGAAGGCGGTCTCGCACAGCGCGTTGCGCCAGCCCAGGCCGCCCATGCGCAGTGACAGGTCGATCAGGGCGGCATACCAGGACGCGTAGCTGGCGGCATCCAGCCCGCCGGCCTTTGCGCGCGCGCGGCCTCGGATGAACACCGCATGGCCCACGGCGGCCGGGAGCTCGGGATGCCGCGGTGGCATGGTCTGCGCCGCGCGCGCCAGGCGCACGAGTTCCGCTGGATCGGGTCGGGGCCCGACTTCGCCGCAGTCCGGCCAGGCGGCGGTCTCGCCCGCATTGCACCAGGGCGTGGCGGTGGCGATGGCGCCGTCACGCGCGGCGCAGGCGGCCAGCTGTTCCGCCCAGCCCGGCCCGGGCACCGCGTCGGGCGCGAGCACGATCACATCGGCATCGCCGCAGGCGGCCAGCACCTCGTCCATGTGCGCGACTTCGCCCAGCGGGCGTTGCCTGCGCGTGTACTCCGCCTGCAGCGGCGTGCGCTCCAGCCAGCGTTCGATGATGGCCAGGCCACGCGGCCCGGCCTGCGCATCATCGGCAAGCCAGATGCGCGTTCCGGCCGGCGTGCCCGCGTCGAGCGCCGCGAGGCACGCGTCCAGCGTGGCGTCGTCCACCGCCACCGGCAACACCACCACCGGGACTTCCGGGCGGCCGGCGTGCACTCCGCCGGCCATCGTCAGTCGACGGTCCGGTTCAGCGGCTCCAGCGCGCGGAAGCGGCGGCCGTATTCGTCGGTGAGGTTGCGGGCGTCCTGCTGGTTGCGAACCAGGGTCGGGGTCAGCAGCACGATGACTTCGCTGCGTACCGTGTTCGACGACTGGCGCCCGAACAACCCACCCAGGACCGGGATGCGGCTGAGGCCCGGGAAGCCGGTCGAGCCACGCGTTGTCGAGTCCTGGATCAGGCCCGCAAGCATCACCGTGTCGCCGCTCTGCACCACCGCATTGGTCTTCATCCGGCGGGTGTCGATGCGCACGTTGCCATTCTGGTCGGGCTGGCTGCCGGGGCTGCTCACCTCCTGCACGATGTCGAGGAACACAGTGCCGTCCTTCGTCACGCGTGGGCGTACCTTGAGGATGGTGCCGGTATCGAGGTACTGGACCTGGCTGTAGGAACTGTCGCCACCGAAGCCGGGGTTCACCGTCACCGACGAGATCGGGATCCGGCTGCCGACGTTCAGCGTCGCCTCGTAGTTGTTGCGGACCATGACCGAAGGGGTCTGCAGCATCTGCACGTCGCTGACCTCATCGAGCGCGCTGATGATGGCGGCCGCGTTGCGTCCGAGGAAGGTCCAGGCCAGCCCCGGGTTCACGCCGCCGGTGGTGCTGCCGCTGACATTGCCGGCGATCGCGCTCCAGGTGTCGCGGCCAACAGCGCTCGGCAGCCCCGCATCCATCACCGCACGTTCGAAGAACCAGTTCACGCCGTAGCTCAGCTCGCCGCTCAGCGTGACTTCGACGACCTGCGCCTCGATATGCACCTGCAACGGCATCACGTCGAGGCGGTCGATCACCTCGCGGATCGAGCGCCAGGCCTGGCCGGTCGAGCGCACCAGCAGCGTGTTGGTCTCGTCCACCGCCGACACGCCGACCTCGGCGCCGTCGACCTCAAGCGTCACCGCGGTGTCGCCGCCCTGGCGTTCGCCCAACGACAGCGAACCACCGCCCAGGCCACCGCCGGCGCCACTGCCGCCGCTGCTGCGATCACCGATGTCCGCACTGCTCATGCCGTCCGTGCCACCGTCGCCGATCTCCGTCGACTCCAGCCCCGGCATCAGCGAGGCGCCGCCGCGGCTGCCGCCGCCGCTCCCACCACCGCGACGCCCATAGACCTCGGACAGGCGCTCGGCCAGGTCCTTCGCGGTGACGTACTTCAGCTCGTACGAGAACAACTGCACGCCGCCGCCGGCACCGTCGATGCGCGCGATCCACTGCTCGATCTGGTCGAGGTAGGCCGGCTGCGAGGTGATTACCAGCACCGAGTTCGCGCCTTCCAGCGGCATGAAGCGGAACATGCCGGCCACCGGCGAATTGCTGCCTTCCCCGAACACCTTCTCCAGGTCCGCCACCACCTGCGGCGCGCGGCCGGCCACCAGCGGGAATACGCCCACCGACATGCCGGCCAGCCAGTCGACGTCGAAGATCTCGATCGTGCGCAGGTAGTTCTCGAGTTCCTGGCGGGTGCCGGCGACGGTGATGACGTTGCGGCCGGCATCGACGTTGACGATGGCGTTCGGGCGCGCGTAGGGCTGCAGCACCTTTTCCATTTCCACCGCCGAGACGTACTGCAGCGGCACCACGCGGGTCTCGAAGCCGCGCGCGCCGGTGGCGGTGCCGGTGCGCGCCGCCACCGCGCCGCTGGCCACCGCGGTGTCGGCCGGGACGATGTTGTAGCGGCCGTCGGCGTAGATCATGCGGGCGTTGTTCCAGCCCAGCACCATCTCCAGCAGGCCGAGTGCCTGCGCCGGGCTCACCGACTTCGGCGTGGCGAGCGTCACCGTGCCCTGCACGCCGGGGGCGATCACGTAGTTCTGGCCGAGCATGTCGCCCAGGATCACCTTGACCACGGCGTGCAGCGATTCGCCCTCGAAATTGAACGTCGCCTCGCCCGAGGTGCCGGCGAGATTGGGCGGCGGCGAGGCCGCCAGCGATTCGTTGATGACCAGGCCGTTGCCGCGATGCTTGATCGCGCGCGGGTCGCCCTCGAGGGGCTCCTCGACGATGCCGTCGGCGGCCGCGGCGCCCGCCGGCAGGGAGCCGTCCCGCGGCACGCCATCGACCTGGAACACCGGCTGCGGCAGCCGCGCCTCGCGGCGGACGTCGGGCGTCGGCACCGAGGCGCAGGCGGCGAGCAGGGTCGCGAGGAGTGCGGCGAGCGCGGGCTTGAAGCGGGGAGTCAGGGTCATCTTGGGCATTCCAGTCAGTCCATCCGGCTACTGGCCCTGCTGGGCCTGTTCGCGCATGCGTGCGCGGCGCGCCTCGATGCGCGCGCGGATCGCCTGCACCTGCTCTTCCGAGCTGCGGGCAGTGGGCGTTTCGGGGGTGGCGGCCGGCGCGGATGGCTGCGCCTCGCCTTCGGTGGAGGCGGGCTC
>DATBUS010000009.1:0-15113 GCA_036515815.1 Luteimonas sp.
GCCCGACAGCGGCGGCGGCGCGCGCCACGACGCCACCCTGCGCCACGGCCCGGTGGCCGCCGTGCCGGCCGCGTTCGCCGAGACCTGGCGCCTGACCCGCGACACGGTCGGCATGGTCTGGCGCATGGTGAGTGGGCGCGCGTCGGTCGAGAACGTCTCCGGTCCGATCACCATCGCCCGCTACGCGAACGCCTCGGCCGGGCTCGGTCCGGCGTGGTTCCTGAACTTCCTTGCCCTGCTCTCGCTGAGCCTGGCGATCATCAACCTGCTGCCGATCCCGATCTTGGACGGCGGTCACCTGTTGTATTACCTTATCGAGTTGGTCAAGGGCAGCCCCTTGAGCGAGCGCGCCATGATCGCCGGGCAGTACGTCGGCCTTGCGATGCTCGCGGGCCTCATGGGCCTGGCGTTCTACAACGACATCCTGCAACTGGTGCGATGACGCCGCATGCATGACCGCCGGACCCACCGCCCCACCCCCACGCAACGCCAGACCCGGACGCCATTGATGACGCGATTCCCGAACCGCCGCCTGCTCGCCATCGCCCTCGCCTCGACGCTCGCGGCGCCGGCCTGGGCCCAGCAGCCGGTCGATCCCCAGGCCGCCTTCGGCGTCGCGTCCCAGCCACCGGCGCCCGCGCCCGGGGCGTTCACGGTGTCCGACATCCGTGTCGACGGCCTGCAGCGCATCGGCGCCGGCACCGTGTTCACCTACCTGCCGATCGAGCGCGGGGACACCGTCGATCCGGGCCGCATCGGCGATGCGATCCGGGCGCTGTACCGCACCGGCTTCTTCGAGGACGTCAGCGCCGGCCGCCAGGGCGACATCCTGGTGATCCAGGTGAAGGAGCGTCCGGCGATCAACAAGCTGACGCTGACCGGCAACAAGGACATCAAGACCGAGGACCTGACCAAGGGCCTCAACGACATCGGCCTGGCCGAAGGCGAGACCTTCGACCGCCTGGCGCTGGACCGGGTGACCCAGGAGCTGACGCGCCAGTACAACAACCGCGGCAAGTACAACGTCGAGATCACGCCCACGGTCTCGCCGCTGGACCGCAACCGGGTGGACGTCGCGATCAAGGTCGACGAGGGCAAGGCGGCGCGCATCCGCCACATCAACCTGATCGGCAACGAGACCTTCGACGACGAGACCCTGACCGACTCCTGGGAGTCGGGCACCAGCAACTGGCTGAGCTGGTACCGGCGCGATGACCAGTACTCGCGCGAGAAGCTCGAGGGCGACCGGGAGAAGCTGCGCAACTTCTACCTCGATCGCGGCTACATCGACTTCAGCGAGGACAACATCCAGGTCGCGATCAGCCCGGACAAGCGCGACATGTACATCACCGCCGGCCTGACCGAGGGCGAGGTGTACACCGTCGATTCGGTCGAGGTCACCGGCGACACGATCCTGCCGAAGGAGGACATCGAGCGGCTGGTGCTGCTGAAGCCCGAAATGACCTTCTCGCGCGCGCTTCTCGAATTCAGCTCCGACCAGATCGCGTCCACCCTGAGCAACATCGGCTACAGCTTCGCCCAGGTGAACGTGGTGCCGCAGGTGGACCGTGCCAGCCGTCGCGTCGACATCAACCTGCAGGTCGTACCGGGCCCGCGCGTGACCGTCCGGCGCATCGTGTTCAAGGGCAACAGCCGCACCGCCGACGAGGTCATGCGCCGCGAGATGCGCCAGTTCGAGGGTGCCTGGTATTCGCAGGCGGCCATCGACCGGTCCAAGGTGCGCCTGCAGCGCCTGGGCTTCTTCGAGTCCGGCAGCGTCAACGTCGAGACCCGTCCGGTGCCGGGCAGCAATGACCAGGTGGACGTCGAGTTCAGCGTCACCGAGACCACCTCGGGCAGCTTCATGTTCGGCCTGGGCTATTCGCAGCTCAGCGGCCTGACCACGTCGGTGCAGCTGTCGCAGAGCAACTTCCTCGGCAGCGGCAACCGGATCTCGGTCGAGGCCCAGCGCAACGTCTACCTGCAGCGCTACTCGTTCTCGTACATGAACCCGTACTTCAACGACAGCGGCCTGTCGCTGGGCTACAACCTGTGGTGGCGCGAGTTCGACAACTCCGAGTTCAACACCGCGCAGTATTCGTCGACCAGCCGCGCCGCGCAGATGGTCCTGGGCGTGCCGATCACCGAGCACGACACGGTCTCGGCGATGATCGGCATCGACAGCAACCAGATCTTCGCCTTCCGTGGGTCCTCGCCGCAGTCGATCGTCGACTACATCGACGTGATCGGCCAGCGCACCTTCCATGCGTGGCGTGGCGAGCTGAGCTGGGCCCGTGACACCCGCAACGACTTCCTGCAGCCCACGCGCGGCACCCTGCAGCGGGTCTCGGCGGAAGTCGCCCTGCCCGGCTCGACCTCCGAGTACTACAAGCTCAACTACGAATTCTCCAAGTACTGGCCGATCTCGCGGGCGCTGGTGCTCAACACGCGCTTCGAACTGGGCTATGGCGACAGCTACGGCGACGCGCGCTACGGCATCGTCTACGACCCCTACATCCCATCCGGTCCCGACGCTCCGCAGACCGGCGACCCGATCCCGCGCGAAGCCGTGGCCGACGGCCTGCCGTTCTTCGAGAACTTCTACGCCGGTGGCGCGCGCTCGGTGCGCGGATTCCGCGACAACACCCTGGGTCCGCGCGAGGCGGCCTGGAACAGCAGCTACCTGCAGGTGGTCGGCGGTGCGGTGAAGACGATCGGCTCGCTGGAAATGTTCTTCCCGACGCTGCTCGACTCGCCGGCCGCGCGCATCTCGGCCTTCGTCGACTTCGGCAACGTGTTCAAGGACGTGGACGCATTCGACGCCGGCGAACTGCGCGCCTCGGCCGGCATCGCGCTGATGTGGCGCGCGCCGGTCGGCCCGATCTCGATCAGCTACGCGTACCCGATCCGCAGCGAAGACAACGACGAGCTCGAGCGCCTGCAGTTCACCTTCGGCGGCGCGTTCTAGCCGCCACGGGACGCTCGCGATGCAGCCCACGATGTTCACGGCGGCGGCGCTGGCCGAACGCTTCGGCCTGTCGTTGCGCGGCGATGGCGACGCGGTGGTCGAGTCGGTGGCCACGCTCGCCGGCGCCGGGCCGCGCCAGCTCTCCTTCCTGTCCAATCCCCGCTACCGCGGGCAGCTCGCGGGCTCGTCGGCGGGCGTGGTGGTCGTGCGCGGGGATGATGCCGAAGGCCTCGAGCGCACGCTGCTGGTGGCGCGTGACCCCTACGTCGCCTTCGCCAAGATCGCCGCGCTGTTCGACCCGGCGCCGGTCGCCAGTCCCGGCGTGCATCCTTCGGCGGTGGTCGACCCCTCGGCCGAGGTGGATCCCGGGGCCGAAATCGGCCCGCTGGCCTGCATCGGTGCCCGCAGCCGCATCGGCGCCGGCGCCATCGTCGGCCCCGGTTGCATCATCGGCGAGGACTGCGTGGTCGGCGACGGCAGCCGCCTGGTCGCGCGGGTGACGCTGGTGCGCCGGGTGCGCCTCGGCGAGCGCGTGCTGGTCCATCCCGGCGCGGTGCTCGGCGCCGATGGCTTCGGCCTCGCGATGGACGCCGGGCGCTGGATCAAGGTGCCGCAGCAGGGCGGCGTGCGGGTCGGCGACGATTGCGAGATCGGCGCCAATACGACGATCGACCGCGGCGCCATCGAGGACACCGTGCTCGAGGAGGACGTGCGCCTGGACAACCAGATCCAGATCGCCCACAACGTCCGTGTCGGTGCACACACCGCCATGGCGGGCTGCGTCGCCGTCGCCGGCAGCACCACCATCGGCCGCTACTGCCTGATCGGCGGCGCGGCCGGCATCGTGGGCCACATCACCATCTGCGACCGGGTCACCATCACCGCGATGGCCCTGGTCACGGCATCGATCGACGCGCCCGGGGAATATTCCTCGGGCACGCCGCTCATGGACAACCGGAGCTGGCGCAGGAGCGCGGCCCGTTTCAGGCAACTCGATGCGCTCGCCCGCCAGGTGCAGGCGCTCGGCAAGGAGAAGACATGACCGAGGGCAAGCTCACGTTCCCCATTGGCGTGGAGGGCATCCGGACGATGCTGCCGCACCGCTACCCGTTCCTGCTGCTCGACCGCGTGGTGTCCTTCGACGCGGAAGCGCGGCGGGTCCATGCGTACAAGAACGTGACCGCGAACGAGGCCTATTTCCAGGGCCACTTCCCC
Organism: Luteimonas sp.; assembly: GCA_036515815.1. Taxonomy (GTDB): domain Bacteria; phylum Pseudomonadota; class Gammaproteobacteria; order Xanthomonadales; family Xanthomonadaceae; genus Luteimonas. The sequence goes on from DATBUS010000009.1 coordinate 4,184, forward strand.
GACCGCCCGGTGATGCCCGGCGTGCTGGTGATCGAGGCCATGGCGCAGGGCGGCGGCGTGCTGACCCAGCTCGCGCGCGGCGGTGCCAGCCACGTGGGCCGCCTGTCGTACCTGGTCAAGGTGGACAACGCCCGCTTCGCCAACATGGTGGTGCCCGGCGACCGCCTGGACATCGAGGTCACGCTCAAGCGCGAGATCCGCAACATGACGCTCTACTGCGGCGTCGCCAGCGTCGACGGCAGCCAGGTGGCCAGCGCCGACATCCTGTGTGCCGAGGTCGATGCCTGAGATGGCCGCGGCGATCCATGCCAGTGCGATCGTCGATCCCTCCGCCGTCATCGGCGAAGGCGCCAGCATCGGTGCCTTCACGATCATCGGCGCAGGCGTCGAGATCGGCGCCGGCACGCGCATCGGACCGCATTGCAGCGTGGCGGGACCGACGCGGATCGGGCGCGACAACCACGTCCACGGCCATGCCGCGATCGGCGGCGAGCCGCAGGACAAGAAGTTCCGCGGCGAGCCCGTGCGCCTGGAGATCGGCGACCGCAACGTCATCCGCGAGTTCACCACCATCAACCGGGGCACCGGCGACGGTGGCGGCGTCACCCGCATCGGCAACGACAACTGGCTGCTCGCCTATACCCACGTCGCCCACGACTGCGTGGTCGGCAACCACTGCATCTTCTCCAACAACGCGACCCTGGCCGGCCACGTGGTGGTCGGCGACCACGTGATCCTCAGCGGCTTCGCCGGCGTGCACCAGTTCTGCCGCATCGGTGACCACGCCTTCATCGGCATGGGCGCCTTCGTCAACGGCGACGTCGCGCCTTTCCTGATGGTGGCGCAGGACGGCTACGGCCGGCCGCGCGGCATCAATGCCGAGGGCCTGAAGCGTCGCGGCTTCGACGCCGACCGCATCGCCGCGATCAAGCGTGCGTACCGCGCGGTCTACATGTCCGGCGAGGCCCTGGACGAGGCGCGCGGCAAGCTGGCCGCGCTGGCGGAAGGCAGCGAGGACGTGCGCCTGATGCTGGACTTCATCGAGGGCGGCGACAGGCCGCTGCTCCGGTGACCGGCGGCGGGCCGCGCTTCGCGCTGGTCGCGGGTGAAGCCTCCGGCGACCTGCTGGGCGCGGGCCTGGTCGAGGCGCTGCGCGAGCGATTCCCCGATGCGGAATTCGCCGGCGTCGGCGGCGATGCCATGCGCGCGGCCGGCATGGACACCTGGCATGACGCCGGCGAGCTCGCGGTGATGGGACTTTCGGAAGTGCTGTCGCACCTGCCCCGCCTGCTGCGCCTGCGGCGAGGGCTCCGCCGCCGCCTGCTCGACTGGACCCCCGACGTCTTCATCGGCGTCGACGCACCCGACTTCAACCTCGGGCTCGCGCGCCAGCTGAAATCCGGCGGCGTGTGCACCGTGCACTACGTCAGCCCGTCGGTGTGGGCCTGGCGGCAGGGCCGGGCGGCGAAGATCGGCCGCAGTGTCGACCGCGTGCTGTGCCTGTTCCCGATGGAGCCCCCGATCTACGCACGCCACGGTGTCGACGCGCGCTTCGTCGGCCATCCGATGGCCGACGCGATGCCGCTCAACCCCGACCGTCGCGGCGCGCGCGCGGCACTCGACATCGACCAGAACGTCCCGGTGCTCGCAGTGCTGCCCGGCTCGCGCCTGGGCGAGATCGAACGGCTTGCGCCGGCCTTCCTGCAGGCGGCGGCGCTGGTCGCCGCGCAGGTCCCGGGACTCCAGGTGCTGGTGCCGGCGGCGAACGCCGCCTGCCGCTCCGCACTCGAGGCATTGCTGCCCGCACCGGGCGCGACGGCGCCGCAGCTGCGACTGCTCGACGGCTCCGCACGCGCGGCGATGGTGGCAGCCGACGTGGTGCTGCTGGCTTCGGGCACGGCCACGCTCGAGGCCATGCTGGCCAAGCGGCCGATGGTGGTGGGCTACCGGATCTCGCCGACCTCGCACGCGATCGTGAAGGGCCTGGGCCTGCTCAAGGTCGACCGCTACGCCCTGCCGAACGTGCTCGCGGGCGAAACCATCGCCCCCGAGCTGATGCAGGACGCGTGCACCCCGGAGGCCCTGTCGCGCGCCGTGCTGGCGTGGTTCGCGCAGCCGGACGCGATGGAGGCGCTCGAGCCACGGTATCGCGACCTGCACCTGATGCTGCGCCGCGACGCCTCGCGCGAGGCCGCGGCGGCGGTGGCGGAACTGCTCGACCCACGCCATGTCGCCGCCCCGCGCGCGGAGCCCCTGCCATGAGGCAGCGCGCACCCCTGGCCGGCGTGCGTGCGCGTCCGGCGCCATGCGGGACGCCTCCCGTGTCCACGCTGGTGGCGGGTATCGACGAGGCGGGCCGCGGCCCGCTCGCGGGGCCCGTGGTCGTGGCCGCGGTGGTGTTCGATCCGGCACGCCCGCGTATCAATGGACTCGACGACTCGAAGCAACTCACGCCGGCGCGGCGCGAGGAACTCTATGCACGCATCGTGGACCGTGCGCTGGCGTGGCACGTGGTCGCGATCGATGCCGACGAGATCGACCGCATCAACATCTACCACGCGACCATGCTCGGCATGCGCCGCGCGATGGAGGCGGTGGCGCACGTTGCCGGACTCGCGCGTATCGACGGCAACGCGATCCCCGCGGGCCTGCCCTGCGCGGCGGAGGCCTGGGTGGATGGCGATGCGCGCGACCGCAGCATCGCCGCCGCCTCGATCCTTGCCAAGGTGACGCGCGACCGCGCCATGGTCGACCTGCACGCCGCCTTCCCGGCCTATGGTTTCGATGGGCACAAGGGCTACAGCACGCCCGCGCACCTGGCGGCCCTGCGCGCGCACGGCCCCTGCCCGCAACACCGCCGCAGCTTCGCGCCGGTGCGGCAGGCGTTGGCCCCGGACCTGTTCGAGGCCCCGCGGGACCTGTTCGAAGCGGCACCGGCCCTGGAGCCGATGCCGGCCTGAAGCCCCTCCGCCGGCCGCACTGTCAAGCCTTGTCCGCGCGCCGACGGACACCTACCCTGCGTGTCGCACCTGCGGTCCCATGATGTCCCGACGCTTCGTCCACCTGACGCTCCACAGCGAGTACTCGCTCGCCGATTCGACGATCCGCATCCCGGAACTCGTCAAGCGCTGCGTGGCCCTGGGCCAGCCGTCGGTGGCGGTGACCGACCGCAACAACCTGTTCTCGCTGGTGAAGTTCTTCCGTGCCGCGGAAGGCGCGGGAATCAAGCCGATCGCCGGCGCCGACATCTGCCTGGCCGAGGGCGACGAACCGTCCACGACGCTCACCCTGCTCTGCCGCGACCACGACGGCTACCTGTCGCTGTCGCGCCTGCTCACGCGGGCCTGGATGGAAGGCCAGCGGCACGACGGCGTCGTGGTGCGCCCGGACTGGCTGCGCGACGACCACGCCGGGCTGTTCGCGCTTGCCGGCCGGCAGTCGCCGGCAGGACGGCTGGTGGCCGCGGGCCGCCACGACCAGGCCGAGGCCTGGGTGCGCGACTGGGGCGCGGTCTTCGGTGATCGCCTGCATCTCGCGCTCGCGCGGGCCGGCTTCGCCGACGAGGCCGCGTTCAACGACTTCGCGCTGCAGGCGTCTTCGCTGTGCAGCGTGCCGGTGGTGGCGGGCAACGAGGTCCGCTTCATCGACGGCGACGGTTTCGAGGCACACGAGGCCCGCGTCTGCATCGCGTCCGGCCGCGTGCTCGACGATCCACGGCGGCCGCGCGAGTACACCGCCGAGCAGTACCTGAAGTCCGGCGAGGACATGGCGGCGCTCTTCGCCGACGTGCCCGACGCGATCGACAACGCCGTGGCGCTCGCGCAGCGCTGCAACCTCGAGCTGCGCCTGGGCACCTACTACCTGCCCGCGTTTCCCGTTCCCGACGACCACACGCTCGATTCCTGGATCCGCAGCGAGGCCCGGGACGGCCTGGCGCGCCGGCTCGAGCACGCGCCGCTGGCCGCCGGCCACGACCGCGCCAGCTACGAGGCGCGGCTGGAAACCGAGCTCGACGTCATCATCCGGATGGGCTTCCCGGGCTACTTCCTGATCGTCTCGGACTTCATCCGCTGGGCGAAGGAGCACGGCATCCCGGTGGGCCCGGGCCGTGGTTCGGGCGCCGGGTCGCTGGTGGCCTGGGCGCTGGAGATCACCGACCTCGATCCCCTGCCCTACGACCTGCTGTTCGAGCGCTTCCTCAATCCCGAACGCGTGTCGATGCCGGACTTCGACATCGACTTCTGCATGGACCGCCGCGACGAGGTCATCGACTACGTCGCGCGCAAGTACGGCCGCGACCGCGTCAGCCAGATCATCACCTACGGCACCATGGCCGCGAAGGCGGTGGTGCGCGACGCCGGGCGCGCGCTGGGTTACCCCTTCGGCCTCGTCGACGGCATCGCGAAGCTGGTGCCGATGACGCTCGGCGTGTCGCTGGAAGACGCACTGGGGCGCACCGAGAAGGGCCGCAAGGATGACGCCTGGCGCTCTGACGAGCTGATCGCGCGCTACAAGGACGAGGACGACGTGCGCGAGCTGATCGACCTCGCGCTGCAGCTCGAGGACCTCACGCGCAACGCCGGCAAGCACGCCGGCGGCGTGGTGATCGCGCCCTCGCCGCTGTCCGACTTCTGCCCGCTGTTCGCCGAACACGATGGCGACGGCGCCGGGCGCAATCCGGTCACCCAGTTCGACAAGGACGACGTCGAAGCGATCGGCCTAGTGAAGTTCGACTTCCTGGGCCTACGCACGCTCACGATCATCGACTGGGCGGTCAAGGCCATCAACAGCCGCCATGCGTCGGCGGCCGCGGCGGGATCCGCGCAGGGCGACGCCCCGGCGGAACCGCTGGACATCGCCAAGCTCCCGCTCGACGACGCGAAGACCTACGAGCTGTTCGCCCGCGGCGATACAGTCGCGGTGTTCCAGTTCGAATCGCGCGGCATGCGCGAGCTGCTCAAGCGCGCCAAGCCCGACCGTTTCGAGGACCTGATCGCGCTGGTCTCGCTGTACCGGCCGGGCCCGATGGACCTGATCCCGGACTTCATCGAGCGCAAGCACGGCCGCGCCGAAGTCGAATACCCGCATCCCCTGCTGGAACCCGTGCTGGCGCCGACCTATGGCGTGGTGGTGTACCAGGAACAGGTGATGCAGACCGCGCAGATCCTGGCCGGCTATTCGCTTGGCGGCGCCGACCTGCTGCGCCGCGCGATGGGCAAGAAGAAGGTCGAGGAGATGGCGCGCGAGCGCGCCAAGTTCGAGGCCGGTGCGCTGGAGACGCACGGCATCGAACCGAAGGTCTCCGGCCCGATCTTCGACCTGCTGGAAAAGTTCGCCGGCTACGGCTTCAACAAGTCGCACGCCGCGGCCTATGCGCTGGTCTCCTACCAGACCGCCTGGCTGAAGGCGCACCACCCGGCCGAGTTCATGGCCGCCGTGCTGTCGAGCGACATGGACAGCACCGACAAGGTGGTCGGCTTCCTGGCCGAGGCGCGCACGCTGGGGCTGGAGGTGCTGCCGCCGGACGTGAACCACTCGTCCTACATGTTCGAGGCCATTGACCCGCGCACCCTGCGCTACGGGCTCGGCGCGGTGAAGGGCGTTGGCCAGGGCGCCTGCGAGGCCATCGCCGAGGAGCGCGCGCGCGGCGGCGCCTACGCCGACCTCCTGGACTTCTCCCGACGCAACGAATCGGCGCGCCTCAACCGGCGCACCCTCGAAGCCCTGGTGAATGCCGGCGCGCTCGATGCCCTGGGCTGCAACCGTGCCTCGCTGATGCTGCAGCTGCCCGAGGTGCTGAAGGCGACGGAGCAACTGGCGCGCGAGCGCGAGGCCGGGCAGGCCTCGCTGTTCGGTGGCTTCGCCGAGCCGGCGGCCGCCGCGGCGCAGATCACCCTGCCCGAAGTACCCGAATGGCCACTGGCGCAGAAGCTTGCCGGTGAGCGCGACACGCTCGGCCATTACCTGAGCGGCCACCCGCTGGACCCCTACCGGAATGAGCTCAAGGCGCTGGTGGGCACCGACCTCGGCCAGCTCGACGCGCTGTGGGAATCGGGCAGTTCCGCACGCAAGGGCGGCAATGGCAATGGCAACGGCGAGGGCGGCCGCGGCGGCTGGCGCCAGGAAGTCACCGCGATCGTGGCCGGCCAGGTCACCGGCATCCGCAAGCGCGGCGAAAGCCAGGCCTTCGTGGTGCTGGAGGACGGTCGCGGCCGCCTCGAGTGCGCCTTCTTCTCCGAAGCCTGGATGGAACATGCGCAGCTGCTGACCACCGGGCGCATCGTGGTGGTGGAAGGCGGCCTGCGCGAGGACGAGTTCAGCGGCGGCTTTTCGCTCCGCGCGCGCCGTGCCTGGGACTTCCACGACGTCTGCAACCAGTCCGCGCGCCGTCTGTCGCTGCGCCTGGACCTGGCGGTCGCCGGCACCCTGGAGCGCGTCGATGCGCTGCTCGCGCCGCATCGGCCCGGCCCGACGCCGCTCCGCCTCGACCTGCTGCTGCCCACGGGCGCCGCGGGCAGCCTCGATCTCGATGGCAGCCGGTCGGTGCGCGCCGATCCCGAACTGCTGGGCCAGTTGCGCGTCGCCGATGGCGTCCGCGCGGTGCACGTCGCCATGGGATCGCGTCCCTGGACCAACTGAACCGGGGCGTGGCCAAGGAATGGCCCGGGTCGGCAACTGCCGCGCCCAGGCGACAGCGCCCGGTCACCGGCGGCTCTCTCCCGGTGCCTTGCCTGCGCCGGAACTGGCCCGATGCCCGTCGATCACCGGCTGCACCCGCTCCTGCCAGAACCTTCGTACCGCCTCCGCCAGGGCCTCCCGCCCGGAATCGTTGACGATCACCGCGTCGGCAATCTCGCGGTGCTCGGCGTCCGATGGCTGGGCATCCATCCGCGCCCAGGCCTGCTCCCGGGACATGCCACGCTCGCTCACCAGGCGCGCGAGCCGCAGTTCGGCCGGCGCCTCCACCACCAGCACCAGGTCGAGCCCGGCCCGCGGCTGGTCGGTTTCCGCCAGCAGCGGCACGTCGGCCACCACCACCGCATCGGGGCCGGCCTGGGCGGCGAGATCGGCCAGCTCCGCGCGCACCCGCGGATGGATGATCCGGTTGAGCCGGGTCCGCGCGGTATCGTTTCCGTAGACGAGCCGCCCCAGTGCGGAGCGATCCAGGTCGCCGCCTTCGGTGATCACCTCCTCGCCGAACACCTCCCGGATCTCCCGGAACGCCGCGGTGCCCGGCGCCACCACCCGGGCGACCAGTTCATCGGCCGCGATCACCACCGCGCCCAGGTCGCGCAGGTCCTCCGCGGCGAGCGTCCTGCCCGAGCCGATGCCGCCGGTCAGGCCGATCGTCAGCAGCGCGCCGCTCTCACGGAGTTGCCGCCCCAACCGGGTGGCGGGCGGATGGGTGTCGTATTCGGGTTCCGTCCCCGGCTCGTATTCGGGCCGCATCACGTACTCGGCCATGTCGTGCTCGTCCTCGCGTGCCCGCCGCCGGTATTCCTCCACCGGCAATACCTGCTTCCACTGGCGCGTGCGCATCGGCTTCACCGTGCCGGCATCCTCGCGCAGCGCGCGCAGCATCAGCAGGCAGAGGCCCATCACCAGCAGCATCACCGGCGCGCCGATGACGATGATGACCTCCTGCAGGGCAGCCAGCCCGTGCTCGCCCGAGGTCACCAGGATCACCGCGCACACCAGGCCGACCGACAGGGCCCAGAGCACGCGCTGCCGCTTCGGCCCCACGTCCTCGTGCCCGGACGCGAGGTTGTCGAGCACCAGCGCCCCGGAGTCGAGCGAGGTCACGAAGAAGATGGTGATCACCACCAGCGCCAGGATCGCGGTGAAGCCGTAGAACGGAAATGACTGCAGGAACTGGAACAGCGCCGCCTCCACGTTGCCGTTGGTGACGATGGTCCCGGTCAGGCTTCCGGCCGTCGCGGGGTCGCGGTCGATGCGGAACGCGCTGAAGCCGAAGGTCCCCATCCAGATGACGACGAAGGCCGTCGGAAGGCCGATGGAGGCGACGACGAATTCGCGGATGGAGCGGCCACGCGAGATGCGGGCGATGAACAGCCCGACGAAGGGCGACCAGGTAACGGTCCAGGCGTAGTAGAAGACGGTCCAGTCGCCGGACCATCGCCCCCCGCCGAAGGCGTCGTTGAAGAAGGCGAGCGTCGGCAGGTGCGCCAGGTAGGCGCCCGCCGATTCCACGATGCCGCGCACCGTGTCCATGGTCGCGCCCCACATGAGCACGAACAGCAACAGCGCGACCGCCAGCACGATGTTGAGGTAGGACAGCCGCTTGATGCCCTGGTCGAGCCCGGCCAGCGCGGAGGCGAGTGCGAGTGCCGTGATGACGGCGATGATGCCCGCCTGCAGCCAGCCGTTCATGGGCACGCCCATGACGTAGTTCATGCCCGCGTTGATCTGCATCGCACCCAGGCCGATGGACACCGCAAGCCCGAACACGGTCGCCACCACGCAGATGATGTCCACCGCCCGGCCCCACGGGCCATGGATGCCCTCCCCGATCAGCGGCTGCAGCGCCGAGGACACCCGCGGCGGCAGCCGGCGCTTGTAGGTGAAGTAGCCGAAACACATCCCCGGGATCACCAGCAGGGCCCACATATGGATGCCGAAATGGAAGTTGGAGATGGCCAGGGCCTGCATGGCCGCCATTTCGGTGGCGGGCAGGGTCCCGTAGAGCGGCGGATTGGCGTAGTGGTTCATCGGCTCGGCCACGCCCCAGAACATCAGGACCGCACCTACGCCCGCGGCGAACAGCATGCCGAACCAGGCCACGCCGGAGAACTCCGGCGCGGAATCGTCATCGCCGAGCTTCACCCGGCCGTAGCGACTGGCCGCGAACCCGAAGGCGAAGATCACCAGCGCAGTGGTGCCGAGGGTGTAGAACCAGCCGAGCTCGTAGCGCAGGAAGCGCGCCACCACGCCGAACGCGCTCTGGACGGGCCCCGGAAAGAGCGACATCGCGGCGGAGAAGACGAGGATGATCGCCACGGAGACGAAGAACGTCACCGGGCCGGTCCGAAGACCGAGAAAGTCGTGCAGCCGGGTCAGCATGCGCCCGTCCATCGGGTCTGGAGGCCCACGCGATGGTGCGGCACCCACCCGTGACGGTGCCGTACCCGTGGGCCAGGCTCTGGCCCGCAGCATCACGCCGGCAGGTGGCGGCCGGCATCCGCCGCGGTACGGTGGCCCGGCGGCCGGTCGGATAGACTGTCGCGATCGCCTTCGGCCCCTGTACCCGATGAATCCGAATTACCTCGATTTCGAACAGCCCATCGCCGACCTGGAGGCCAGGATCCAGGACCTGCGCCAGGCCAGCTCCGGTCCGGGCGTCAACATCGACGCCGAGCTGCGCACGCTGCAGGACAAGCTGCGCCTGCGCACCGCGCAGATCTTCCGCGACCTCACGCCCTGGCAGGTCTCGCAGCTCGCGCGCCATCCGGCCCGGCCCTACACCAACGACTACATCCGGTATATCTGCGACGAGTTCCAGGAACTCGCCGGCGACCGCGCCTATGCCGACGACGCGGCCATCGTGGGCGGCATCGGCCGCATCAACGGCCGCAGCGCGATGATCATCGGCCACCAGAAGGGCCGCGACACGAAGGCCAAGGTGCGCCGCAACTTCGGCATGCCGCGTCCCGAGGGCTACCGCAAGGCGCTGCGCCTGATGAAGATGGCCGAGCGCTTCCGCCTGCCCCTGCTCACCTTCATCGACACGCCCGGCGCCTACCCCGGCATCGGCGCCGAGGAGCGCGGCCAGTCCGAGGCCATCGCGCGCAACCTGATGGAGATGGCGGAGCTGAAGATCCCGGTGGTGTGCACGGTGATCGGCGAAGGCGGCTCCGGCGGCGCGCTTGCCATCGGCGTGGGCGACCGCACGGTGATGCTGGAGTACAGCACCTACTCGGTGATCTCGCCCGAGGGCTGCGCCTCGATCCTGTGGAAGGACGCCGGCAAGGCCAAGGATGCCGCCGAACAGCTTGGCCTGACCGCGCGCCGGCTGCATGGCCTGGGCCTGGTCGACAAGGTTGTGCGCGAACCGATTGGCGGTGCCCACCGCAACCCGCGCCAGACCGCGCTCCGCCTGAAGGCGGTGCTCATGAACCAGCTCGACGAACTCGGGACGCTGCCGTCGGAGGCGCTGATCGACGCGCGCTATCGCCGCCTGCGCGGTTACGGGGCCTACGAGGCGGCCTGAGCCGCCGCCGGCCCCCGAGAGCTCCCAGGGCCATGGACCACGCGCTTTCCGATGCCCTCTTCGATGTTCCATGCGGTGACGGCACCGCCGGCATCGTGGTGGCATTGAGCGGCGGGCTCGACTCCACGGTCCTGCTGCACCGGCTCGCAGCCCGGCCCGAACTGCGCAGGCGCGGCCTGCGCGCCATCCACGTCCATCACGGCCTGCACGCCGATGCCGACGCCTGGGCAGGCCATTGCGGGCAGGCCTGTGCGGCGCTCGGCGTGCCGCTGCGCGTGCTCCGCGTGGCCGTGCCCCGCGACAGCGGCTTCGGGCCGGAGGGCGCGGCGCGCTCGGCGCGACAGGCCGCGTTCGCGGATGCCCTCGACGCGGACGAAGTCCTGGCCCTCGCACACCATCTCGACGACCAGGCCGAGACCTTCCTGCTCCGCGCGCTGCGGGCGTCGGGGCCGGACGGGCTTGCGGCAATGCGCCCCTGGCGACGCTTCGGGCCTGGCTGGATGTGGCGCCCGCTGCTGCAGCAGCCCCGTGCACGGATCGAGGCCTGGGCACGCGCGCATGGACTCGCCTGGATCGAGGACCCGGCCAACGCCGACCCCGCGCACGCGCGCAGCCTGCTGCGCCACCGCGTGATGCCGCTGCTCCGAAGCCACTGGCCGGGTGCGGACGCGGCGTTCGCGCGCAGTGCCGCCTTCTGTGCCG
>DATBUS010000010.1:0-50063 GCA_036515815.1 Luteimonas sp.
TCGTCGATCGCGATGATGCCCTTGCCCGGGGCGACCATGGCGAGGGCGGTTTCGGCAAGCTGTTCGATGCTCATTGTTCGTGGACTCCGGGCTGGCAGCGGGCCGCCCAGTATAGCCCGCCGCCCCACTCCGGGCCGTCCATAGGGATCGGTCGCTAGAGCGAGCCCAACCCCTGGGCGGTACCGTCCTCGCCCACCTGCAACAGGCGCAGGGTGTTGGTGGCCCCATGGGTCTCCATGGTCTCGCCACTGGTGAAGACCACGCGGTCGCCAGGCCCCAGCAGGTCGGCCGCCACCAGCAGGCCCACGGCCGAACGTGCCGCCTCGCGCGCGCTCTGGCCGCGGCTGTCGTGGTCCATCGGAAACACGTCGCGCATCAGGCTCATCCGGCGGCGCGCACCCGGGTGGCGCGAAAACGCATAGATCGGCGCACTCGAGCGGAAGCGCGACAGGAAGCGCGCCGTACCACCCGACTCGGTCATGGCCACGATCGCGGCCACGCCGATGTGCTCGCTCAGGAACATCGCCCCCATCGCGATCGCGTGGTCGGCGCGCTCGAGGCCGCGCTGGGCCTTCTCGAAATCGGTGTCGTGCTCGAACTGGCGCTCGGCGCCGACGCAGATGCGGCTCATCGCCTCCACCGCGGCCACCGGCCAGTCGCCGGCGGCGGTCTCGGCCGACAGCATCACCGCATCGGTGCCGTCGATGACCGCATTGGCCACGTCCAGCACTTCGGCGCGCGTGGGCATCGGGCTCTCCACCATCGACTGCAGCATCTGCGTCGCGGTGATCACCACGCGGTTGCGGGCCAGGGTCTCGCGGATGATCTTCTTCTGGATGCCCGGAAGCTCGGCATCGCCGATCTCAACGCCCAGGTCGCCGCGGGCGACCATCACCACGTCGCTGGCATCGATGATCGCGCCGAGGTTGGCGATCGCCTCGGCGCGCTCGATCTTGGAGACCAGCGCGGCATCGCTGCCGTGGGCGCGCGCCACGCGCCGCGCCTCGTGCATGTCGTCGGCGGTGCGGCAGAAGGACACGGCGATGAAATCGACGCCGATGCCCGCGGCCACCCGGATCAGTTCGCGGTCGTGGTCGGTGATCGCACCCAGCGACAGCCCGCCGCCCTGCTTGTTCAGGCCCTTGCGGTCGGAGAGCACGCCGTCGTTGAGCACCGTGGTCGAGATGGTGGTGCCTTCAACCGCCTCCACGCGCAGCTGCACCATGCCGTCGTCCAGCAGCAGCACGTCGCCGGGTGCCACGTCGCCGGGCAGGCCGAGGTAGCTGACGCCCACGCCGCGTTCGTTGCCGGGCGCGGCATCCTCGCGCGCGTGCAGGTCGAAGCGCTCGCCGGCGTGCAGCTGCACGCGGCCGCCTTCGAAGCGGTCGATGCGGATCTTCGGGCCCGGCAGGTCGGCCAGGATCCCGACCTCGACCCCGGCGCGTGCAGCGGCCTCGCGCACGGCATGCGCGCGACGCACGTGGTCGTCCGGCGCGCCATGCGAGAGGTTCAGCCGTACCGAATTGACGCCCGCACGCACCAGCGCGTCGAGCACGCCTGGCGCGTCCGTCGCCGGCCCGAGGGTGGCGAGGATGCGGGTACCGCGACGGTATTCGGGCATCGGGAACCTCGGGCCTGGCTGTCTGGGAAGGAGCGCCAATCCTAGCCGAGCCGATGCGCCGCGGTCTGTGCGCGCGGGCTCAGCCGGCGCGCTGCTCCAGCGCCGCGACCGCCGGCAGTTCCTTGCCTTCCAGGAACTCCAGGAAGGCGCCGCCGCCAGTGGAGATATACGACACGCCGTCGGCGATCCCGTACTTGTCGACCGCCGCCAGGGTGTCGCCGCCACCGGCAATCGAGAACGCCTTCGAGTCGGCGATCGCGCGCGCAAGCGTTTCGGTGCCCTTGCCGAAGGCGTCGAACTCGAACACGCCCACCGGGCCGTTCCAGACCACGGTGCCCGCTGCGGCGATCAGGCCGGCATAGCGCGCGGCGGTGTCCGGACCGATGTCGAGCACCATGTCGTCGGCCTCGATGGCATCGACCGGCTTGACGGTGGCCGGCGCGTCGGCGGCGAACGCCGGGGCCACCACGACGTCGGTCGGCACCGGGATGTCGGCGCCACGCGCCTGGGCGTCGGCGATGATCTTCTTCGCGGTCCCGACCAGGTCGGCCTCGTACAGCGACTTGCCCACGCCATGGCCGGCCGCGACGATGAAGGTATTGGCGATGCCCCCGCCCACGATCAGCTGGTCGACCTTGCCCACCAGCGAGGACAGCAGTTCGAGCTTGGTCGAGACCTTGGAGCCGGCGACGATCGCGAGCAGCGGGCGGGCAGGCTCCTTCAGCGCCTTGCCCAGCGCGTCGAGTTCGGCCATCAGCAGCGGGCCGCCTGCGGCCTGCGCGGCATGGCGGATGACGCCGTGGGTCGAGGCCTGGGCGCGATGCGCGGTGCCGAAGGCATCCATGACGAAGACGTCGCAGAGGGCGGCGTAGCGCTTCGACAGCGCGTCGTCATCGGTCTTCTCGCCGGGGTTCATGCGGCAGTTCTCGAGCAGCACGAGCTGTCCGGGCGCGACGTCGACGCCGCCGAGGTAGTCACGCACGAGCGGCACGTCACGGCCCAGGAGCTCCGACAGTCGCGTCGCGACGGGTGCCAGCGAGTCGGCCTCGCTCCACTCGCCTTCCTTCGGACGGCCGAGGTGCGACACCACCATCACCGCGGCGCCGGCGTCGAGCAGCGTGCGCAGGGTCGGCAGCGACGCGAGGATCCGCTGGTCGGAGGTGACGCGGCCGTCGGCCACCGGCACGTTGAGGTCCTGGCGCACGAGCACGCGCTTGCCGGCGAGGTCGAGATCGGTCATGCGGAGGATGGACATTCGAGGCGCGCCGGAAGTCAGGGGGCGCCATTGTCGACGCGGGCGGCGGTGGATTCAAACTGCCCGGGGTTCGGGTCGGCTCCGGGTGGGAGGCGTGTCGTTGCGAGCGTGCATGGACCGCCGCCTCAGCCATCCATGGCTGAAGCGGCTACCGCGCACGTCCCTGTGCGCTGTCCATGCCCCCTCGCAACGACACGCTTCGCACGCTTGGAGGTCACGATTTCGACGGACGGCGGTGCCCGCAAGGATCCGGACATCCCTCGCACCGGCAGGACCGCGGTGGCGGTGTCGCTCGTGCCGAAGCCGATACCCGTGGTGCGGGAGGTGGATGGCGAGGGGAGTGCGGAGAGTGGGCCATGGATGGCCCACGGCCCCGCTTCCAGCCATGGATGGCTGGCGGCGGGGCGGAGCACTGCCCTCGCCAGCCGCCTCCCGCGGCGCGCGCCCGCTCGAAGAGACAGCTTCGCGCCGTGTACGCGTTCGCACGGGAATCGTGCGGACAAGAAAAGGCCCCGCATCAAGCAGGGCCCGGGGTATCACGGCGCGGACAGGCGATTATTCGCGATATCCGGAATCGTCCTTGTTGTGGATGATCCAGATGAGGTTGCCGCCGCTGTCCCAGCCCTTGCCCGCGAACACCAGCCGGCCCTGGCCCTTGTAGGCCATCTCGTAGCGGTGGCGGTCGGAGCCGAAGTAGAAGGGGATGAAGGCCTTGCCGGTGACGTAGACGCCCTGGTCGGTGGGCTCGCCGATGATGTCGGTGACCTGCTTCATCGGCATGCCGATCTGCAGCTCGGTGAACCGGCTGCCGGGCGCCGGCTTGCCGGTGATCTCGCCTTCCCAGTCGTTGAGACCCTTGACCGTCTCGCCGTATCCCGCCTCGACGGCCGCGGAATCGATCACTTCGCCCTCGGCGTTCATCCAGGCCGGCGCTTCCGTGGCCTTCGCCCCGCGGCGCGCATCGGCGTCCCCGGCGACGAACAGGCCGGCGCCGACAATCACCGCCGCGGCGGCGACCACTCGCATGGTGCTGTGCATTGCTTGCTTCTCCCTGTGGATTCGACCCCAGCGCCGCGGCGCGGCCGCGGATCTCCCCTGCCACGGGCCCTGGGGCTGCCAGCCTGTGACGTGGCCGGATTCTCGACGCGCCCGGGGCCGGGCGCAAGCCGCGGGCTCAGCCGCTGCGGCGTCGGAACAGCAGCCAGGAGACCGTGAGCATCAGCAGCGGCGGCGTGGCATAGGCCAGCCGGTAGTCGAAGCCGTAGACCGCCGCGAGCTTGGCGACCTGGTTCTGCAGCATCCAGAAGCCCAGTGCGAACACCACGCCGATGAAGAGCCTCCGACCCAGGCCCCCGCTGCGCAGCGAGCCGAATGCGAACGGGATCGCCGCCAGGCACAGCGCCAGCACGTTGACCGGGTAGAACCAGCGCGCCCAGTAGTGCTCCTCGTATTCGCTGGCATCGAGCGCGTTGCGGCGGCGGTAGTCGATGCCCTGCGCGAGTTCGCGCGCGGACATGTAGCGCGGGCGGAAGGCACCCCCGGCACTGGCGGAAAGCGCGGCGGCATCCAGGCGCGACTCCCAGCGCTCCTCGTCGACGCGGATCTCGGTCACGGCGCGCTCGTCGAAGATCACCCGGCGCACGTCGCGCAGCAGCCAGCCCCCGCTGCGGTGCTCGGCCACGCCCACCTGCGCAATCGATTCCAGGCGACCGTCGGCATCGAACTCGAACATGCGCACGCCGTTGAGCTCCAGCCAGGCCTCGTCGCCCTCGCTGCGCTCCTGGCCGTCGTTGGCGTTGAGGAAGGTATTGCCCTCGCGCGCCCACAGGCCGGAATAGCGCGCCACGATCACGTCGTTGGAGCGGGCCGCGGCGCGCATGGCGTCGCCGGCCCGCTGCGCGCCCGGGCCGAGGGTTTCACCGCTCAGCATCATCAGGGCGGTCATCAGCGCCAGCGGCACGGCCACCGACACGCTGAGCCGGCGGCGCGACACGCCGAGCGCGCGCAGCGCCGTCAGTTCCGAGGTGGCCGCGAGCTGGCCCAGCCCCATCAGCGATCCGATCACCGCCGCGGTCGGGAACATGGTGTACGCGCGGCGCGGCAGCGAGTAGACGACATAGGTCAGGCCTTCGACGAAGCCGTAGTTGCCCTGGCCCATGTGCTTGACCTCGTCGGCCGCGGCCAGCACCGCGTCCAGGCCGACGAGCACCGTCCAGACCAGCAGCACGGTCGTGGCCACCACGCGGGCCACGTGCAGGTCGTGGATCTTCGGGAACGGCATCATCGCGCCGTCTCCGCTGGACGGCGACGGCGCGGCACCGCGATCCGGCCGTCAGCGAAGTACATCCAGGCCGCGAAGCCGAGCAGCGGCAGCACCAGCCACCACAGTCCCAGGGCGGTCGGCAGCTTGCCGTCCTCCAGCCAGCGCGTGCCCAGCGACATGAAGTTCATCGCCACCACGTAGGCCAGGAAACCCAGCGCGATGCGGCCGTAGCGGGCCTGCCGCGGCGGGCTGCGGGCCAGGGGTACGGCGAGCAGGGCGAATGCAAGCGCGAGCAGGGGCGGCGCGATGCGCGCATGCAGCTGGGCGCGTGCCTCGGGGCGCGGATCGGCCAGCAGCGCCACGGTCGGCGCGTACTCGGGATTGTCCTCGGCCGCGCGGGTCTCGGCGTCGGGAAGGCGCATCTCGTTGCGCTCGTAGCGCATCATCCGGAAGTCCAGGCCCTCGCCCAGCGGCCCTTCCACGCGGAAGCCCTCGCCCAGGTCCAGGTAGCGCTCGGGGCCGTCCACGCTCAGGAAGCCGGTGCGCGCGGTGGTGACGTCCATGCGCTCGTCATCGTGGCGATAGACGAAGACCCGGCCCAGGGCCGAACCTTCGCCCGACATCGCGCCCACGTAGACCACTCCGCGGCCGCCCGGCAGCTCGACGAAGCGGCCGGCCTCAAGGCCGGCCAGCAGCAGGTTGCGGTTGCCCTCGGCCACCATGCGCTGCGAGTAGTCATTGGCCCACGGACCCAGCCAGAGCGAGCAGGCGGCAATGAAGCCGACCACGGGGAGGGCCAGCATCAGCACCGGGCGCAGCAGGCGCCGGGGGCCGACGCCGGTTGCCACCAGCACAGGCATCTCGGAATCCCGGTACAGCCGGCCCACCGCCAGCAGCAGCCCCAGCATCAGGCCGAGCGGCAGGATCAGGGGCAGGTAGTTCAGCACCATCAGGCCGAGCTGGGACAGCATCAGGCCCGCCGGCACCCGTCCACGCGCGATGTCCCCGAGCACCTCGGCGAACACCCCGCCCAGGCTCACGATCATCAGGACCACCAGGGCCGCGAAGGTGGACTGGGCGAATTCGCGGAACAGGTAACGGTCGAGCATCGGCATCCGGGGGCGGCCTTGCATTAGAATCGGGGGTTCGTCCATACACTGCTACGGCCGCGCCGGGACGCCGGCGCCGCGGCGCAAGGCCGCATTCTGGACCGCGGATTGTAAGGAACACTTCACGCCAAACCCCAGTACAGGACCCCATGACCCTCGAATTCGCCCTGAACAACGCCGCCCCCGCCTCCGCCTCCGTCGACTGCGTTGTGGTGGGTGCATGGTCCGACAGGACCCTCACGCCCGCCGCCCGTGCCCTCGACGAGGCCAGCGGCGGCCGCCTGGCGGCGCTGGCCTCGCGCGGCGACGTCGATGGCGCCACGGGCAAGGTCGCGATGCTGCACGACCTCGATGGCGTCACCGCCCCGCGCGTGCTGGTGGTGGGCCTGGGCGAGCCCGGGAAGTTCGCCGTGCCGCAGTACCTGAAGGCCATCGCCGACGCCGTGCGCGCGCTGAAGATCGGCCCGGTGCGCTCGGCACTGCTGACCCTGTCCGAGCTGGAGGTCGCGGGCCGCGACGCCGCCTGGGCCGTGCGCCAGGCCGTGATCGCAGCCGACCACGCGGCGTACCGCTACACCGCCACGCTTGGCGAAAAGAACCGCAAGCGCGCCGAGAAGGGCCTGGAGCGCGTCGAGATCGCCGGCAGCGACGCCACCGCCCTGGCGCAGGGCCAGGCGATCGCCGCGGGCGTCGCGTTCACGCGCGAGCTGGGCCACCTGCCGCCGAACATCTGCAACCCGGCCTACCTGGCGCAGCAGGCGCAGGAGTTCGCGGCGAAGTTCGACAAGGCTTCCTGCGAGGTGCTCGAGCGCGAGGACATGGAACAACTCGGGATGGGCTCGCTGCTCGCGGTCGCCCGCGGCTCGGCCAACGCGCCGAAGCTGGTCGTCATGAAGTGGAACAACGGCGGCGACGCGAAGCCCTACGTGCTGGTCGGCAAGGGCATCACCTTCGATACCGGTGGCGTCAACCTGAAGACCCAGGGCGGCGTCGAGGAAATGAAGTACGACATGCTCGGCGCCGGTTCGGTGATGGGCACCTTCGTCGCCGCCGCGGGCCTCGACCTGCCGGTGAACCTGGTGGTCGTGGTGCCGGCGGTGGAGAACGCGATCGACGGCAACTCCTACCGCCCCTCGGACATCATCACCAGCATGTCCGGCAGGACCATCGAGGTCGGCAATACCGACGCCGAGGGCCGCCTGATCCTGTGCGATGCGCTGACCTATGCGCAGCGCTTCGAGCCGCAGGCCCTGGTCGACGTGGCCACGCTCACCGGCGCCTGCATGGTGGCCCTTGGCAGCTTCGCCACGGGTCTCATGTCGAAGCACGACGACCTGTCGCAGGAGCTGCTGGACGCCGGCGAGCAGGTGTTCGACCGCGCCTGGCGCCTGCCGCTGTGGGACGAGTACCAGACCATGCTCGATTCCACCTTCGCCGACGTCTACAACATCGGCGGCCGCTGGGCCGGTGCGGTGACCGCGGGGTGCTTCCTGTCGCGCTTCACCGAGGGCCAGCGCTGGGCGCACCTCGACATCGCGGGCAGCGCCAGCCACAGCGGCAAGAGCGGGCTGGCCACCGGCCGCCCGGTCGGCCTGCTGTCGCAGTGGCTGCTCGACCAGGCCGCACGCTGAGCCCGCGGGGCAGGTCCGGCTTCCGCGCCTGGAAGCCGGCCGCCCCCGACGCCGACCGGGAGCCCGCATGCGCGCCGACTTCTACCTGATTGCCAAGCCCCGCTTCCGCGACGAGCCGCTGCTGCTGGTCTGCGAGCTGGCGAAGAAGGCCTGTGCCGCCAACCAGCCGATGCTGGTGCTGGCCCGCGACATGGACCAGGCCGAACGCCTCGACGACCTGCTGTGGTCGTTCGAGCCCGATGCCTTCATCCCGCACGGCATTGCCGGCACAGGCTTCGACGATGAAGGCGGCGACGACGGCGAGGCCGACGTGCTGATCGTCCCGCCCGAAGCGGACGCCCCGCTGCGACCGCTGGTGCTGAACCTGCGCGATGCGCCGGTGGAAGGCGATTTCGAGCGCGTGCTCGAGGTGGTGCCTGCCGACCCCTCGGCACGCGAGCCGCTGCGCGCACGCTGGACGCAGTACAAGGCGCGCGGCTTCACGCTCAACAAGTACGACATGTGACGCGGGGGACCGCCCCGCCCCGCCCGGATCCAGAGCCCACCGATGACCCTCGCCACCGGCTACGACCCCAAGTCCTTCGAATCCCGCCTCTACGCACAGTGGGAGTCCAGCGGCGCGTTCGCACCGGCCGGCGACGGCCCGGCCTACAGCATCCTGCTGCCGCCGCCCAACGTCACCGGCACCCTGCACATGGGCCACGCCTTCCAGCACACGCTGCAGGACGCGCTGGTCCGCTACCACCGCATGCGCGGCTTCCGCACGCTGTGGCAGGTCGGCAGCGACCACGCCGGCATCGCCACCGAGATGGTGGTCGCGCGCAACCTCGACCGCGAAGGCCGCGGCGAGACCCGTGACTCGCTGGGCCGCGACGGTTTCATCGAGCGGGTCTGGGAATGGAAACACCAGTCCGGCGACACCATCGAACGCCAGATGCGCCGCATGGGCTCGTCCGGCGACTGGTCGCGCAGCGTCTTCACCATGGATCCCGGGGCCTCGCAGGCGGTGGTCGAGGCCTTCGTGCGCATGCACGAGGAGGGCCTGATCTACCGCGGCCAGCGTCTGGTCAACTGGGATCCGGTGCTGCAGACGGCGATCTCGGACCTGGAGGTGGTGAGCGAGGAAGAGGACGGCCACCTGTGGTCGATCCGCTATCCCCTGGCCGACGGGCTTGCCTACGAGCACGTCGAGCGCGATGCGGACGGCAATGAACTGCTGCGCGAACGCCGCGACTACGTGGTGGTCGCGACCACGCGCCCCGAGACCATGCTCGGCGACACCGCGGTGATGGTGCACCCCGAGGATCCGCGCTACGCCGCGCTGCAGGGCGCCTTCGTCGAGCTGCCGCTGACCGGCCGCCGCATCCCGGTGATCAGCGACGACTACGTCGACCGCGAATTCGGCACCGGCGTGGTCAAGGTCACCCCCGCGCACGACTTCAACGACCATGCGGTGGGCCAGCGCCACGGGCTGCCGCTGATCAACGTGCTGACCGCCGACGCGAAAATCGTGTCCGGTGACGCCAGCATCCCGGAGCGCTATCGCGGCCTGGACCGCTACGAGGCCCGTGCCGCCGTGCTGGCCGACCTCGAGGCCGCCGGCCTGATGCTGGAAGCGAAGCCGCACAGGCTGCAGGTTCCGCGCGGCGACCGCACCGGCCAAGTGATCGAGCCCTGGCTGACCGACCAGTGGTTCGTGCGCATGGACGGGCTTGGCGCGCGCGGCCTCGCGCTCGCCGGCGGGAGCGATGCCCGCGATGGCCAAGTGCGTTTCGTGCCCGGCAACTGGATCAATACCTACCGGCACTGGCTGGGCAACATCCAGGACTGGTGCATCAGCCGCCAGCTCTGGTGGGGCCACCGCATCCCGGCCTGGTACGCCGAGGATGGCCGGATCTTCGTCGGCCGCGACGAGGCCGAAGCCCGCGCGAAGGCCGATGCCGCGGGCTACGCCGGCCCGCTGTCGCAGGATTCCGACGTGCTGGAAACCTGGTTCTCCTCGGCGCTGTGGCCCTTCAGCACCATGGGCTGGCCCGATGCCGACGCGATGGCCGGGCGCGGCTACGACGCGTTCCTGCCCTCGGGCGTGCTGGTCACCGGCTTCGACATCATCTTCTTCTGGGTCGCCCGGATGATCATGATGACCGACCACCTCACCGGCCGGCTGCCCTTCCGCGACGTCTACGTCACCGGGCTGGTGCGCGACAAGGACGGCCAGAAGATGTCCAAGTCGAAGGGCAACATCCTCGACCCGCTGGACATCATCGACGGCATTTCGCTCGACGACCTGGTGGCCAAGCGCACCAGCGGCCTGATGCAGCCGAAGATGGCCGAGAAGATCGCGAAGGCCACGCGCAAGGAGTTCCCGGATGGCATCCCGGCCTTCGGCGCCGACGCGCTGCGCTTCACCATGGCCGCGCTGGCCGGCCCCGGCCGGGACATCAAGTTCGACCTGGCGCGCGCCGAGGGCTACAAGAACTTCTGCAACAAGCTGTGGAACGCGACGCGCTTCGTGCTGATGAACACCGAGGGCGCCGACGCGATGGCAGGCGTCCCGGCCGCGGTCACCGCACCGGAGCAGTGGATCCTCGCCCGCCTCGCCGCGGTCACGGCCGAGGCCGAAGCCCACTTCGCCAGCTACCGCTTCGACCTGCTGTCGCAGGCGCTGTACGAGTTCGCGTGGAACGAGTTCTGCGACTGGTTCGTCGAGCTTGCCAAGCCCGCGCTCAACGGCAGCGACGCCGCAGCGGCCGCAAGCACCCGCCACACCCTGCTGTTCGTGCTCGAACGCCTGCTGTGCCTCCTGCACCCGCTGGTGCCCTTCGTCACCGAGGAGCTGTGGCAGCAGGTCGCACCGCGCCTGGGCATCGAGGGCGACAGCATCATGGCGCGCGCCTATCCGCGCAGCGAGGACTTCGCGGGCCGGGACTTCACGGCCGCGGCCGCCGACGTCGAATGGCTGAAGGCGATGATTTCGGCCCTGCGCCGCATCCGCAGCGAGCTCGGCGTGTCGCCGGCGAAGGCCGTCCGCCTGCTGGTCTCCGGCGGCGGTGCGCAGGACGCCGCGCGCATCGAACGCTTCCGCTCGCAGCTGGGCTTCCTGGCAAAGGTGGAAGGCATCGACGCCATCGCCGGCGACCCGCCCCCGGCGGCGGCTGCCCTGGTCGGCGAGCTGAAGCTGTTCGTGCCGCTGGAAGGCCTGGTCGACCTGGACGCCGAGCGCGCGCGCCTGGACAAGGAGCTCAAGCGCGTGGCGGGCGAACTCGCGAAGTCGAACGGCAAGCTCGCCAGCGACACCTTCGTGGCCAACGCCCCCGCCGCGGTCGTGGAGCAGGAACGCACCCGCCTGGCCGACTGGACCGCCCAGCACGAAGCCCTCTCGGCACAGCGCGCGCGGCTGTGAGCCTTCTGCCGCGCGCAAAGGCTCAGTCTGCGAAGAGCTCCCGGGCCATCACGATCGCGTCCTCGCGGCCGTTGTTGGCCGCGGGGTAGTAGCGCGGCCGGCGGCCGATCTCGTTGAAGCCCTCGTCCTCGTACAGGGCGATGGCCGCCGGATTGGACGGCCTGACCTCGAGGAAGACGCGACAGGCGCCCCGGCCGCGGGCGGCCTCGATCATCGCCCGCAGCAGCATCCGGCCATGCCCGCGCCCCTGTCGGGCCGGGTCGACGCAGACATTGAGCACGTGGGCCTCGTCGGCGGCGATGCTCAGCACGCCGTGGCCGATGAAGGCCCCGCCCTCCAGCAGCACCCAGGCCGGATAGCCGGCGAGCAGGCAGTCACGGAAGATGCCGATCGACCACGGCCAGGGATAGGCGCGGCGCTCGACCACCATTACCGCGTCCAGGTCTTCGATGCGCATCGGCCGCATGGCCGGACGCATCGCGTCGGCCACGGCCATGCTCATGCGCGCGCGGCCCCGCGGCGCAGTGCGCGCAGCCTGGGCCACAACGCACGCTTCGCCGCTGGATCGCCGCGCAGCACATCCAGCGAGGGCAGTTGCTTCAGCAGTGCCGCGGCATCGTCGGATTCCGGACCGCGCCCTGCAGCACGCAGCAGCGCGTGGGCCAGCGGATCGTCCGGCACGATGTCGGCGGCCCGTGGCGCGCGCGCATACACGCGGTGGCCCATGGCCTCCAGCACCTCCTGCTGCCAGGGGTCCCAGGCCAGGCCTGCCATCAGCCGGCCGTCCCGCGGCGCATGCGCAGCAACCACTGCGCCGGCCCCGACAGCGCATACAGGCCGAGCACCGCCAGCAGGGTCTTGGGCGGATCGATCCACAGCGCGATCAGCGCCGCGACCACCAGCAGCAAGGCGAAGAACGGCACCCGGTCCGAGCCCGGTCCGGTTCCGCTGCCCTTGAAGCTGGTGTAGCGGAACTGGCTGACCATCAGCAGGCCGCAGGCCACGGTGATCGCCAGCGCGCCGTAGCGCAGTGCCTCGCCGCTGAGGTCGAGGCTGTGGAAGGTCCACACCGAGGCCGCCATGATGCCGGCCGCCGCCGGGCTGGCCAGGCCGATGAACCAGCGCTTGTCGACCTTGCCCACCTGGCTGTTGAAGCGCGCCAGCCGCAGCGCCGCGCAGGCGGCGTAGAGGAAGGCGGCCAGCCAGCCGATCTTGCCCAGGGTCGGCCCGTCGAGCTTCATCGACACCAGCGACCAGTGGTACATCACCAGCGCCGGTGCCATGCCGAAACTCACCAGGTCGGCCAGCGAGTCGTACTGCACGCCGAACTCGCTCTGGGTGTTGGTCAGCCGCGCCACCCGGCCATCCAGGCCGTCCAGGATCGCGGCCACGAAGATCGCGATGCAGGCCGCCTCTGTCCGGCCCTGCGAGGCCGCGATGATGGCGAAGAACCCCGCGAACAGTCCGCCCGTGGTGAACAGGTTGGGCAGCAGGTAGATGCCGCGGCCGCGCCGTGGCTTGGGTGGCAACTCGTCCATGCGGGAAGTGTACCCGCCGCGTGGGCCGTCGCCCGCGTCGTCGGCCCGGTCACGGAACGGCAGCGCGCCGCTTGCACCCACCCTGCCCCGGTGCTGCAATCAGCGGCTACCGCCGTCCCGGCAGGAGTCCACATGCACCGCTTCGTCCTTGCTGTCGCCCTGGCGCTCGCCGCCACCCCGGCCCTCGCCCAGCAGACCGCCGGCGAGGTCTACAAGTGGACCGACGCCAGCGGCGTCACCCATTACTCGCAGACGCCGCCGGCCAATGGCCGCTACGAGCACCGCGTGATCACATCGAACGGCGCGGTCGCGGCCGCCCCTGCCGGACCCGAGGCAACCTCTGCCGAGAACCCGCAATGCACCACCGCGCGCGCGAATATCGTCGCGTTGCAGGCCACCGGCGACGTGCAGTTCGACGCCGATGGCGACGGCACCGCCGACAGCGTGCTCGACGCGGAGCAGCGCGCCAGCCAGCTCCAGCTGGCCGAAGCGGCGGTCAAGGCCTACTGCACGCGCTGAGCCCCGTCCCCGGCAGCAGCGGCCGCAGCCGGCGGCCGCTCTGCTGCATGGCACAATCAGCGGCCGTCCCAGGATGATGATGCCGCCGATGCGCCTGTCGCAGTTCCACCTCCATACCGAAAAGGAAACGCCCGCCGAGGCCGAGCTGGTCAGCCACCGCCTGATGCTCAAGGCGGGGATGATCCGCAAGCTCGCCGCAGGCATCTACACCTGGTCGCCGCTGGGCCTGCGCGTGCTGCGCAGGGTCGAAGCGGTGGTGCGCGAGGAGATGACTGCCGCCGGCGCCATCGAGCTGCTGATGCCCTCGATCCAGCCGCGCGAGCTGTGGGAGGAGACCGGCCGCTGGGAGAAGTTCGGCGGACAGCTGCTCAAGATCCGCGACCGCAAGGACGCAGAATATGCCTACGGCCCCACCCACGAAGAGGTGGTCACCGATTTCGCGCGCCAGGAACTGGCGAGCTACAGGCAGCTGCCGGTCACCTTCTACCAGGTGCAGGCCAAGTTCCGCGACGAGATCCGGCCGCGCTTCGGCGTGATGCGCGCGCGCGAGTTCCTGATGAAGGATGCCTATTCCTTCGACATGGACGCCGAGGGCATGGCGGCTTCCTACGCGCGGATGCATGCGGCCTATACCCGCATCTTCACCCGCCTGGGCCTGCGCTTCCGCGCCGTGCTCGCCGATACCGGTGCCATCGGCGGCGACGCTTCGCAGGAATTCCATGTGCTTGCCGATTCCGGCGAGGACGCGATCGCCTGGTCCGATACCGGCAATGACGGCGACTCGTCGGGCTATGCCGCCAATGTCGAGACCGCTTGCGCGGCAGCTCCCGGCCCGCGTCCGGCCGCCACGGAGGAGATGCGCCGCATCGACACGCCCACCCAGAAGACCTGCGAGGCCGTGGCCGAGCTGATGGGCATCGCGCTTGCGCGGACCGCGAAGTCGGTGGCGGTGATGGGCCACGATGCCGAAGGCCGGCCGCAGTTCGTGCTGGTGCTGGTACGCGGCGACCACGAGGTCAACGAGATCAAGCTGGCCAGGGTCGAGGGGCTGGCCGATTACCGCATGGCGACCGAAGCGGAAATACTTGAATACCTCGGCAGCGAGCCGGGCTTCCTCGGCCCGGTGGCCCCCAGGCAGCCTGTGCGCGTGGTGGCCGACCTGGAAGTCGCCGCACTGGCCGATTTCGTGGTCGGCGCCAACCGCCCGGGCGAACACATCGCCGGCGTGAACTGGGGCCGCGACCTGCCCGAGCCCGACACCGTGGCCGACGTGCGCAACGTGGTCGATGGCGACCGCGCCGAGGACGGCGGCACCCTGCGCCTGATGCGGGGCATCGAGGTCGGGCACATCTTCCAGCTCGGGCGCAAATATGCCGAGGCCATGGGCTGCACCGTGCTTGATGCGGCGGGCAAGGCCGCCGTGCCGATGATGGGCTGTTATGGGATCGGCGTCTCGCGCATCGTCGCCGCCGCGATCGAGCAGAACCACGACGATGCCGGCATTGTCTGGCCCGAGGCCATGGCACCGTGGACGGTCGCGGTCTGCGTCATCAATCCGAAGAACGACCCGGCGGTGGCGGACGCGGCCGACGCGCTTTACCGCGAGCTGTCGGGGCGCGGCCTGGACGTGGTACTCGACGACCGCGGCCTGCGCCCGGGGCCGATGTTCGCGGATATGGAACTCATCGGCATCCCGCACCGCGTGGTGGTCTCCGGCCGCGGCCTCGAGGCCGGCACCTTCGAATACCGCGCGCGCACCGCCGGCGAAGCCGAACACCTCGATCACGAAGCCCTGCTGCAGCGGCTTCCGCTCCAGGGTGGGATTCCGGCACGATAATCGGCACACGGTCCGGGGATTTTGCCCCGGGCCATGCGTATGATTACCATCGCGGCGCTACCGATAATCGGTCACGCCCCGAATCAAACGGAGACCCCATGTCCATCGATATCAATACGCTTTCGGCCAAGGAACTGGATTCGCTGATCAACCAGGCGAAGAAGCGCAAGACCGTGCTCAAGAAGCGCAAGCCGATCAACACGGTGCGCGCGCGCCTGAAGGCGGCCGCGACAGCCGAGGGCTACACCATCGCCGAACTGTTCGGCGGTGCGTCCGCGGGCGCGGGCGCGGGCGGCGAGCCGCGGGCCACGAAGGCGCCGCGCGCGCCGCGCAAGGGCACCGGCGTCAAGGTGCCGCCGAAGTACCGCAACCCGGCCAACCCGGAGCAGACGTGGACCGGCCGCGGCAAGCAGCCGCGCTGGATGGCCGAGGAAGTCTCGAAGGGCAAGAAGCCCGAGGATTTCCTGATCGCGGCCTGATCGGTTCATCGCCCACGATCCCCCGCTTCGGCGGGGGATCTTTTTTTCCCCTATCTCCGTCGGCACGTCAAAGAGGACCCGAGGCGATCCCGCGGTTCGGGGAATGGAGCCGTTCCTTCGTTGGGGTCCGCGAGGCCCATCCCGCGTGCAGGGGGGTGTGCTGCGCCGGAATCTTCGCGTCCTGCTCCCGGTTCCGGCCGCCGGCCATCCATGGCCGGCTCTCCGCACACCCCCCTGCACGCGGGACGGGCACCGACCGTTATCGGCGTCGGCACGGAGAGCAGGAGCGGTCGTGACCTGATGCCTCCCGGGACAGCGAAGAGGCGCGGCCGCGCGTGTTGCCTGGCTTTTCCTCCCGCAGGTCACGAAAGCGGTCGGACCCGCCGTGGATACAGGGGGGATGGCCAGAGCCGGCCATGGATGGCCGGCGGCCGGAATTGGGAGCAGGACAGCGCAGATTCCGGCTGGTCATCCCCCCTGTATCCGCGGCGGGCACCGTACCCCCCATTCCAGCCACCGCACGAAGGATCGTCCTGTCTCCGTCAGCGGAGCGACGGCGACGGTAACGGCCCCGACCGGCGGCCCAGGCCTTCAGAGGTTGCGTCGCGCCGGCAGCAGCAGGTTGCCAAAGATCAGCCCGGCGATGATCGACAGCAGGATGTTGATCACCGCCATCGCCGCGCTCTGGCCCACGGCCACGTCCTGCTGCTGCACCGAGGTGATCAGCGTGCGCACGCTGGCGCTGCCGGGGACCATCAGGATGATGCCCGGCACGCGGATGACCGCGCCCGGGCGCCAGGCCCAGCGCGCGTAGCCATTGCCGGCCGCCGTCACCACCAGCGCCGACAGGAAGATGCCGAATTCCGCGCCCCAGGCCTGGCCTGCCAGGCGCGAGACCAGGTAACCGGTGGCCGCCGCCGCCGCGACCAGCGGCCAGTCGCGCGCCTTGGCACGGAACAGCACCGCGAACGCGATCGCCGCCACGGCCAGCGCGCACCACTCCACCCAGTCCGGCTGCGGCCGCCATCCGCGGACCTGCGGCTCGATGCCGAGCATGCCCATGCCGACCATCGCCACCATGGTGCCCACCGTGAGCATGATCATCGTGGCCACCGCACCGGCGAAGCGCGCCGTGCCCGACATCAGGTGCTGGCTGGTGAGCTCGTTGACCGCATTGGTGAGCGCAAGTCCCGGCATCAGCACGATCAGCGCCGAGATGATCACGGTATTGAGGTTCAGCGGCGCGACCCAGGCCGCGACCATGATCGTGATCGCGGCGGCCACCATCGCGCTCACGGCATCGTTGGCCTCGCGCAGCCGGGGTCGCGTGCGCGCGGCGACCTGCAGCAGGCCGATGACCAGCCCGATCATCGCGGCGGTGGCGATGTCCAGCCACGGCAGGCGCAGCAGGCCGCCGATGCCGGTCGCGGCCAGGCCGAAGCCGAGCACCTGCATCACGTTCTGCCGCCGCGTGAGCGGCCGGTCGAGCGCCCGCAACGCGGCATGGCCCTCGGCCAGCCCGATGCGTCCGGCCAGCACGTCCTCGGCGATGCGGTCGACGTCGCACAGGCGGCCCAGGTCGTTCTCGCCGGGCGGCAGGCGCAGCACGCGCGTGGCGTCGCCGTCGCCCGGCGGCCGCATCGGATCGCTGAAGGACAGCACCATGCCGGTGGGATTGGTCCACGCCTCGCATTCCAGGCCCAGCTGCTGCGCGACGAGTTCCAGCGCACCCTCCAGGCGGGGCGAGGTGGTGCCATAGGCGTGGAGATGCTCCGCGAGCTCCACCATGAAGGCGATGCGGGCGGCGTAGGCTTCCTGTGGAAACGGGCGCGACATGCATAAAGGATGGCACGCGCGCTCCACTCCGTGTTCGGTATCCTCCGTGGATGCCCGCCGCCGCCGCCAGCACGCCAACGCTCGTACTCGACGACGCTACGTTGCGGCTTTCGGGACACTGGACGCTCGACCATGCCGCGGCGATTTCGGCCGCGCTCGCCGATGCACCGGACGGCGCCACGTCGGTGGATGCGACCGGAATCGAGCGCCTCGACACCATGGGCGTGCTGCAGCTGCTGCGCCACGCGCGCAGGCACGACCTGGCCGACGACGCCATCCGCTACCGTGAAGACCACATGGCGCTGGTGGCCGCGATCGAGGACGTGGCCGACGACCGCCCGAAGAAGCGCCGCGAGTACGGCGTCGCCGCCGCGCTGACGCGCCTGGGCGAGACCATGCACTCCAATGGCCGCGAGATCGTGGCCCTGGTGAGCTTCCTGGGCGAGAACCTGGTCAAGCTTGGCCGGCTGGTGCGCCAGCCACGCCGTTTGCGCCTGACCTCCACCGTGCACCACATGGAACAGGTGGGCCTGGATGCGATGCCGCTGGTGGCGCTGCTGGCCTTCATGGTCGGCGCGGTCATCGCCTACCTCGGCTCGAGCATCCTGGCCGACTTCGGCGCCACCATCTTCGTGGTCGAACTCGTGGGCATCGCCTTCCTGCGCGAGTTCGGCGTGCTGTTGACCGCCATCCTGCTGGCCGGCCGCACCGCCAGCGCCTTCACCGCGCAGATCGGCATCATGGTCACGCGCGAGGAAGTCGACGCCGTGCGCACACTGGGCATGGACCCGATCGAGCTGCTGGTACTGCCGCGACTGCTGGCCCTGCTGCTGATGCTGCCGCTGCTCACCTTCATCTCGATGATCGCCGGCCTGCTGGGCGGCATGGCGGTGGCGGCCTTCGAGCTCGGCATCCCGCCGCAGGCCTTTGCCGCGCGCCTGCAGGAGACCATGGACCTGCGCCACTTCTTCGTCGGCATGTCCAAGGCCCCGGTGTTCGCGCTGGTGATCGGGCTGATCGGCTGCCTGGAAGGGCTGCAGGTGCAGGGCACCGCGCAGTCGCTGGGCGAGCGCACCACGTCCAGCGTGGTGCAGACCATCTCGATGGTGATCCTGCTCGATGCCTTTGCCGCGATCTGGTTCATGCAGGTGGGCTGGTGAGCGGCGACGCGGCGGCGGTGCGCGTACGTGGCCTGGTCAACCGCTTCGGCAGCCAGGTGGTGCACGACGGACTGGAACTCGAGGTCCGCCGTGGCGAGATCCTGGGCGTGGTGGGCGGTTCGGGCAGCGGCAAGTCGGTGCTGATGCGTTCGATCCTTGGCCTGCGCACGCCCGACGAGGGCGACATCGAAGTCCTCGGTGTCGATGCCCGCGCAGGCGACGCGGAGACGCGGCTGCACATCGAGCGCAACACCGGCGTGCTGTTCCAGGACGGCGCGCTGTTCTCGTCCCTGACCGTGGGCGAGAACGTCGAGGTGCCGCTGAAGGAGCACCACCCCGACCTGCCCGACGGCCTGCGTCGCGAGCTGGCCCTGCTGAAGGTCAAGCTCGCGGGCCTGCCGGCGGACGCGATCGGCAAGCTGCCCTCGCAACTGTCGGGCGGCATGCGCAAGCGCGCCGGCCTGGCACGCGCGCTCGCGCTCGACCCGCCGCTGCTGTTCCTGGACGAGCCCACCGCCGGCCTCGACCCGATCGGTGCCGCGGCCTTCGACGAGCTGATCCTCACCCTGCGCCAGGCGCTCGGGCTCACGGTGTTCATCATCACCCACGACCTGGACACCCTGTACGCTATCTGCGACCGGGTCGCGGTGATTGCCGACCGCCGGATCGTCGCGACCGGCAGCCTCGACGAGATCGGGCGCCTGGACCATCCCTGGGTGCAGGAATACTTCAACGGCCCGCGGGGCCGCGCGGCACGACAGGCGGGCGAACGCGCCGCCGTGGAGTCCTGAGCGATGGAAACCAAGGCCAATTACGTGCTGATCGGCGCCTTCACCCTCGTGGTGGCGGCCGGCATGCTGCTGTTCGGGCTGTGGATGGCGAAGTATTCGAGCGACCGCAGCTGGGAGACCTACCACGTCGTCTTCAGCGAGCCGGTGACCGGCCTGATGGAAGGCGGCACCGTGCAGTACAACGGCATCGGCGTGGGTACCGTGGATTCGCTGACCCTGGCGCCGCAGGATCCGCGCCTGGTGGTGGCGCGCATCCGCGTCAGCGCCGACGTCCCGGTCAAGACCGACACCCGCGCCAAGCTGTCCATGGCCGGACTCACCGGCTCGCCCTTCATCCAGCTCACCGGCGGCAGCCCCGACGCGCCCCGCCTGGCGGCCGACAGGCCCGACGAGGTCCCGGTCATCCCCACCGAAGCCTCGGCACTGCAGAACATCGCCGACACCGCCAACCGCCTGGTCGCGCGACTGGACCAGGTGTTGAGCGAGGAGAACGTGGCGCGCATCGCCAATACGCTCGAGAACATCGAGGGCATGACCGGCGCGGTCGCCGGCCAGCGCGAGGACCTGGCCGAGCTGATCGTCAACGCGCGCGTGGCCAGCGAACGCCTGGTCGAGACCGTGGAGACCTCCAACCGTGCGATGTCCGGCATCGACCGCGAACTGGTGCAGAAGCTGCCAGGCATGGTCGCGCGGCTGGAGTCGACGCTGGGACGGATCGACTCCGCGGCCGGCAGCGCCGACGCGATCCTGGGCGAGAACCGCAACGCCATCAACAGTTTCGCCAACGATGGCCTGGCCCAGCTCGGCCCGACGCTGGCCGAGCTGCGTTCGCTGGTGCGCGACCTGCGCCGGATCAGCGACCGCTTCGATTCCAATCCCGCGCGCTACCTGCTCGGCCGCGAGGCGCCGAAGGAGTTCGAACCCGAATGAAGCCGTCCAACCGCATCGTCCGCCTCGCCGGCCTTGCGCTGCCGCTGCTGCTGGGTGCCTGTTCGCTGCTGGGTGCCGGCGACCGCGAACCCGGCACGATCTATTCGCCCGCACCCCGCCTGCAGGCCGACCCCGCGTGGCCGCAGGTCGACTGGCAGCTGTCGGTCAACCCGCCGACCGCGCCGCGCACCGTGGACACCTTCCGCATCGCCGTGCGCCCCGTGCCCGGCGAACTGCAGGTCTATGCCGGCGCGAGCTGGGCGCGCGCGCCCTCGGACATGGTCGAGGACGTGGTCCTGCGCACGCTGGAGGACTCCGGCAAGGTCCCGGGCGTGGCCCGGCGCGGCAGCGGCATCGCGCCCGACTACCGGCTGCTGCTGGACCTGCGCCGCTTCGAGGCCGACTACGCCGGTGGCGACCGACCGGTCGCGACCATCGAACTGCACGCCAAGCTGCTGCACGCGCGGGAACAGGGCATCGCGGCCTCGCGCACGTTCACCGTCACCGAGCCCGCCGCGTCCACCGCCGTCGACAGCGTGGCCGAGGCCTATACCCGCGCACTTGAAACGATCGGGCGCGACGTGGCCGGCTGGACGCTGGAGGCCGGCGACGCGCACGCCCGCACCAGTCCGCCCGCCCCGCGGCCTGCGATGTAGGCCACGCCCCCACGGGCCGGGTTTGCCGCCTGCGGCCCCAGCCGCGACAATCCCGTACTTCACCGAATGGGCGCCCGCATGAACACGCAAGCCGATCCCAGCACCACCGTCGAGATTCCCGAGCCCGAGCGCGACGTCATGGAATACGATGTCGTCACCGTCGGTGCCGGTCCGGCCGGGCTCGCCTTCGCGATCCGGCTCAAGCAGCTCGATCCGGACATTTCCGTGTGCGTGATCGAAAAGTCCAGCACCATCGGTGCCCACATCCTGTCCGGCGCGGTGATCGAGCCCGGCCCGCTCGACGCCCTGCTGCCCGGCTGGCGCGACAACCCGCCGCCGGTCTGCGTGCCGGCCACCACCGACGAGTTCTGGTTCCTGACGAAGGATGGCGGCCGCAAGCTGCCGGTGGTGCCGCCGGGCATGCGCAACCACGGCAACTTCATCGTCAGCCTCGGCGCCATGTGCGCGTGGCTCGCGCCGCAGGCCGAGGCCCTTGGCGTGGAGATCTATCCCGGCTTCGCGGCGGCCCAGACCCTGCATGCCGACGACGGCACCGTCATCGGCGTGCGCATCGGCGACATGGGCATCGCGCGCGACGGTTCGCAGAAGCCGGGCTACACCGCAGGCATCGACATCCGCGCGAAGGTGACCGTGCTTGCCGAGGGCGCGCGCGGCCACCTCACCAAGCGCCTGGTGAAGCGCTTCGGCCTCGATGCCGGGAGCGATCCGCAGGCCTATTCCATCGGCATCAAGGAGCTCTGGCAATTGCCGGCCGGCCGCGTGGAACCGGGGAAGATCGTGCACACGCTGGGCTGGCCCGCGGACACATCGACCTATGGCGGCAGCTTCCTGTACCACCTGGACAACGACCAGGTGGCGCTGGGCTATGTGAGCGGCCTCGACTACGAGGACCCGGAATACAGGCCCTGGGAAGCCTTCCAGCAGTGGAAGCACCACCCGACGGTGAAGCCGCTCCTGGACGGCGGCAACATCCTCTCCGCCGGCGCACGCGCCATCGTGACCGGCGGCTGGCAGTCGCTGCCGAAGGTCGAGATGCCCGGTGCGCTCCTGATCGGCGACACCGCGGGGCTGCTCAACGTGCCCAAGATCAAGGGCACCCACCAGGCCATCCGCAGCGGCATGCTGGCCGCCGAGCATCTGGCGGCCAGCGCACTGGCGCCAGCCGGGTTCGACGCGAAGCTGCGCGATTCCGAGGCCGTGCGCGAGCTGCGCGCGGTACGCAACGTCAAGCCGGGCTTCAAGAAGGGCCTGTGGTTCGGCCTGGCCAATGCCGCGCTCGAGACCGCGCTCGGCGGCCGCACGCCCTGGACGCTCGAGGTCAGGGCCGACTGGCCGTCGCTGCGCAAGCTCGACGAACAGGCATCACCCGATCGCGGCTGGGCCCCGCGCGAGCTCGCGCCGCGCGACCGCCTCGCGGGCGTCTACTTCGCCGCCACTGAACACGACGAGGACCAGCCGGTGCACCTGCTGGTGCACGACACCTCGGTCTGCGTCACCCGCTGCGCCGAGGAGTATGGCAATCCGTGCACGCGCTTCTGCCCGGCCGGCGTCTACGAGATCGTCGACGATCCCGACGGCCCGGCGGGCACGGGCAACCGGCTGCAGATCAATGCCGCCAACTGCGTGCACTGCAAGACCTGCGACATCAAGGACCCGTACGAGATCATCACCTGGGTCACGCCCGAAGGCGGTTCGGGCCCGAACTACCAGAACCTCTGAGCCCCGCGCGCGCGGTCAGGGCCCGCGCGCGTATTCGGCGGCCTCGCGCTGCGCGGGATGGCGACGCAGGTACTGGTCGGAGAAGAGCTGCAGCCGGCTTTCGCGCAATACCCGCACCAGTTCCACGCGGCGCTCCGGCGGCAGCACGCAGATGTCCATCCCGGGGAAACAGTCCGCCGGCACGGGGCCGGCCGGATCACGCGCCACGTGGGCCAGGTCCATCGCCATCCTGACGTGGCTGCCCTGGATGCCCGGCTGCTGGTCGCGCGCATGGCCGCTCAGCGCGAACTGCAAGGCCAGCACCGCGCCCGCGGCCACGGCCAGGGCGCGGCGCGCGCGCACTGCCGGCGCCCCGGCGGCATGCGCCATCGCCATGAGCAGGAGCGCGGCGATCCCGAACTGGTAGAAGCTCACGTAACGCGGCTGGTCGAGGTAGGCGGTGCCGAGCGCGGAGACCCGCACCATCAGGATCGCGGCCACGTGCGCGTAGAACATCAGCATCAGCAGCACCGCGGCAAACCAGGTGGAGCCCGGGCGCAGGCGCAGCGCTGACCACCAGAACCAGCCGTGCCCAACCAGCAGCAGCGCGGCGAGCAGGTTGCGCACGGTCGCGGCGTGCGCGCCGGCCGTGGTCCTGAGCGACTCCTCGCCGAGCAGGCCCGAGGAGGCCGGGATGGCGAACCAGTGCCAAGCCTCGCGCCACAGGGCCGCGAGCGAGGCGAGGCGCTCGGGCAGCGGCCGGTTGAAGATGGCGAGCGTGGTGCCCGACGTCGTGCCGTACAGCCCGTAGACGATGCGGCTGGCCAGCAAGCCGATCGCGATCGGCAGGAGCAGCCACAGCGCGTGTCGCAACGTCCGCTCGCGCGCGCCATGCAGCAACAGCGCCAGCCCCAGCGCCGCGCAATAGAGGAACGCCGAATCGTCCGCGACCACGCCAAGGACGAAGGCCGCGAGCGCCAGGGGCCAGCGCCGCCCTCCGGGCAGCGCCCGCCACGCCGCCAGCGCCATCAGCAAGGCCAGCGCATACAGCGCGAACCACATCGTCACCATCGGGTAGATGTAGATGAAGGTGCTGTTGAGCGAGAGCAGCACCGCCGCCACCGCCACGAAGCCGACGTGGAACGCCGGGGGCCGCGGCGCGGCCGGCGCATCGGCCACCGCGAGGCGGTAGAGAAGCACCAGTGCCACCACCGCGAACGCGATGCCGAGCAGGCCTTCGAGCATGAAGTCCAGGCCGAACCAGCGCGCGTTCACCGCCATGACCAGCTTCATCAGTGGCTGGGCGTGGTCGACGCCAGCCCGCTGCACGAAGAAATTGGCCAGGCCCAGCTCGCCGGCCGCGAGGTCGCGCAGCAACGGATGCACGTGGTTCCAGTTGTCCGATGCGATCAACGGCCAGGCCACCGCGCGGACAAAGATCGCGGCATTGGCGACCACCGCGGCAACCAGCGCCCACATCAGCACCCGCTGCCGACCATCGCCGTGCCATGCAACACCGACTGCTGCCACGAAACGCTCCCCTACGCCATGATCCCGATCATATCCGACGATCCGGGGCGGCCGGCCCGCTATGATCCGGCGGATGCTGACCGATCGCGAAGCCGGCCCCGCAGCGCCAACGTCCCGGCACCACTGGCGCCTGGCCGCGCTGCCTGCACTGGTCTTCGCGCTGGTGTTCGCGCTCGCCTCGCTGCATTACCAGGGCCAGACCCTCGCGCGCGGCCCCGACCAGGCGGACATGCTTCTGGCCTTCTTCAACGAGGCCAGCCATGCCATCGAGGAGGAGGGCCTGCTCGCCGCGATGTACACCGAAGGCGTACGCGCGGGCGAGTCCAACTGGTCGAACCCGAACTACCACATGCTGTACCCGCTGTACCTCAACTGGGCGGGCGGCGATGCCACGCCGGCCGCGACGCTCGACCGCCTCAACCTCATCGTGCTCCTGCACCTGGCGCTGCTGGGCGCAGGTGCGTACGCGCTGGCACGCTCGCTTGGACTGGGCATCGCGCCGGCGATCGTGGTGGGGCTGGCGATCCCATGGTTCCCGGCGGTCCGCAGTGCCGCGGGCTGGCCACACATCATTGCCGGGATGGCTTGGACCCCATGGCTGCTGGCCGCACAGGTGCGGATCCATGGCGGCCAGGGCTGGCGAATGCAGCTGCCGTTGGCCGCCGGACTGGCCGTGGCGGCGACGATGCTGGCCTATGCGCACCCGGCACAGAACCTGGTCTTCGCCGCCTGCGCCGCGTTCGCGATCTGGCTGCTGGTCGGGGTCCAGGTGCTCGCGGCACGCGATCGCACGGCTGTGCGTCAACTGGCGCGCAGCAGCGCCTGGCTGGCGCTCTCCGGACTCGTGGTGCTCGCGCTGTGCTGGCCGTGGCTGCGCGAGATCCTCGCCTTCCACGCACGCTCCATCCGCTGGCTGGGAGAGGTGGGCGGGTTCGTCGTCGGCGACCAGCCGCTGCCCGTGCACGCGCTGCGCCGGCACGCACTCGCCCCCGCCGACGTCGTCCAGCTGGCCGCCTTCCGGATCCAGCCGGGCATCGGCCATGCCTACATCGGCGCCGCGGTGCTCGTGGCCGCGCTCGGGGTGTGGTCGCGGGGCCCGGCCGCCACCGCGGAGACGCGGTGCGCGCGCGCCATGCTTGTCGGCGGGCTTCTGGCGACGGCCTTCTGCTTTGCGCCGGTGGCGCCGCTGCTCGCGGTCCTGCCGCTTGCGAACAAGGTGCGCGAGCTCAGCTGGTGGTCCTGCCTGGCGGTCATCCTGCTGGTGCCACTGGTCCCGTTGGGGCTGCAGGCGATACGCCTGCGCACGGGCACGTGTCCCGCATGGCGCACGCCATGGCCCTGGCTCGCGTTGGCGGGCCTCGCCTTCGCCGTCGTGGCGACGCTCCTTACCAACGTACCCTGGCGCGCGGCGTCGCTGGTCATGCTCGTGCCCGCATTCGGCGCCGCGGCCTGGGCCCTGTCCGCCCGCCACGGCGGCCGCGTCGCGCTGACGGCCGCCTGTGCGCTGCTGCTGGGCGCAACCGTGTGGACGCCGTTGCGGCACAACATCCGCTTCCCGTACGGGGACGCGATGCTCTTCCGCCCGGACCGCGTGCAGGCACACGCCGACGCCGCGACGCTCGCGGCAAGGCTGGATGGCCTCGACCGCTACCGGTTCGTGATCGCGGATGCAGTGGACAACGCGCACCTCCTCACCCACGCATGGACGATGCACGGATTCCGCTCGATCCATGGCGGCATCGGTCCAACGGAGTACGCGAAGTACATGCTGCTGTCGCAGGCCAATCCGACGGTGGCGGCCCTGTATGGCGTGCGCTGGTCGATCCACCCGGGCGATGCCGCACGTCCGGGCGATCTGCCGCTGCGGCCCGGCCTCGTCCTGCGCACGCACGAGGACGCCCTGCCCCGCCTGTTCCTGCTGTCTGGCGGACTGGAAGTCGTCGACGATCCAGTGGAGCACCTGCGCCGGGCCGGCGATGCCTCGCCACTGCGCGCGGCGGTGCGGAGCGACAACCTGCCGACCGGCCTCGACGCACGGGCGCTCGCCGGCCCCGGCCGGCCAGGGGGCGACGTCGCGCTGCGCCGCAACGACCGCACCCGGCTGGAGGCGACCATCGAAGCGGATGGCCCGGGCCTGCTGGTCCTCAACGAGGATCCGGCCGCGCGCTGGCGGGCGACGCTGGATGGCGAAGCCGTGCAGTTGTTCCGGGTGAACGGCTACCAGACCGCGCTGTACGTGCCGGCCGCCGGCCGACACCAGGTACGCATCACGCGGCCGGGCCGCCTGTTAGGCGGCTCCTGAGCGCGATCAGGGCGCGGGCGCGGCCGCAGCGGCGAGTGCACAGACGTCCTGCGCCGACGCCAGGCGACCGTCACCATCGGGTTCGAACGCGAGCACGGGCACCGTACCCATGGCACAAGCGTCCGCGGGCGGCACCACCGTCAGGCCGAGTTCGTACCGCGGCTTGCGCCCGCCCGGTGTCGCCACCTGGTAACAGGGCGTGGGACCGTCCGCGAACACGACCCACTGCTGGGTGAAGCCGCGCTTGTAGCGCAGGTACAACGTGCCGTTGCCGCACCATGGCGAAGGCCCGTCCAGGCCGACCAGGCCGACGACGGGTGCCGCCGCGATGGCCTCGCGATGGGCTTCGGCGACGTCCAGCATCCTGCGGTTGACCGCTTCGCCCGCGGCGTAGCGCAGGGCGAGCTCCATGCGTGCGCCGTGGTGCGCCACCGCGGCGACAGCGGCCACCGCCAGCGCCGCGAGCATCGGCAGCGCGCGGGCCCGGCGTGTGCGGCCCGCCCAGCGGGCTTCGGCGACGGAGAGCGCCACGCCGATGACCGCCGCCATCCAGGGCAACCAGGCATAGGCGCGGTAGCCCGGCATGTTGTGCGGGATCACGGCATACGGAAGCGCCAGGGCCACGATGGTCGCGACCAGCCAGAGCAGCCGGAGGCGCATCTCCGGAAGCAGGAACAGCACGAGCACGGCCAACGCGGCAAGCAGGGTCGCGACGCCGGTATAGCCGATGAAGAGGGTGGCGAAGGCATCCACCAGCGAGGCAGGCGCGAGCTCCACCGCGTAGGACGGACTGCTGGTCTCCGGCGAGAACAGGCCGGCCACGAACGGATTCCGGTCCAGCGCACTCCAGCCCATGGCCAGCGCGGGGACCGCCACGAACAGGGCCGACACCACCAGCCGTGCCCTGCGCGACAGCGCGGCACCGGCGGCGCGCCCGGCCTCGCCCGGCACGGCCCGATCGGAAACCCACAGCAGCGCGAGCAGCAGCAGTGGCGGCAGCAGGAAATCCTCTTTCGCGAACGCACTCGCGAAGCAGGCAAGCGCTGCCGCCAGGCACCAGGCCACGCGCCCGTGGCGCCAGCCATGCCAGAGCATCAGCAGGCTGGCCAGGCCGAACCCGTGCGACACCAGGTTGGTCATCAGCCCGAGGAACTTGCCATGTTCGAAGGCGGCCGCATGGCTGAAGAGCACGACGCTTGCGGCCAGTGCCGGCACCAGACCGAAGCCGACGCCGCATACGCGCGAGACAAGCAGCATCGCCAGCCAGGCGACCAGCACCGTGGATGCGGCCAGCACCGCGTAGCTCACCCAGAACCCGCCGGCCGCGACGAGGAAGATGATGTTGGCCGAGACCGGCCGCTTCCAGTGCCAGCCCATGTCGGCAAGCGCGCCGGACAGGAACGAGAAGTCGTCCGGGTAGTACGGGAACGGGCGGTTGGGCGTCAGCAGGTAGGCGAAGGCGAGGTACGTGCCGGCGAGCACCAGCAACAGCATGGCCGGGTGCAGGCCCTCGCGTTCGCCGCGCGCATGATGCATGGTCGCCAAGCCCATCGCGTTCCGCCTGTTCCGTGACCGGCGGCATCATAGCGTGGGCCGAAGCGGCCAATGACGCGCATGCGCGGTCTGGCAGAATACGGACCACAGAGGCCCGGCAGGACCCATGCGCGAAGCCGACATTCCAGTCAACTCCCTGGTCCGCCAGCTCGAGCCGCTGCGCGACGCACTGCTCGCGGCGATCACCGGGGTGGTCGACGGCGGCCATTACGTGCTCGGTACCGGCGTGGAGGCGTTCGAGGCGGCGTTCGCGTCCTATTGCGGCGTCACCCACTGCGTCGGGGTCGCCAATGGCAGCGATGCACTGGAGCTCGCACTCCGCGCAGTGGGCGTGGCCCCCGGTGACCGGGTCGCGCTGCCGGCGAACGCCGCCATGTATGCCACCGGCGCGGCGCTTGCGTGTGGTGCGGAACCGGTGTTCGTCGATGTCACCGAAGCGTCCACGCTGGATCCGGACGCGCTGGCGCGCGCCTGCAGCGGACATGCACCGCGGGCCGTGGTAGTGACCCACCTCTACGGTCGCCTGGCCGACATCGAACCGATCGCGCGGCTGTGCGCGGGGCAGGACATCGCCCTGGTCGAGGACTGTGCACAGGCGCACGGCGCGCGCACCGGCGATGGCCGTCGCGCCGGCGCGTTCGGCGATGCGGCGACCTTCAGCTTCTATCCGACCAAGAACCTCGGCGCGCTCGGCGACGCCGGCGCGGTGGTCTGCAGGGATCCACGGCTCGCCGTCCGCCTGCGTGCCTTGCGCCAGTACGGCTGGGAGCGCAAGTACGTCAATGCCATCGCCGGCGGACGCAACAGCCGCCTGGACGAGCTGCAGGCGCGGGTGCTCGCGTTGAAGCTTCCGCACCTGGACGAATGGAACCGGCGGCGACGCGACATCGCCAACCGCTACTCGCGCGGCATCCGCAACGCACGCATCGCGGTGCCGCCACCGGCCGGCGACGAGTACGTGGCCCACCTCTACGTGGTGCACAGCGACGATCGCGACGCGCTGCGCGCGCACCTGGCACAGGCCGGCATCGGCAGCGACGTGCACTATCCGGTCCCCGACCACAGGCAGCCATGCTTCGACGGACGCTACCGCGACCTCTCGCTTCCGGTCACCGAACGCCAGTGCGCCACCGCGTTGACCCTGCCCTGCTTCCCGGAGCTGACCGACGATGAAGTCGCCGAGGTGATCGACGCATGCAACCGGTTCTGAGGCCCGCGCTGAGCATCGTGGTGCCGGTGTACCGCAATGCCGGCTCGATCCCCGGATTGCTGGAGGCCCTGCGCGGGCTCGCGCCCCGGGTGGAGGGCGGACTGGAAGTGGTGTTCGTGGTCGACGGAAGCCCGGATGCGAGCCATGCGCTGCTGCGCGAGGCGCTGCCGACGGTCGGGTTCCCGGCACGGCTGGTCGAACTCACGCGCAACTTCGGCGCGTTCCCCGCCATCCGTGTCGGCCTCGAACGTGCCCGCGGCGAAGTGATCGCGGTACTCGCGGCCGACCTGCAGGAACCGCCCGGACTGGCGCTGGAATTCCACGCCGCATTGCGCGGGGGGGCAGCGGATGTCTGCTTCGGCGTGCGCGAGGGCCGCGACGACCCGCTGTTCGGGCGGTTGCTGTCGACCGCGTTCTGGGCGATGTACCGACGCTTCGTGATGCCCGACATCCCCCGCGGCGGGGTCGACATCTTCGCGTTGACGGCCGATTTCCGCGACCGCCTGGTCACGCTGCGCGAGGCCCACACCAGCCTGCTGGCGCAGCTGTTCTGGCTCGGAGGCCGCCGCGTCTTCGTGCCCTATCCGCGACTGCGGCGCGCGCATGGCCGCAGCGCCTGGACCATGCGCAAGAAGATCGCCTACTTCCTCGACAGCGTGTTCGCCTTCAGCGACCTGCCGGTGCGGATCCTGTTCGTCACCGGCGCGCTCGCGCTCGCCACTGCGGCCCTGCTTGCCGTGGTGGTGGTGCTTGCGCGGCTTTCGGGCTGGGTCACCGTGCCGGGTTATGCGGCCACGGTGTTCACCATCCTGTTCTTCGGCGCGATCAACACCCTCGGCCTGGGCGTGGTCGGCAGCTATGCCTGGCGGGCGTTCGAGAACACCAAGGCACGGCCGCTTGCGCTGGTGCATTCCGAGGAAACCTTCGAGGGCGGATGCTGATGGACTATTTCGTGCACCCCAATGCGCTCTGCGAGAGCGGGGACATCGGCGCCGGCACGCGTGTGTGGGCATTCGCGCATGTCCTGCCCGGCGCGCGCATCGGCAGCGACTGCAATATCTGCGACGGGGTGTTCGTCGAGGGCGACGCCGTCATCGGCGACCGCACCACCATCAAGTGCGGCGTGCAGGTCTGGGACGGCGTGCGCCTGGGCAACGACGTGTTCGTCGGGCCCAAT
Source organism: Luteimonas sp. (assembly GCA_036515815.1). Taxonomy (GTDB): domain Bacteria; phylum Pseudomonadota; class Gammaproteobacteria; order Xanthomonadales; family Xanthomonadaceae; genus Luteimonas. The sequence goes on from DATBUS010000010.1 coordinate 30,521, forward strand.
GCGACCTTCAGCAACGACATGTTCCCGCGCAGCCGGCAGCGTCCGGAGCGCTATGTCGAGACCGTGGTCGAGGACGGTGCGTCGATCGGCGCCAATGCCACCCTGCTGCCGGGCGTGCGCATCGGACGCGGAGCCATGATCGGCGCCGGCGCCGTGATCACCCGCTCGGTGCCCCCGAACGCGATCGTGGTCGGCAATCCGGCGCGCATCGTGGGCTATACCGACACCGGCACCGATGAGGCCGGAGCAGCCACGTCCCGGCGCCCCCCGCAGCCGGAGGACGGGCGGACGCGGGGCCAGCGGGACGGGTCCGCAGGCGGCGCCCCTGGCGCGGACGTGGCCGAGGGCGCGCGCCTGCACCGGCTGTCGCGTTTCGTCGACGTGCGCGGTTCGCTCTCGGTCGGCGAATTCGGCCGCGACCTGCCGTTCCAGCCGGTCCGCTACTTCCTGGTGTTCGACGTGCCCTCGCGCGAGACCCGTGGCGAACATGCGCACCGCGCCTGCCACCAGTTCCTGCTCTGCGTGCACGGCTCGGTCAAGGTACTGGCCGACGACGGACGCCAGCGCCGCGCCTTCGTCCTCGACTCGCCGGACACCGGCCTCCACCTGCCGCCGATGACCTGGGGAACGCAGTACCGCTATTCGCACGACGCGGTGCTGCTGGTGTTCGCCTCGCATCCCTACGATCCCGCGGACTACATCCGCGACTACGACGAGTTCCTGTCGCTGGCGACCGACGGCGACGCATGAACCCACCGCGCGGCATGCCGAGGCCGGGCCCGGGACGCGGGGCGGCGCTGGCCACCTTCCTGCGCTTCCTCGTGGCCGGCGGCGCGAACACGGTGGCCTCGCTGGCGGTCTACTGGCTGCTCCTGGCATGGCTGCCCCCCCAGGCGGCGTATGCGGCCAGCTTCGTCTTCGGCGTCTGCCTGGGCTACCTGCTGCACAGCCGCTACGCCTTCCGCGCGCGACGCAGCTGGCGCAGCTTCGCGGCCTGGCCGCTGGTCTGCCTGGCCGGCTGGGCGGCCGGTGCGTCGATGCTGGCGCTGGCCATCGGCCCCCTCGGCCTGGACCCGCGCCTGGCGCCGCTGCTCTCGGTCGCGGCCAGCGTCCCGGTGACCTTCCTGCTCGGACGCCACGTGTTGCGGCCGTGATTCGCGCCGCGCTCCCCGGGGGGCTAAAATCACGGGTTTCCGCCCTACCCCCAAGGACGCACCGCAACGATGAAGATCCTCGTCGGCTACAAGCGAGTGGTGGACTACAACGTCCGCATCCAGGTCAAGCCTGACGGCACCGGCGTGGTCACCGACGGCGTCAAGCTTTCGGCCAACCCGTTCGATGAAATCGCGCTGGAAGAGGCGCTCCGCCTGCGCGACAAGGGCATCGCCACCGAAGTGGTGGTCGCGACCATCGCACCGGCCGACGCCCAGGCGCACCTGCGCAACGGCCTCGCCATGGGCGCCAACCGCGCCATCCACGTCGTCACCGACGCGGGGCAGGAGGTGCAGCCGCTGGCCGCCGCGCGCGCGCTGCTGAAGCTGGTGGAGAAGGAGTCGCCGGATCTCGTGATCCTCGGCAAGCAGGCCATCGACGACGACGCCAACCAGACGGGCCAGATGCTGGCCACGATCTGGGGCCGCCCGCAGGCCACCTTCGCCAGCAAGGTCGAGGTTGCCGACGGCAGGGCCACGGTCACCCGCGAGGTCGATGCCGGCCTCGAGACCCTCGAGGTCGACCTGCCGGCGGTGGTCACCACCGACCTGCGCCTGAACGAGCCGCGATTCATCAAGCTGCCCGACATCATGAAGGCCAAGTCGAAGCCGATGGAGACCCTCGCCTGGGCCGATCTCGGGGTCGACGAAGGCCAGGGCCTGAAGACCACGCACTACGCCGCGCCCGCGAAGCGCAGCAAGGGCGTGATGGTGAAGGATGCGGCCGAACTCGTCGCCGCGCTGAAGGACAAGGGGTTGCTCTGATGGCCAAGGTACTCATCGTCGCCGAACACCAGGACGGCAGGCTCAACGGCTCCACCGCCAAGTGCGTCTCCGCCGCGCAGGCCCTGTCGCCCGAGGCCATCGACATCGTGGTGCTGGCCGCCGACCCCGCGGCAGTTGCCGCCGAAGCCGCCCGGATCGCGGGCGTCGGCCGCGTGCTCGCCGTGGCCAACGACGCCAATGCCAGCGCCATCGCCCAGGTGCTCGCGCCGCAGGTGGCGAAACTCGCCGAGGGCTACAGCCACGTCTTCGGCCCGAGCTCGACCTTCGGCAAGGACCTGATGCCCTGCGTGGCCGCGCTCCTCGGCGTACCGCAGGTATCGGACCTGATGTCGGTCGAGGGCGAATACACCTTCAAGCGCCCGATCTACGCCGGCAACGCCGTCGTCACCGTCGAGGCGCCGGCCGGCCAGGTCGTGGTCGCCACCGTGCGTACCGCCTCGTGGAAGGAAGCGGGCAAGGGCGGCAGCGCCGCGGTCGAGGCCGCCAGCGTGGATGCAAGCCTGCCCACGCACACGCGCTTCGTCGGCCTGGCCGCGGGCAGCAGCGACCGCCCCGACCTGCAGGGCGCAAAGCGCGTCGTGTCGGGCGGCCGCGGCGTCGGCTCGGCCGAGAACTTCGACGTGATCTACAAGTTCGCCGACAGGCTCGGTGCAGCGGTCGGTGCCTCGCGCGCCGCGGTCGATGCGGGGTATTGCCCCAACGAGATGCAGGTCGGCCAGACCGGCAAGATCATCGCGCCGGAGCTGTACGTCGCCATCGGCATCAGCGGCGCGATCCAGCACCTCACCGGCATCAAGGACGCCGGCACCATCGTGGCGATCAACAAGGATCCGGACGCCGCTATCTTCGAGATCGCCGACATCGGCCTGGTGGGCGACCTGTTCCAGGTGCTGCCGGAGCTGGAAGCGGCGCTGGGCTGAGGCCAGGCGCTTATCATCCGCGGGCCACGGCAACGCCTGGCCCGCCCGCTCCATTGCATGCCGCCATTGCGGCAAAGGTTTCCCATGGGCGTTTATGCGCTGGTTCTGGTCACCACCCTCTGCACCATCGCCGGCCAACTCGTGCTGAAGCGGGCCATGGGCGGCTTGCGCCCGTTGCTGGCGCAGGGTCCGGTCGACTTCCTGTTCGGCGCGGCGCTGTCGCCGCTCGTGTACTGCGCGCTCGCATTGCAGGTGATCGGGTACGTGGCGTGGATGTTCGTGATCTCGCGGGAGAAGCTGGCGGTGGCGTTCGCACTCTCGGGTTCGTCCTTCTACCTGCTCATGGCGCTTGCGAGCTGGCACTTCTTTGACGAGAAGCTCGGCTTTGCGCAGTGGGCCGGGCTGCTGCTGATCTCCGCGGGCGTCCTCATGGTGACCCTGACCAACCAGGCCGGCGCCAGCGCGTGACGCCCGACGGGCGCCAGGGTTCGGGCCGCCGCCTGTTCACGCGGGCCGGTATCGTGCTGTTCGCGGCCAGCCTGGTCGCGTTCCTGCTGCTTTCGCAGCGCCAGGATCTCCGTGTCAACCTCGCCTACGCCACCGAAGCCAGCGGACCGGGCGAGATCTTCTTCGCTGGTCCGGAAGAAGGGTTCGGTGCCGGGCGCAGCGCGTCCTTTCCGATCACCAGCGATGGCGCGACCCACAAGTACCGCGTCGACCTGCAATGGCGGCAGCCAATCGCGAAGCTGCGCCTTGACCTAGCGACGGCACCGGGTTCCGTCGAACTGCAGTCACTCGAGCTCAGGGGCCGGATCCTTGGCCTCAAGACCGCGCGCCGCCAGGTGGTGCCGGTGCCGGCCGCGTCGCAGGAGGTCACCGGCGTCACCGTCCAGGGCGGCGCCCTCCGCTTCGTTTCGACCGGCAACGACCCGGCGGTCGAACTGGAGTTGCCCGCGGCGACGATGGCGGGGCTGGGTCGGGAAACCACCTGGCTGACGCTGCTGGCGTCGTTGCTGCTCGGGCTGGCCGCCGTACTCCTCGACGCGCTCCTCCGCAGCGCATCGTCCTGGGGCCGGTACCGCCACGCGGCCATCGCGCGCCTGGACGCCCTCGCCCCGCTGGTGCGCGCATGCAGCGACCGGAGCGCGATCACCTTCACCCCGGCGACCATGGCGGTGCTGCTGCTGGCCCTGGGCATGGCGGCCGCCGGGGTGGCGGGACGGCTGAACTTCTCGTCGGTGGCCATGTGGAATGCCTACCTGCCCAGTGCCGGCGTGGAAGACCCGACGCTGATCGGGACGCCGCGCGCGATCCGTGCCGACGAGTGGCTGGTGGCCAGCCCGTGGATGCTCAGCCAGGCGGCCAAGGGGTATCCGCTCGAGAATCCCGCCGTCGGCAGCCAGCATTCCACGCTGCTGACCTCGATGCCGGTCAGGCACCCGGTGGCCGTGCTGCAGCCCGAGTTCTGGGGCTTCGCCCTGTTCGACGTCGAGCGCGCGGTGTCGTGGCACTGGATGTACAAGCTGTTCGGCTTGTTCGTCTCCTCGTTCCTGCTGCTCCTCCTGCTCACGCGCGGTGACGGCATGGTCTCGGCGCTGGGCGCGGCATGGCTGTGCTTCTCGTCGTTCACGCAGTGGTGGTTCTCGACCAACCTGCCCGAAATGCTGATCGGCCTGTGCCTTGCGGTCCTCGGCTTCCTGTACGTCTGCACCGCCGAGCGGCGGGTGATGCGCGCCCTCGGCGCGGTGGCGCTCCTGCTCGGCGCGTCCAGCTTCGCGTTCCAGCTGTATCCCCCGTTCCAGGTCCCGCTCGCCTACGCCGGCGCCGCACTTGCCGTGGGCGTGCTCGCGTCGCGCGGCCCGCGCCTGCAGTTCCGGGCGTTCGCGGCGCAACGGATCGCGCTCCTCGCGGCCTTCGGGTCGATCATCGCCTGCGTCGCATGGCTCTTCCTGGTCGACGCGCAGGACACCATCTCCACCGTGGTTGCCACCGCGTATCCCGGGCGGCGCTTCTCCGTCGGCGGCACGGTGCCCTGGTGGACGGTGTTCGACGGCATCTTCGAGGCCTGGCGTGTCGGCGAGGACATATTCCCCTGGGCCAATTCCAACGCTTCGGAATCCAGCGACTTCATCCTCCTGTTCCCGCTGGCGGCCGGAGCAGCGCTCTTCCTGGAACGGCGACTGCTGAGGGACCCGCTGGTCCTCGCGCTGGGCGCGTTCTGCATCCTGCTGGCGGCATGGATGATCGTGCCCTTGCCCGACGGCGTGGCCAGTGTCCTGGCGCGGCTGACGCTCCTGTCCTTCGTCCCTGCCACGCGCGCACCGGTTGCGCTGGGCGTCGCGTCGATCTTCCTGGTGGCGGTCTGCGTGGCACGCATGCGTGCGCTGTCCACAGGGCGCGCCAGCGGGCGGCACGTCGCGTTCACGGCTCTCGCCGCGATCGCGGTGTACCAGTACGGCGCCGTGCTCCAGGGCATCGATCCCGGGTTCTTCACCGGACGCAGGGTGCTGCTTGGTTGCCTGGTGGCGGGACTCGTGGCCTGGGCACTGGCCCGCGGCAGTCGTCCCGCCCTCGCGGCCGCGGCGGCGCTTGCGGTGACCCCCGGGCTGATGGTCAACCCGGTGTCGCGCGGCCTCGCGCCACTCCTGGACAAGCCCGCGCTGGCGGCTGCCGTGGCGGCCGACGGCGGCACCGGCCACAGGTGGCTCGTGGTCGGCAACTTCGTCATTCCGCAGGCCTTCAAGGCCGTCGGCCTCGAGGTGTTCGGTGGCACCAGCTACGCGCCCGACATCGCCGCGCTGGAAGTCCTCGATCCGGGTCGCCAGCACGTGGGCGTGTGGAACCGCTACGCGCACATCCAGGTCGAATCGGCCAGCGGGATCGCCGCACCGGCGTTCACGCTGGTGCAGCCCGACATGTACCGGCTGCAGGTCGACATCTGCTCCAGGCCACTCGATACGCTGGGCATCGACCGCGTCGCATACGCCGGCAGCGCGCCGGATGCCGACCTGGCCTGCCTGAGCCCGATCGGGGCGCAGGTCGACGGAATCTCGCTGTACGCACGGACCACGAACGAATGACCATGCGGCGCGGGCACGGACCCGGAAGCCTGCTTCCCGCGAGGAACCACGAATGACCCCCCACAGCTTCGTCGTCCCTGCCTACGGCGAGTCCCCGCACCTGCGGAGCTGCCTGGAATCCCTGGCCAGCCAGTCGCGCATCTCGCCCGTCATCGTCGCCACCCCGACGCCGAACGCCCACATTGCCGCGCTCGCGGACGAGTTCGGCGCCAGCCTGCGCATCAACCCCTCGGGCGGGGGCATCGGGATCGACTGGAACTTCGCCCTGTCCTGCGCCACCTCGCGCTGGGTGACGATCGCGCACCAGGACGACATCTACCTTCCGCGATTCGCGGCCTCCACCATGGACGCCGTGCAGCGCAACCCGGACGCAAGCCTGGTGTTCACCGCCTATGCCGAGCGGGTGGGCGACGCCGTGCGCGAGCAGACCACGCTCCTGCGCATCAAGCGCGCCCTCCTGGAGCTGGGCTTCCTGGGCGGGGAACGGGCCGCGACGCGATTCTTCAAGACCAATACCCTGCGCTTCGGCTGCGCCATCCCGTGCCCGGCAGTCACGGTCGACATGGGGCGCGGGCCGTTCCGTTTCCGCGAGGACCTGAGGTTGAACCTGGACTGGGCCGCCTGGCTCGTGTCCGCACGCCAGCCCGGCGCATTCGTCTACGTGCGCGACGTGCTGATGCACCATCGCGTGCACGCGGACAGTGAGACCAGCGCGGGCATCGCCGGCGGGCTGCGCGCCATGGAGGATCGCGCACTGCTGCGCATGTTGTGGCCGGGCCCGATCGCCGATGCCATCGCTGGCACCTACGGCATCGCATATCGCAGCAACCAGGCCTGAGGCCTGCCTCGCCTCAGGCGGCGGCACCGCCGGGTCCGCCCGCCACGAAGACGACGCGCAGCTCATGGTGGGGGAAAAAGTCGCCGAACCTGCGGACGTTGCCCGGAAAGTAGTGCGAATCCCGCATTGCAAAGCCGGTTCCCGCGACGACCGCGGGGTCGGACAGCATCGGCAGGTCGACGAAGGTGAGATGGGTATCGTCGCTGGCAAAACCGCTCCGCCCCGGCACGATCACCAGGACGCGATCCACGCCGAGCCGGCGCGCGGCCAGCAGCAGCTTGCGGAAGTACTCGACCGGCCGGTCCAGGTGCTCCAGCACATGGCAGATCGACAACGAACCAAAGCGCTGGGTGCGCGCAGCGAGCGGCCCCAGGTTCCAGTCATCGGTGTCGGCGTCGTAGTGCAGGACATCGAGGCCCTGTGCCTGGCAGTGGGCAACGGTCGCCTCGTTGAGCTCGAGGCCGACCGATCCGGCCGGAAGCTCGCGCAGGAATTCGCCCACGCCGCAGCCGAAGTCGACCGTCGGTCCATGCACCAGCCGGGCCGCGCTCCGGAGATAGAAGCCGCGGATCCATTTCCGAAGCGCGCTGCGCCGGGACTGGTAGTCCGTATACCGTCGGTCGTAGGCCTCGGGATTCGTGGTCATCGGCTCCCTCGCTGCCAGACGGATGTCCTGCTCCGGGCCGGATCATCCTGTGCATTGCCGCACGGTGCAAGAAGGCTGCCCCGGGCTGTCGCGGTTGGTACGCTATGCGGATGAATCCGTTGCCGGCCACCCGACATGTTCCGCCAGAGCCGCGCCCGCACGTCGCAGCGGTGCTCCCCTGCTACCGGGTGACCGCCCACATCCTCGACGTGCTGGCGCGCATGCCGGCGATCATCGACACGATCGTGGTCGTGGACGACGCCTGTCCGGACGGTTCAGGCCGGCTGGTCGAGGCCTCGTGCCGGGACCCGCGCGTGCGCGTCCACTACAACGGGCAGAACCAGGGCGTGGGCGGTGCCGTGCTCAACGGCTACCGGGTGGCGATCGCCGCCGGCGCCGACGTCATCGTCAAGATCGATGGCGACGGGCAGATGGACCCGGGGCTGGTCACGCGCTTCATCGCGCCGATCCTCGCCGGGGAAGCCGACTACACCAAGGGCAACCGCTTCTTCGACCTGACCAACATCACCCGCATGCCGCCGTTGCGCATCTTCGGCAACGCGGTGCTGTCGTTCATGGCCAAGCTGTCCACCGGCTACTGGGACCTGTTCGACCCCACCAACGGATACACGGCCATCCACGCGGCGGTGGCCGAACGGCTGCCGTTCGACCGGATCAGCAAGCGCTACTTCTTCGAGACCGACATGCTGTTCCGCCTCAACACGCTGCGGGCGGTGGCGGTGGACGTGCCGATGGACGCGCACTACGGCGACGAGGTCAGCAACCTGCGCATCTCGCGCATCCTGGGCGAGTTCCTGGCCAAGCACGCGCGCAACCTCTGCAAGCGCATCTTCTACAACTACTTCCTGCGCGACATGTCGCTGGCGTCGATCGAGCTGGTGGCGGGTGCCGTGCTGGTGGCCGGAGGCACGCTCTTCGGCGCATCGGCCTGGCTGCAGTCGATGCAGGCCGGGGTGCCGACGCCCGCCGGCACGGTGATGCTGGCGGCGCTGCCGATCATCCTGGGGCTGCAGTTCCTGCTGGCCTTCCTGGGCTACGACATCGGTTCGGTGCCGCGCCGCCCCATGCACAGGTCGGCGGTCGCGCGCATCCCCGCGACGGCGGCGCCGGGCGCGCCTGCGGGCGGCTGAGCAGGCGGGCCGCGCCTCGGCGCCGGCCCGCCCGGAACGGGCCTTTCAGCCCGCGGAGAACGACACTCCGGTGCAAGCGCGCAGGTCGGCCTCGCCCACGCCTTCGGCGGTCTCCACCAGCACCAGCCCGTCGGCGGTGACATCGAACACCGCAAGGTCGGTGATGATCCGGCTGACCACGCCCACGCCGGTCAGCGGCAGCGTGCACTCGGGCAGGATCTTCGGGTCGCCGTTCTTCGTGCAGTGCTCCATCAGCACCACCACGCGCTTGACGCCGGCGACGAGGTCCATCGCCCCGCCCATGCCCTTGACCATCTTGCCGGGCACCATCCAGTTGGCCAGGTCGCCCTTGTCGGTGACTTCCATCGCGCCGAGGATCGCCAGGTCGATATGGCCACCGCGGATCATCGCGAAGGAATCGTGGCTGCCGAAGTAGCTCGCGCCCTTGCGCGCGGTCACCGTCTGCTTGCCGGCGTTGATCAGGTCGGCGTCGAGCTCGTCCCCGGTCGGGAACGGCCCGATGCCGAGCAGGCCGTTCTCGCTCTGCAGCCACACGTCGACGCCGTCGGGGATGTGGTTGGCCACCAGCGTCGGCAGGCCGATGCCGAGGTTGACGTACATGCCATCGGAGAGCTCGCGGGCGGCGCGCTGCGCCATCTGGTCGCGGGTCCAGGCCATCACTTCGCTCCTTCGCGCACGGTGCGCTGTTCGATGCGCTTCTCGGGGGTGGCGTTGACCACGATGCGGTCGACGTAGATGCCCGGCAGGTGCACGTGGTCCGGATCGATGTCGCCCACCTCCACCAGCTCCTCGACCTCGGCCACGCAGATCTTGCCGGCCATCGCACACGCAGGATTGAAGTTGCGCGCGGTCTTGCGGAACACCAGGTTGCCGGCGCGGTCGGCCTTCCATGCCTTCACCAGCGAGACGTCGGCCACCAGCGCGGTTTCCATGACGTAGTGCTTGCCGTCGAACTCCCGCGTCTCCTTGCCCTCGGCCACGACGGTGCCGTAGCCGGTCGCGGTGAAGAACGCGGGGATGCCTGCGCCGCCGGCGCGCAGCCGTTCGGCCAGGGTCCCCTGCGGGTTGAATTCGAGCTCGAGTTCGCCGGCCAGGTACTGGCGTTCGAACTCCTTGTTCTCGCCCACGTAGGACGAAATCATCCTGCGGATCTGGCGCGTGGCCAGAAGCTGGCCGAGGCCGAAACCGTCGACGCCGGCGTTGTTGGAAATCACCGTGAGGTCCTTCGCGCCCGAGTCGCGCAGGGCCGCGATCAGGGCCTCCGGGATGCCGCAGAGGCCGAAGCCGCCGACGGCGAGGGTCTGGCCGCCGGCGACCACGTCGCGCAGCGCGCTGGCGGCATCGGGGAAGACCTTCCCCTTCGAATCGGGTGCGGATGCTGTTCCGGCCAAGGCAGGCTCCAGGGTTGCAGGTGGGACCGGTGATGGTACTTGCCGCCCGGCACCAGGGGCACTGCCCTTTGGTGCAGTCGCACCGCTAGCGCTCGTCGGGCGGACGGCGTGCTGTTTCGGCGGCGGCCAGCCGGGCGGCGAGGTCGGGATGCGGCGCAGGGTCCAGGAACGGCGAAAGCGCGGCCCGGAGCGAGGCTTCCGAGAAATTCGCGCGGATGAACCCGAGCCCGCCCGTCGACGCCTCGCGCCAGGCGGCATCGTCGCGCGCCAATGCGACGACGTGTCCGGCAAAGCCTGCCGCGTCGTCGGCCACGCGCAGCGCCGTGGCGGACTCCAGGCCCTGGGCCCCCACCGTGGTGGTGACGCAGGGGACGCCATAGCGCAGGGCCTCGAGCACCTTGCCCTTGACGCCGGCACCGAAGCGCAGCGGAGCGATCGCTACGCGGGCCTGGCGGTAGGCCGCCTGCAGCGCCTCTTCCGGCACGCTGCCTGCGATGTCCACGCCTTCTCCGGCGAAAGCCAGGATGTCCGGACCAGGGTCCGAGCCGATGACGACCAGCCGCAGACCTGGCACCCGCTCGCGCACGAGCGGCCAGACGTCGGCGAGGAACCACGCGACGCCGTCCGCATTGGGCGCGTGGCCGAAGCCACCGACGAACAGCACCGTATCGCGCCCGGCCAGGGGCTCGCCGTCGTCCGGAGATTCCGGCACGCCGGCATAGGCGAACAGCGGCACCGTCGCCGCGCGCGCGCGCGCGCCGCTGGCATCGATCCAGGCCTGGACGTGGCGGGTCTCCGCCTCCGCCGGATAGAGGATGGCGTCGACCCTGCTCCAGACGCGCTCTTCCATGGCCCGCACATGCGCTTCCTGGCGGGCCAGGGCGGGCGTCGGCTCGAGCGCGTGCTGCGCGGCCAGCCGGAGGTGATGGACGTCGTGTCCGTAGTAGAGGACACGCGCGGCCGAGTGCGCCCGTACCGCATCCACCAGTGCGTCGGCGACATGCGGGCGATTGAGCAGCACGTAGTCGAAGTAGTGGCCGTGGCTGGCGATCCACGGCTCGAAGCCGTCGCCTGCCCCACCCTGGCCCGCGATCTCGATCGCGTGCATGTGCAGCAGATCCCGCGCGCGCGCGTCGCTGTCGCGCTCGAAGCTCCAGAACTTCACCTCGAAGCCCTGGACCTGCATCAGCCGCATCAGCTGCCAGGTCGCGCGCGAACCCGCGTCGCGGTCGGTGCGCGGGAGGTGGTGGTCGACCACCAACGCCAGTTTCTTCAGCTGTGCGCGGCTGCGCGCAAGATACGGATGCTGCCCCGGCGGCAGCTGCCCGCGTTCCAGCGTGTCGGCCCAGCGCGCCAGGAAGACCTCGCGATTGCGCACCTGCCACGCCTTGCCGCCGCTGCCGGCGTCGGTGCCATGGGAAAGCCCCTCCTGGTGGATCACGGTGGAGGCCGGCTGGTAGAACGTGCGCAGGCCGCGTTCGCGCAGGCGGAAAGCGAGGTCGGTGTCCTCGTAGTAGGCCGGCGCGTAACGCTCGTCGAACCCGCCAAGCTCGCGCAGCACGTCGTGGCGCACGAGGATGGAGGCACCGGAGGTGTAGTCCACCTCGCGCACCGCCGCATGCGCCGGATCGTTCGGGTCGCCGCCACGGCCGACGTTGCAGCCATCGCCGTCGGACCAGACGATGGCGCCCGCCTCCTGCAGCCGCCCGTCCGGGTAGACCAGGCGCGAGCCGGCGATGCCGCAGTCATGGAAGATCTGGAAGGTGCGGAGCAGCGCGTCGAGCCAGCCGGCGGTGACCAGGGTGTCGTTGTTGAGGAAGTGCACGTAGTCGCCGCGCACCATGTCGAGCGCGGCATTCATCGAACGCAGGAAGCCGAGGTTCGACGGATTGCTGCGATAGCGCAGCCCGGGCACGAGGCGGAAACGGTCCATCGCGATCTCGCCCGAGGCGTCGTCGACCAGGATCACTTCGAAGGGCACGCCGGCCCCGGCGTCGCGGATCGATTCGAGGCAGGCACGCGTGGCTTCGAAGCTGCCGTGCGCGGCGACCACGATCGAGACCAGCGGCGTCGCCGACGGCTCGAAGGCCAGGCCGGCGATCGGCAGGTTGGCGCGCGACGGCGGCGGCCCCGGCGCGATCCCGTCCAGGGAGGCACCCGCCTGCACGCTGTCGTCCCGCTGCCCCGGCACGGCCGGTCCGGCGCCTCGCAGGAGCCGCGTCCAGCGCCAGCCGCGGCTGCGGGTCAACGTATCGATGAAGTCCTGGCGTTCGGCCAGGAGTCCGCCCTGGGCCTGCACGATGGCGCGCAGTTCCGAGGCATCGCGCTCGACCATCGCCAGCCACGCGGCCTCCTCTTCCGCCCGGGCCCGCTGCCGCGAGAGTTCCGCCGTCGCGTCGCGCAGCTGCTTGGCCTGGGTCGCGGCGACCTGCTCCAGCTCCGCGATGCGCAGGTTGGCCTGGTGCAGGGCCGTGGCCATTGCGGTGGCCCCGGCATCGCGGACGACCGCGTCCACGGCGCGATTTCGCTCGTCGACCTGGGTGTCGTATTCGGCGATCGCGTCCGCCATCGCCGACGCCCGCAGGTCGGCCAGCGCGCCCGGCGGCGGCATGCGGATGTCGTAGACCTCGTTGGCCGGGATCTCGACCCGGGCGATCTCGGACATGTCGCCGAGGTCGAGCGCGACGATCGTGCCCCGGGCGAGCGAGCCCGGTTCGGCGTTGCGGCTCCGGCTCAGGCCCACGCAGGCCACGCCACCGCCGATCGCCAGGCCCCGCACATAGCCGCCCATCGGCCAGGCGCCCGCGTCCTCGAAGCCGCGGTAGCAGCGCAGCATTCCCGCCTCGGAATCACAAAGCCAGAGGCGATCGCCATCGGCGTGCAGCGAATGCGGTTGCGACAGGCCGGCCACCACGACCTCGCCGGTCTCGACGTCGAAGACCTCGCCCGCGCCGCGGGTCGCGCCCTTGTAGCCGCGGTGCACGCGGAACTGCCCGAAGCGCGAGGCGAGCAGGCGGCCCTGGTAGACGCAGACGGAATTGATGTGCTGCGAATCCTCCTCGCCGGGGAACGACCAGTGGCGCAGCTCCACGAAACTTTCGTCGAACTCGAACACGGTATTGGTCTGCGTGGCGACCACGTAGATGCGTCCGTCGTGCCAGAGCACGTCGTGCAGGTCCAGCGAGCGCTCCACCAGTCGCACCCGGGCGACGTCTCGACCACGCAGCCAGCGCAGCTCCGCGCGGCCTTCGGCCTGCCGCGCCAGCAGGGCGCCGTCCTGGTGCAGCGCGATGCCGGTGGTATCGACCTTCGACCAGCGTTCCACCTGCCCGTCGACGATGGCGAAGACGCCGCCCCCGTTGACCGAGGAGACCAGCAGCGGTCCGGTCGGCCAGGCGCTCATTCCATGCTCCTGACCGCCCCCGCGAGGCAGCCGATGTTGAACGCGGCTTCCATGTCCGCCACGCCCTCCGCATGCCGGACCTCGCCGGCAACCGTCAGGATGACCGCGTCGGTGCGCCTGTCCACGGCGTGGATCTCGATGCCGTCCTCGTCCAGGCGCGACACGCCCACGGTGACGAAATACTGGCCCCTGAGCAGCGCACAACGCAGGTCGAACTCGCCAACCGCGGTCGTACCGGCGTCGCACGCGTACAGCGCGCCATCGGCCACCAGAGTGTTCGCGCTGTAGACCACCGAGCCGGTGACCGTGCACACGCGCACGCCGAAAATCAGGCGGTCGAGCGATTCCCTGAAGTGGTAGCGCACCAGCAGCCGGAACGGCTCGCGCGCGTGCACCAGGGGCCCGTGCCCGTGCTGTCCCACGACCAGGCAGTCGGCGGTGAGCGCCCGGCCGTCGCCAAGCCGGGTCTCGTCGCGGTTGTAGCCGGGCCGGGTGTGCAGCAGGTCGCGGCCACCGCCCTCCATGAACTGGCGCAGCTCGCGCTGCTCGAGCTCGACCTCGGCGTCGTGTTCCGGTCCGGCCTGCTCGACCGGCGCCGCCTCTTCCGGCGGCTCGGCGGTGACCGCAGGGTTGTCGCCGAAGACCACGCGCAGGTACTGCTTCACCGCGCTCTGGGCGTCGCCGTCGTAGACCAGCCGGCCACGATCGAGCACCACCCCGCGGTCGCAGAGCTGCAGCACCGATTCGATCGCGTGGGTCACGAACAGCAGGGTGCAGCCCTGCTGGCGCATCTCCTCGATGCGCTTGAAGCACTTGCGCTGGAAGTAGATGTCGCCCACCGACAGCGCCTCGTCCACGATCAGCACGTCGGGGTCGGTGTGCACGGCCACCGCGAACGCCAGCCGCATGAACATGCCGCTGGAATAGGTCTTGACCTGCTGGTCGACGTGGCTGCCGATCTCGGCGAAGGCCAGGATGCGCTCCATCCGCTCGTCGACCTGCTTCTGGCTGAGCCCGAGCAGGCTTGCATTCATGCGCGCGTTCTCGCGCCCGGTGAACTCGGGGTTGAAGCCCGCGCCGAGTTCCAGCAGCGCCGCGATGCGCGCGGAGACGCGAAGCTCGCCGGTGCTGGGCTGGAGGATGCCGGCGATGATCTGCAGCAGCGTCGACTTGCCCGAACCGTTGCGACCGATCACACCGATCGCCTCGCCCCGCCGGATCTCGAGGTCCACGCCCTGGAGGGCCTGGAACTGCGCCACCTGGCGCACGCCTGGTGCCAGCACGTGCACAAGCTGCTGGTACGGCTTGTCGAACATCGGAAACGACTTGCCGACGCCGCGAAGACTGATCAGGGTTTCAGAGGACATCGGCGAACCCCCGGCTGCTGACGCGGAACCAGGCATAGGCGAAGTACAGCACCACGACGCTGGCGAGGCCGCGCCAGGCCAGCCCGAGCCAGTCGGGCGGACGGCCCCAGAGCGCGACCTCGCGCACCTGGTCGATGAAGAAGGTGAGCGGATTGAGCTTGAACACGACCTGGAAATGCGGCGGGAGCGTCTCCACCGGGACGATGGCCGAGGACAGGAACAGCAGCGCGGTCACCAGCACCGGGATGGCCTGGCTGATGTCCCGGATGTACACCGCCAGCGACGACAGCAGCCAGCCCACCGCCACGCCCAGGAGCGCCAGCGGCAGCAGCACGATCGGCGCCAGTACGAGCCAGGGCGACACCGTCCCCACGATCAGCGCGCACAGCACCGCGAACACCACCAGGTTGGCCAGCAGGTGGAACCCCGCCGAGAGCATCACCGTCCACGGCAGGACGTGCAGCGGGAACACCACGCGCTTGACGTAGTTGGCGTTGTCGACCATCAGCCGTGGCGCACGCGACAGGCACTCGGCGAAGAAGCCGTGCACCATGATCCCAAGGAACAGCACGATGCCGAAGGGCACTTCGGTTTCGGATGCCTGTACCCACCGCGCGCCGAGGATCTCGCCCAGGGCGACGGTGTAGATCACCAGCATCATCAGCGGCCCGAGCAGCGACCACAGCAGGCCGAAGCTTGCGCCCCGGTAGCGCCCGAGGATGTCGCGCGCCACCAGTTCGCGGGTCAGGTCGCGGTACTGCAGCAGTGCCGAGAATGGTGCACGGATGCGCAGCACGGACCGCTGCAACAGGCCCGGCCGCGGAACGGCGTCATGCATCTGTCGTCGAAGCCGTTGCCGCGCCGGTCACTCGAGGACCAGCGTCACGTTGAAGTTGCACGTGGCCCCGGTGGCCGCGTCGACCATGGCCAGGAGCTCGTAGCTGCCGGCGGGAACGCCATCCAGCGAGAGCTGCAGGTTGAAGCCGGCATTGGCCAGCGCCTCGCTGCCGAGTGCCTGCGCGACGTCGGGTCGGTCCCAGCGCGCGTCGAGCGGTGCGGCGAGGCTGCCCTGTTCGCCACGCAGGACGAACATCGCGTCGGTCGGTACGCCCAGCGCGGCGTTCGCGATCCAGCCGCCGAACGCGGCATGGCCGGATGCCGGGAGGACGACGCCCTGCGTGCCGCCGCCATTGATGGCATCGAGCGCGCAGTGGCCGGCCGCCGGTGCGTCCGCGGCCAGGGTGTAGTCGGCGGCATGCACCACCGCCACCGGCGGCTGGAACGGGGCCGCCGCCGTCGGCGCTGCCGGGGGCGCGCCGAGGGTGTCGTCGCCGCCACAGGCGGCAAGCAGGGCGGCCGCGGCGAATGCGGGCACGAGGAGGATCTTCTTGTCCATGCGGAGGTCCAGTGTGTGAGGAATGCTTCGGAAGGCGTTTCAGCGCGCGGCGTCGCCCGCCCAGTCCGGACGGGGCGGGAACGCGAGCTGGTACAGCTCGTCGGTCACGCTGAGGTTGGGACTGTAGAAAGGATCGTACTGCAGGGCCGTGCCCCAGCGGTTGCGCATGTAGAGCACCTCGCCGTTGAACCTGGCCATCTTTTCCGGCGAGTTCTCGTAGCCCCGCGTGGCCGATTCGTGGTGGTAGAGCTCGGCGAACGGGGTCCAGATGTTGCGATAGCCGGCCTTGCGCAGCCGGAGGCAGAAGTCGATGTCGTTGAAGGCCACGATCAACTGCGGGTCCAGCCCGCCCACGGCTTCGAACGCGGCCCGCGGCACCACCAGGCAGGCGGCCGTCACCGCGCTCAGCTCCTGGGCCAGGCGCGCCCGGCTCATGTGTCCCGGATAGCCGCGGCCGTGTCCGGAATAGGCATGCGCCGCCACGCCGTGCGCGCCGAGGATGACGCCGGCGTGCTGGATGGTCCCATTGGGGTAGTACAGCATCGCGCCCACGGCGCCCACGCCGGGACGGCAGGCGTGCCCGGCCATCTCGTCCAGCCAGTCGGGGCTGATCACGGTGATGTCGTTGTTCATCAGGCACAGCAGCGTGCCCCGTGCCTGAGCGGCCGCGTGGTTGTTGATTTCCGAATAGTTGAACGGGGCGTCGTACGCGATGACCCGCACCCTGGGCTCGTCCGCCAGCGACGAGAAATACGCAAGCGTGGACGACTCGCTCGACTGGTTGTCGACGATCAGGATCTCGTAGCGTGCGTAGGTGGTCTTCTCCAGGATCGAATCGACGCAGGCGCGCAGCAGCTCCACGTGGTCGCGCGTGGGGATGATGATGCTCACCAGCGGCGCGGGCTCGGGAAGCCCATAGCGCACCCGGTAGTTGCCGCGCTGGCCGGGGATCTCCTCCACCCGCCCCGACGAGCCGATGCGCTCGAGGTGCTCGCCGATCGCGCGCAGGCCGGCGTGGTGGGCATAGTCCTTTTCCTGCGGCGCGAGCGCGGTGGATCCCTGGATGGCACGCCAGTGGTACAGCACCTTCGGGACGTGGCCGATCTGGTCGTGGTCCAGGCGCTCGATGCAGCGCAGCGCCAGGTCCCAGTCCTGGCTGCCCTCGATGCCGACGCGGAAGCCACCGACCTCGCGCACCAGCGCCGCGTCGTAGGCGCCGAGATGGCTGATGCAGTTGTGCGACAGGAACAGGTCGTAGTTCCAGTCGGACTTCATGTAGGGATCGAAGCGGCGGCCTTCCTCGTCGATCTTGTCCTCGTCGCTGAAGACCAGCTTCCAGCGCGGGAAGCGGTCGATCGCCAGCGCGAGCTCGGCGAGCGCCGCCGGATGCAGTTCGTCGTCGTGGTCGAGCAGCACCAGCCAGTCGCCGCTGGCCATGTCGATCGCGCTGTTCGAGGCCGCCGAGATGTGGCCGTTGCGTTCGCGGTGCGTGACCCGGATGCGCGGCTCTTCGGCCGCCAGGGCGTCGAGCACCTGGCGCACCCGCGGGTCCGGCGAGGCATCGTTGGCGATGCAGAGCTCCCAGTCGCCGTAGACCTGCCGCCGCACGCTGTCGACGCATTTGCGCAGCCAGCGCTCCTCGGTGTTGTAGACCGGCACGATGATCGAGAAGCGGGGCCTGGCCGCGAGGCCCGCCACGTCCCGTGCGATCGCATCGAGGGCTTCGGGCGTCTGCGGATCGTAGAGCTTCAGCCAGGTGTCATAGCCGACGCGCGCATGCCCGATCGGGGGCGCGGCGTAGCGCGCATACAGCATGCCCGCGAAGGCGGAAGGCCCGCCGGAGAGCAGCTTGCCGGCGAGCGACGCCGCCATTCCCAGGCGTGCACCGGACCCGAGGTCCGCCGACAACTCCCGCCACATCGCCTTCGCGGCCTCCGCGCGCCCGATGCGGCGCAGCCGCATCCCGCCCAGGCGGAACCGGCATACGGCCATGGACGGGTCGAAGCGCAGGCCGCGCACGGGCCTCGCCAGCAGCACCACGGCACGCAGCCGCCCGGCGCCGGCGGGGCGCAGGGGCACATGGACCTTGTGCCGCTCCAGCTCGCTGTCGCCGTAGTCGGGGTAGAGATAGCTGCACATGGCTGGCCCCTCGAGGTGCTCCATGTCCAGCTCGATCTCGTACCAGCCCGCTTCGAGGCCGCCCCCGGGCAGTCCGCACACGAAGCATGGGTCGTTGCCCACCGCCTCCCAGGCCTGCCCCTCCAGCTCGCGCAGGTGGTTGTGCGGCCGCAGCGGCAGGTCGATGCCTGCGGCGGCCGGGCGGTTTTCGTGGTCCATCATCGGGGGTTCCAGGATGCAGTGATGTCGGTGGAAGCATCGGCGCGCAGGCCGAGGTGGCGGAGCCAGGCATGGAGACCGCCACGCGGCGGCGATGCAAGCGCGTTGGCGGCGCCGTGCTGCAACGACAGGTTCGGGTTGTACGCCGGGTCGTCTTCAAGCGTGCGTCCCCAGCGGCGGGTCATCGACTCGACCTCGGAGTGGAAGCGACGCAGCTTCTCCTCGGTGTCCTCGCTGCCGCGGCTGGCGGATTCGTGGTGGTAGAGCTCGGCGTGCGGCGTCCACAGGTTGCGGTAGCCGGCCTCGCGCAGGCGAAGGCAGAAGTCGACGTCGTTGAACGCCACCTGCAAGCCTTCGTCCAGGCCGCCGACGGCGTCCCACGCGGCCCGGTGGACCACCAGGCAGGCGGCGGTGACTGCGGACAGTTCCTGCACCAGCGCCGCGCGCCCGCCCTCGCCGGTCGCCCCGCGTGGCTGGCGCGAATAGACGTGGCCGGCCACGCCGCCGAGGCCAACCACCACGCCGGCGTGCTGGATGGTGTCGTCGGGGTAGTAGAGCATCGCCCCCACCGCGCCGACCCCGGGCCGCGCGGCCTGGGACACCATTTCCTCGAGCCAGCCGGGCGTGAGCACCTCGATGTCGTTGTTGACCAGCGCGATGTATTCGCCGCTGGCCTGCGCGACCGCGAAATTGTTGATCGCCGAATAGTTGAAGGGACGATCGTAGCGCAGCACGCGCACGCCGGGACGGGCCTCCAGGGCGGCGAGGTAGTCCAGGGTCGCGGCCTCGACCGAACCGTTGTCGACCACCAGCAGTTCGATGTCGGGCCAGGTGCTGCGCCCGAGGATGCTCTCCACGCACTGGCGCAGCAGGTCGAGCCGGTCGCGCGTCGGCACCACGATGCTCACCCGCGGCGCGGGCTGAGGCAGCGGCCAATGGATCCGGGCGCCGTCGGCGGCGGCGGCCTCGACGGACGCGGCACGGTCGCCAAGCAGC
>DATBUS010000011.1:0-56793 GCA_036515815.1 Luteimonas sp.
ACCGCCAGCGGCAACACGCCCGTCCATCGCACAGTTCCGGCCGCGCCGGAGTGTCGGAACCACCGCGGCATCCCGCGCTCCTTTCACCGAGCCCCTGGCATGCCACGGTCGCAGGCATGCGTCCACACCCACTATTCCACAGCACATGACGACGGCAACCGCGTGCTGCAGTGCAATGCCATGAATACGTTTGCAACGCAGGAACGCCGGGCCATCGCGCCTCTACCATCGACGCATGCCGGAGGAGGGCCCTCCAGGCGCATCGCAGTGCAAGGGAGTGGGGACATGCTGAGACTCGAACGGAACCTGCTGAGCGCCGCACTGGCCTCGGCGATGACCCTGGCCGCGCAGGGTGCCGGCGCCCAGACGGTGGCGGCCGATGCGCCCGCGCAGGAGGCGCCCGACGCGGTGACCCTCGACCGCGTGCAGGTGACCGGCATCCGCCGCGGCATCGAGGACGCGATCGACGCCAAGCGCACCTCCACCTCCATCGTCGAGTCGATCTCGGCCGAGGACATCGGCAAGCTGCCCGACATGTCGATCGCCGACTCGCTGGCACGCCTGCCCGGCCTCACCGCGCAGCGCTTCGGCAACCGCCCGCAGGAAATCAACATCCGCGGTTTCGCCGGCGACTTCTCCACCACGCTCCTCAACGGCCGCGAACAGGTCAGCCTCGGCAACAACCGCGGCGTCGAGTTCGACCAGTACCCGTCGGAGCTGATCAGCCAGGTCATGGTCTACAAGACCCCCGACGCGCAACTGGTCGGCCAGGGCCTGTCGGGGACGGTCGACCTGCGCACGGTGCGCCCGCTCGCCTTCGGCGAACGCGCGGTCGCGCTCAACGCCCGCGGCGACATGAACCGCCTCGGTGACAGCGACGAATGGGGCAGCCGCTTCAGCGCCTCCTACATCGACCAGTTCGCCGACGACACCATCGGCATCGCGGTCGGCTACGCGCGCATGGACAACCCCACTCAGGGCCGGCAGTTCGAGTCCTGGGGCTATGACAACGGCGTGCTCGGCGGCGCCAACATGCACCTGATCGAGGGCGACAACCAGCGCGACGGCTTCATGGGCGTGCTCGAGTTCAAGCCCAACGAGAACTACCACTCGGTGCTCGACGTCTTCGTCTCGCAGTTCGACAAGGAAGAGTCCAGGCGTGGCCTGCAGATGGGCCTGGTCTGGGGCAACGGCAGCACGCTGCTGGACGGCACCCGCAACGCCGACGGCACGATGACCGAGGCGCACTGGGCGGACGTCAGGCCGATCGTGGTGCGCAACGACTACAACGCCGCCGACGACAGCCTGTTCGCGATCGGCTGGAACCAGGAGCTCAAGCTCGGCGACTACTGGACCGTCAGCGCCGACGTCGGCCATTCCTCGGCCACGCGCGACGAGCGGCTGCTCGAGGTCTACGCCGGCCTCGCCGGCCAGGGCCGTGACACGGTCGACCTGGTCTACAACCCCGACGGCTACTTCGACTTCACCCTCGGCGGCAATTACACCGATCCGTCGGCGCTCCGCATGTACGACCCGGGCGGCTGGGGCGGCGAGCGCGCCCAAGCCGGCTATCTCAAGGACTTCCGGGTCAAGGACGCACTGTCCTCGCTGCGCCTGGACGCCACGCGGAGCTTCGACAGCGGCTTCGTCAGCAGCGTGTCCTTCGGCGCCAACCTGACCGACCGCACCAAGAGCCGCGCGTCCAGCGAGGCGACGCTGTGCCTGACAGCGGCCTGCACCGAGAACGTCGAAGGCGTGATCCCCGGCCAGTACGTCACCGATACCTCGTTCGGCCACTTCGGCCTGCCGGGCGTGCTCGGCCTGGATGCACTGGGCATGCTCAATGGCGGCGTGTTCCACCCGTGGACCAAGGACCACGCCGATATCTCGAACAAGAACTGGGAAGTGGAAGAAGAGGTCGCGACCTTCTACGTGCAGGCCAACATCGACTTCGACATGGGCACCGTGCCGGTGCGCGGCAATGTCGGCGTGCAGGTGGTCAACGCCGACCAGTCGTCGACCGGCGTCGCGTCCTTCGAGGGCCTGGCCCTGTCCGAGCCCGCCACCCGCGGCGGCAGCGTCACCGAAGTGCTGCCCAGCCTCAACCTGTCGTTCGAGTTGCCCGCCGAGCAGGTCCTGCGCCTCGGCGCGGCCCGGCAGATGGCCCGGCCGCGCATGGATGACCTGCGCGCCAATGCGAACTACGGCTTCGACACCACGCGCGGCATCCTCACCGGCGACGGCGGCAACCCGGAGCTCGATCCCTGGCTCGCCGACGCTTTCGACGTGTCCTACGAAAAGTACTTCGGTGGCAAGGGCTATGTGAGCCTGGCGTACTTCCACAAGGACCTGAAGACCTACATCTACCGCCAGACCACGGAGTTCGACTTCCGCCAGTTGCCGCTGCCGGCCGGCATCATCCCGCCGGGCCTGCCGGACGGCTGGTGGGAGGGCGAATACAGCCAGCCCATGAACGGCGATGGCGGCACGCTCAAGGGGTTCGAGGTCGCGGTGTCGGTGCCGCTGGACCTGCTGTGGGCACCACTGGAAGGCTTCGGCGTGGTCGCCAGCTATTCCGATACCGACAGCGAGATCGAGCCGCTGGGCCCCGGGACCACGGAGCCGCTGCCGGGCCTGTCGAAGTACGTGTCCAACATCACCGCCTACTACGAGCGCTTCGGCTTCTCGCTGCGTGCCAGCCATCGCCGCCGCTCGGAGTTCCTGGGCGAGGTGCAGGGCGCGGGTGGAGACCGCACCAAGGTGTACTTCGCCGGCGAGAGCGTGACCGACGTGCAGCTGGGCTACACCTTCCAGTCCGGCCCGATGGAGAACCTGTCCCTGCTGCTGCAGGTGAACAACCTCGAGAACGAGCCCTACCGCACCATCAGCGATGGGCTGGACGACCGCCCGCACCAGTACTTCGAGTTCGGCCGCACGTATCTGCTCGGCCTGAACTACCGGTTCTGAGCACGGGCGGCACGTGACCCCGGCCCCTGCCGACCCCGCGCGGGCCGGCAGGGGTCGTCCGTTCGGGGCCGGCGCCACGACGCGCGCGTCCGGCCCCCAGGAGAGCACGATGGAATCGAACGCCGTCCAGCTTGCCGTGTTCCTCGGCCTCACCGCGCTGGTCGCGGTGGCCACCTGGTGGCGCTGCCGTCGCGCGCCACGCAGCACCGATGCCGCGCGCGACTACTTCCTTGCCGGCGGCACCCTGTCATGGCCGTTCATCGCCGGCTCGCTGCTGCTGACCAATATCAGTGCCGAGCAGATCGTCGGCATGAACGGTGGCCAGGCGATGCTGCTGGCCTGGTGGGAGTTCGGCGCCGCCGCCGGCCTGCTGGTGCTCGCGCACGTGCTGGTGCCGATGTACTACCGCTATCGCTGCACCACGACCACCGAGCTGCTCGAGCGCCGGCTCGGCGATCCGGCGCTGCGGCGCGCGGTCTCGGTGCTCTTCATGCTCGGCTACATGTTCATCCTGCTGCCGGTGGTGCTGTACACCGGCGCGGTGTTCATGAAATCGATGTTCGGGCTGGAAATGCCGATCCTGGCGATCGCGGCGCTGTTCGCCGCCGCCGGCCTGGCCTACGCCGCCTTCGGCGGGCTCCGCGCGATCGCGATCTCCGACACCTGGAACGGGGTCGGCCTGCTGGTGATGGGCCTTGCGGTCACCGTGTTCGCGCTGGCGGCCGTGGACTGGGACCTCTCGGGCATCCCGGCCGAACGCTGGACGCTGGTCGGCAGCCACGACTCCGATATCCCGTGGAGCACGCTGCTGTCCGGCATGCTCTTCATCCATGTCTTCTACTGGGGCACCAACATGGTGATCGCCCAGCGCGCACTCGCCGCACGCTCGGTGCGCGAGGCCCAGAAGGGCATCTACGCGGCTGCCGGGTTGAAGCTGCTGACGCCGCTGATCGTGATCTTCCCGGGCGTGATCGCCTACAAGCTCTACGGCGATGTCGGCGACGTGGCCTACGGGCGCCTGGTCGGGGACGTGCTGCCGCCGGCGCTGTCGGGCGCGTTCGCGGCGATGATCACCGGCGCCGTGCTGTCGAGCTTCAACTCCTGCCTCAACTCCGCCGCCGCGCTCTACACCTGCGACATCCACCTGGCGAAGGTGAATCCGGACGCGGACGTGAAGCGTGTCGGGCAGCGCGTCACCGTGCTCTTCACCGTGGTGTCGCTGGCGATGGTGCCGCTGTTCCAGAACGCCGACAGCATCATCGCGATGCTGCAGCAGCTCAATGGCCTGTACTCGATGCCGGTGCTGGCCGCCTTCATCGTCGCCGTCCTGTTCACGCGCATCGATCCGCGCGCGGTGCGCGCCGGCCTGCTCTTCGGCGTGGCCCTGTATGCGGTGTTCACCTTCCTGTGGACGCCGCTCCACTACATCCACCTGATGTTCATCACCCTGGTGGCCACGGTGCTGGTGATGTGGCTGCTTGGCCGCCTGATGCCGGCATCCGCCGCGCTCGCCGCGCAGGCCGCCTGAGGAGGTCGCCCGTCAGCGTGCGCCGGCGGGCACGCAGGCACGCGCCAGCGCGCCGATCCTTGCCCAGTCGCGCGCCTGCAGGGCGGCACCCGGCACCATCCACGACCCGCCGACGGTGACGACGTTGGGCAGGGCCAGGTAGTCGGGCGCACTCGCCGCATCGATGCCACCGGTCGGGCAGAACCTGGCCCCGGGGAACGGCCCCGCGAACGCGCGTAGCGCGGCCGTCCCACCGGCCGCCGCCGCCGGGAAGAACTTGAAGCGGGCGTGGCCACGCGCCAGGCCGTGCATGAGCTCGCTGGCGGTGGCGACCGCAGGGATCCATGGAATGCCGGCGCGTTCGGCCGCGTCATAAAGGCCGTCGCCTGCACCGGGCGAGATGGCAAAGGCCGCCCCGGCCGACTCCGCCGCCGCCAGTCCGTCCGCGTCCAGCAGCGTCCCGACGCCGACGACGGCGCCGGGCACGGCCGCGACGATGCGGGCGACGGCGTCGAGTGCAACCCGGGTCCGCAGTGTCACCTCCAGCACCGGCAGGCCCGCCTCGACCAGGGTCCGTGCCAGCGGCACGGCATCGTCGATGCGTTCGATGGCAAGCACCGGCAGCACCGGCGCACGCAACAGCAGCGCGTCCACGCGTTCGGCGCGTGACATCGGCGTCCAGGTGCTCACGACGCAGGACCGCCATCGCGGAGCGCGACCGCCGCGCCGAGCAGGCCCGGGTTGGGATGCGTGGCGACCTGCACCGACACCGGCTCCAGGTAGGCGGCGAAGCGGCCCTTGGCCAGGAAGCGCTCGCGGAAGGCGCTGGCGCGCAGGAACGGAAGGAAGCGGGGGACGATGCCGCCGGCGATCACCACCGTGCGTGCGCCGTGCACCAGGGCGACGTCGCCGGCCACGCTGCCGAGGATCGCGCAGAAACGCGCCAGGGCCCGGCGTGCGACCACGTCGTGGCCGTCGAGCGCGGCCGCGACCACGTCGGCCGGGTCGCGCAGGCCGGCGGCCGGGACGCCTTCGCGCGCACGCAGCACGGCGTCGATCGCCGACAGCCCGCTGCCCGACAGCAGCCGCTCCCAGGACACACGGCCATGGCGCGCGACCGCCCAGTCGGCCAGCGCACGCTCCTCGTCGCCCAGCGGCGCGAAGGCGACATGACCGCCCTCGGTCTCCACCACCTCCCAACCGCGCGCGGCGCTCCCGACGAGCAGCCCGACGCCGAAGCCCGTGCCGGGCCCGATCACGCTCACCGGGCCGCGGCTGATGTCGTGTTCCTGGCCGTACAGCGCGACGCGTTCGTCCGCGGCCAGTGCCTGCACCGCATGCGCGATCGCGCCGAAGTCGTTGATCAGGCGCAGTTCGTCGAGGCCCAGCGAGGCGCGCAGCTCATGGCGGTTGAACGACCAGGCGCGATTGGTGAGCCGGATCTCGTCGCCGCCCACCGGACAGGCCAGCGCGATCGCCGCCCGACGCGGCCGCGCGCCGACCGCCCCGAGGTAATGCTCGGCGGCGTGCTGCAGGCTGGCGAATTCAGCATTGCGTAGCGAGTGCGGTTCAAGCAGCGCAGGATGGGCCGCGGCCGGGTCGCACAGCGCGAAGCGAGCATTGGTGCCGCCGATGTCGGCGATCAGGGCGAGTCCGTCGGTCGTGTTCATGGGCGTGATCCTGCCGCATCCAGCGTGTCCGCCGCGAACAGGCTGCAGGCACCTTCCTCCGCGGTGCCTGCCTGGTTGCGCATCAGCGCGAACAACTCGCGACCCATGCCGGCATGGCTGGGCTGGCACGCCACCGGCGCGGCCGCGCGGGCCGCCCACTCCGCCGCATCCACGCGCGCCTCGACCACGCCCGCTTCCGCGTCGATATGGACCAGGTCGCCGTCGCGCAGCCGCGCGACCGGACCCGCGGACGCGGCCTCCGGCGTCAGGTGGATCGCCGCCAGTACCTTGCCCGAGGCCCCGGACATGCGGCCGTCGGTCAGCAGCGCGATCCGCTGGCCGCGGTCCTGCAGCACGCCGAGGGTGGGCGTGAGCCTGTGCAGCTCGGGCATGCCGTTCGCGCGCGGGCCTTGGCCGCGCACGACGGCCACGAAGTCGCCGTGGAGCCGGCCCGCGTCGAAGGCCGCGAGCACCGCCTCCTGGGAGTCGAACACCCTGGCCGGGGCGGTGATCGAGCGGAATTCCGGCGCCACCGCCGACACCTTCAAGATCGCCCGGCCGAGATTGCCCTCCAGCCGGCGCAGCCCGCCTTCGGCATCGAACGGTCGCGCCACGCTGCGCAGCACCGACGGGTCGAGCGACACCGGCGGCGGCTCGCGCCAGCGCAGGGTGAGATCGTCGAGCCATGGCTCCAGGGCCTGCCGGCGCAGGTCCCCTCCGTGCACGCAGGCGATGTCCGGGTGCAGCAGGCCGGCATCTAGCAACTCGCCGATCACGAACCCCATGCCGCCGGCGGCGTGGAAATGGTTCACGTCGGCGCCGCCATTGGGGTAGATCCGTGCCAGCAGTGGCGTCGCCCGGGACAGGGCGTCGAGGTCGTCCCAGTCGATGACGATGCCTGCGGCACGCGCCATCGCCACCAGGTGGATGGCATGGTTGGTCGAGCCGCCGGTCGCGGCCAGGCCGACCATGGCATTGGCGATGGCCTTCTCGTCCACCGTGCGCGCAAGCGGGCGATAGGCCTCGCCGGCCAGTGCGGTGACGCCCAGCGCCTGCGCGGTCGCCGCCACCGTCAGTGCGTCGCGCAGCGGCGTGCCCGGGTTCACGAACGCGGTGCCGGGCAGGTGCAGGCCCATCACCTCCATCATCATCTGGTTGGAGTTGGCGGTGCCGTAGAAGGTGCAGGTGCCCGGCGCGTGGTAGCTGCGCGCCTCGGCATCGAGCAGTTCCTCGCGGCTGGCGCGGCCCTCGGCATACCGCTGGCGCACCGCGGCCTTCTCGCGGTTCGGAAGCCCCGACGGCATCGGCCCCGCGGGCACGAACAGCACCGGCAGGTGGCCGAACGACAGCGCGCCGATCAGCAGGCCGGGCACGATCTTGTCGCACACGCCCAGCACGATCGCGGCGTCGAACATGTCGTGCGACAGCGCCACCGCGGTTGCCAGCGCGATGGTGTCGCGCGAGAACAGGCTGAGTTCCATGCCCGCGCGCCCCTGGGTGACGCCGTCGCACATCGCCGGCACGCCGCCGGCCACCTGCGCGCTCCCGCCGGCGTTGCGCGCGGCCATGCGGATCAGCGCGGGGTAGTGCTCGAAGGGCTGGTGCGCCGACAACATGTCGTTGTAGGCGGTCACGATGCCGATATTGCCGGCGCGCCCGTCGCGCAGCGCCGGCCGGTCCTCGCCGGCGGCCGCGAAGCCATGCGCGAGGTTGCCGCAGGCCAGGCGCAGGCGCGCCGGACCGGCCGACCGCGCGTCGTCCATGCGCCGCAGGTAGTCGGCGCGCGACCGTCGGCTGCGGTCGATGATGCGCGCGGTGACGCGCTCGAGGGTCGGGTGCAGGCTCATCATGGGTTCCTGTGCGTCGCGTTACTCGCGCCAGGCGTGGCCATGGCGCTCGGCCAGGGTGACCGCGCGGCCGGGACCCCAGGTGCCAGCCGGATACCCGCGCGGCGCCATCCCGGCCTGCGCCCAGCCATCGCGGATCGCGTCCACCCAGGCCCAGGCAGCTTCGGTCTCGTCTCGGCGCACGAACAGCGTGCCATTGCCCTCGATGGCGTCGAGGTACAGGCGCTCGTAGGCCGGGCGCCGGCGGTGCGCGGCGAATTGCTCCTGCATGTCCAGGTCCAGCGCCACCTGCGACATCTGCAGGCCGGCGCGATCCAGTCCGGGGGTCTTGGTCATGAGCCGCAGCGCGATCCGCTCTTCGGGCTGCAGCCGGATCACCAGCGAGTTGGGCTCGAGCCGCGCCTGGCCGTGGTCGAAGATCGAATGCGGCACGTCGCGGAACTCGATGTAGATCTCGGTGCTCCGGCGCGGCAGGCGCTTGCCCGTCCGCAGGTAGAAGGGCACGTCCTTCCAGCGCCAGTTGTCGACGCGGGCACGCAGCGCGACGAAGGTCTCGGTGTCGCTCGCGTGCCCGAGTTCCTCGAGATAGCCCGGCACGGCGCGGCCGCCGATGGCCCCGGCGGTGTACTGGCCGGCCACGCTGTCGGCCGCCACCTCGTGGCGACCGATCGGCCGCAGCGCGCGCAGGACCTTCATCTTCTCGTTGCGCAGCGCCGTCGGCTCGAACCGGGAGGGCGGCTCCATCGCCACCAGGCACAGCAGCTGCAGCAGGTGGTTCTGCAGCATGTCGCGCATCGCACCCGAGCCATCGTAGTACTCGCCGCGCCCCTCGACGCCGACGTCCTCGGCCACCGTCATCTGCACCTGCGCGATGTGGCGCGCATTCCACAGCGGCTCGAACAGCGCATTGCCGAAGCGCAGCGCAATCAGGTTCTGCACGCCTTCCTTGCCCAGGTAGTGGTCGACGCGGAACACCTGGTCCTCGGCGAACAGGCGCGCGACATGGTCGTTGATGGCGATCGCGCTCGCCAGGTCGTGGCCGATCGGCTTTTCCAGCAGGACCCGCGTCCCTGCGCCGCCCAGGCCATGGGCCTGGAGGGCCGCGCAGACCGGCGCGTACCAGTGCGGCGCGGTACTGAGGTGATACACCACGTCGCCGTCGCGCCGGGCGCCGACGGCAGCGGCCAGGCGCCCCAGAGCATCGGCATCGTCGAGAGCGGCCGCCAGGTATCCGACGCGCTCCAGCAGCGCGTCGAGGGCCGCCGGGTCCTGTTCCGCCGCCGGCACGCCGGTGGCGACGGCATCGGCGACCATGGCCCGGAAGCCGGCCTCGTCGAGCTCGCTGCGCGCGGTGCCCAGGATGCGCAGCCCCGGCGGCAGCAGGCCGTCCCGCTGCAGGCCGAACAGCGACGGCAGCAGCATCCGCCGTGCGAGGTCGCCGGTGGCACCGAAGATCGTCAGCAACGAAGCGGGGGCGGTCATGCGGGCGTCCTCGGAGTGATCCGCGAGGGTAGCCGGCCGCACGACCGCCGGCGGATGCATACGATTGCAGGACGCCAGGCAATAAAAAGCCCCGCAGGCAGGGGGGGCCGGCGGGGCTGGAGAACGGGGCTCGGGGAGAAGCCGTCGTTCCGGGGTCGATCATCTCCAGGGGAGGGGAGTGATCTGCGACAGACCTTGCATCTGTCGCGACCTATATGACCACTGCGAACATGGATGGTTCGTGAAGATCACCGTTAACTTTTTGTTGGATTCAGCCGGCATTTACCGCGGGCCGGCGAATGGTCCGGGCCACCTGTTCCGATGCCCGGCCGGGTACCCCGGCGAACCCGGGAACAGGGGCTTCAATGCGCCTGTTCCCAGTTGTCGCCGACGCCGCTGTCCACCACCAGCGGCACCCTCAGGTCGGCCGCCGACGTCATCCGCGACACCACTTCGCCGACAAGGGTGTCGACGAAGTCCGCGTCGCATTCGAACACCAGTTCGTCATGCACTTGGAGGACCATCGATGCACGCTCCGGCACCCCTGCCAGCCATCCGTCCACGGAGACCATCGCGCGCTTGATGATGTCGGCCGCCGTGCCCTGCATCGGTGCGTTGATGGCCGCCCGCTCGGCACCCGCGCGCTGGGCCTGGGTGCCGCGACTGATGTATTCCAGGTAGAGCCGGCGCCCGGCGACGGTTTCGACGTAACCGCGCTCGCGGGCTTCGCGACGGGTGCGCTCCATGAAGTCGCGCACGCCCGGATAGCGCGAGAAATACAGCGCGATGTAGTCCTGGGCCTCGCCGCGCGAGATGCCGAGGTTCCGGGCCAGCCCGAAAGCGCCCATGCCGTACATCAGGCCGAAATTGATCGCCTTGGCGGCGCGGCGCTCGTCGCCGGTGACCTCGTCGATCCCGCGACCGAAGACTTCGGCCGCCGTGGCGCGGTGGATGTCGGTGCCGCCGGCGAAGGCCGCGAGCAGGCCCTCGTCCTGCGACAGGTGGGCCATGATCCGGAGCTCGATCTGCGAGTAGTCGCAGGCCACGACCTTACGCCCCGGGGGCGCCACGAAGGCGGTGCGGATGCGGCGCCCGTCCTCGGTCCGGATCGGGATGTTCTGCAGGTTCGGGTCGCTCGACGCCAGACGTCCGGTGGCGGCGCCGGCCTGCTGGTAGCTCGTGTGCAACCGGCCGGTCTCCGGATTGACCATCTCCGGCAGCTTGTCGGTGTAGGTCCCGCGCAACTTGGCCAGGCTGCGGTAGTCGAGGATCACGCGCGGCAGTTCGTGCAGGTCGGCGATCGCTTCCAGCGCTTCCTCGTTGGCGGAGGGCTGCCCCTTGGGCGTCTTCACCAGCATCGGCAGCTTCAGCTCGTCATAGAGCAGCGCGCAGACCTGCTTGGGCGAGTCGAGGTTGAAGGTGCGTCCCGCCAGCTCGGTACCGCGCTGCTGGAGCTCCAGCATGCGCCGGCCAAGGTCCGCGCCCTGCCGGCGGAGCCCGTCGCCGTCGATCAGCACGCCATTGGCCTCGATGCGGGCCAGCACTTCGACCAGGGGCATTTCGATGTCGCGGTAGACCGACTGCAGCGCTGCGTCGGATTCCAGCCGCTTCGAAAGCACGCGGTGCAGGCGCAGGGTGACGTCCGCATCCTCGGCGGCGTAACGCGTGGCGTCCTCGATCGAGACCTGCGAGAACGGGATCTGCTTGGCGCCCTTGCCCGCGACGTCGACGTAGGCCGTGGTCTGGTAGCCGAGTTCCCGCCGCGCCAGGGAATCCATGTCGTGGCGCGCACGCCCGGAGTCGAGCACGAAACTCTCCAGCAGGGTGTCGTCGGCATAGCCGGCCACGCGCACGCCATGGCGGCGCAGTACGTGCAGGTCGTACTTGCCGTTCTGCCCCACCTTGCGCACGGCAGGGTCCTCGAGCAGGGGACGGAGCAGGTCGAGCGCCAGCGAGCGGTCGAGCTGCGCGGGAGCCCCCGGGTAGTCGTGCGCCAGGGGAAGGTAGGCGGCATGGCCGGGCTCGCAGGCCACGCTCAGGCCCACGAGGTTGGCGCGCAGCGGGTCGAGCGAGTCGGTCTCGGTATCGAGCGCGAAGCGGCCGGCCTCGCGCAGGCGTGCGATCCAGGCCTCCAGGCTGTCGCGGTCCAGGATGGTCTCGTGGCGCCCGGGCTCGGCCAGCGCGGGATCCAGGGGCTCGGCGGGCGCGGACAGCGGCGCGACGAAGCCCGGTC
Source organism: Luteimonas sp. (assembly GCA_036515815.1). Classification (GTDB taxonomy): domain Bacteria; phylum Pseudomonadota; class Gammaproteobacteria; order Xanthomonadales; family Xanthomonadaceae; genus Luteimonas. The sequence continues at coordinate 11,707 of DATBUS010000011.1, forward strand.
CGGGGCGCGCGATCGACGCCTTCGCCGGCACCACGCCATTGGCGCTGCCGCCGTCGAGCTCCTTCAGTGCCTGGCCGAAACCGTAGCGCGCGTAGAAGGTGCGCAGCGTTCCGACGTCGGGCTCGCGCAGCGCCAGGTCGGTCGCGGCCACGTCGAGCTCGACGTCGGTGCGGATGGTCGCCAGCGTGCGGTTCAGCGGCAGCCGGTCGAGCGCGGCGCGCAGGTTGTCGCCGACCTTGCCCTTGATCTCCGGGGCGGCGGCTATGACCCCGTCCAGGCTGCCATGGGCCACCAGCCACTTGGCGGCGGTCTTCGGCCCGCACTTCTCGACGCCGGGGATGTTGTCGACGCTGTCGCCCATCAGCGCCAGCAGGTCGGCGATCTGGTCGGGCCGGACGCCGAACTTCGACAGCACCGCGTCGTCGGAATCCAGGCGGCTGCCGCTCATGGTGTTGACCAGCGACACGCCCGGCCGCACCAGCTGCGCGAAATCCTTGTCGCCGGTGGAGATGGTGACCTCGATGCCTTCGGCCGCCGCGGCCAGCGCGAGCGTGCCGATGACGTCGTCGGCTTCCACGCCCGGGACGCGCAGGATCGGCATGCCAAGCGCCTCCACCACCTCGCACATCGGCTGCACCTGCGCGCGCAGGTCGTCGGGCATGGGCGGCCGGTTGGCCTTGTAGTCGGGATAGAGGTCGTCCCGGAACGTCTTGCCGGGGGCATCGACCACGAAGGCGACGTACTCGGGCTGCTCCTTGAGCGTGGCACGCAGCATGTTGACCACGCCGAACAGCGCGCCGGTGGGCTCGCCCTGCGCATTGCTCAGCGGAGGCAGCGCGTGGAAGGCGCGGTAGAGATAGGAGGAACCGTCGATCAGGACCAGGCGTTTCATTGCCCGGATTCTACGTCCTCACCGTCCGTGGCCGGGCCGCTGGCGCATAATCACGTCATCTCCTGGGAGGGAACGCCATGAACCGCTTCGCGCTGCTGCTTGCCGCCGCCACGCTCGCGATGGCCGGCTGTGCCACCGCAGCCGACCCTGTCGGCCAGTTCGAGATCCCGGAGGGTGCGGAGGAAACCGTGCGTACTGAAGCCAACGGCGACACGATCACCGAGTACCGCGTCGACGGCCGCCTGCGCGCGCTCAAGGTCGAGCCCTCGCGCGGCCCGACGTACTACCTTTACGACCGCGATGGCGACGGCATCGTCGACGACGAGACAGACGGTGTTTCGCCGGTGTACTTCAAGCTCTTCGAGTGGAACTGATCACGCCTCCCGGCCACGAGCCCGGCAACGACAGCCCCTACGTCGGCCTGCGCCGCCACCTGCAGCCGGTCCTCACCACCTGGCTGACCGGCCTGCTGGCGGTGCTGCCGCTGGTCCTGACCCTGGTGCTGCTGGGCTGGGCGGTCGGGGTCGTCAACCGCGTGCTCGGCCCGAGCAGCCTGTTCGGCCGATCGTTCACCGTGTTCGGCGACTGGTTCGCCGCGCACCCGATGGTCGCGTGGCTGATCGGCACCGCGCTGACACTGGCCCTGGTCTACCTGCTCGGGCTGCTGGTGCAGTCGCGGTTGAAGGCGCCGTTCAAGGCCCTGCTCGACAACACCATGCGGCGCATCCCGCTGGTGGGCAGCATCTACGCGCTGGCCGAGCGCTTCGTCTCCGTGATCGGCGACCGCCAGCAGGCCGACATCGGTGCGATGAGCCCGGTCTGGTGCTTCTTCGGCGGCGACGGCGTGGCGGTGCTTGGGCTGCTGCCCAATCCCGAGCCTATCGAACTCGACGGCCGCATGTACCTCACCGTGCTGGTGCCGACGGCGCCCATCCCCGTCGGCGGCGGGCTGCTCTACGTGCCGGCGCAATGGGTGAAGCCGGCCGAGATCGGCATCGACACGCTGACCAGCGTCTATCTCTCGATGGGCATCACCTCGCCGCGGCCGGGGCCGGCCGCGGCGGCGCGTGGTAAAATCCGCGTCCCCGTCGGGGAGTAGCCTGCCTTCGCACTGCGGAGGCGTCCGCGTCAACACACTCGGCCCCACCTGGCCGTGGCACGCGACACCCTCGGGTTGGCGAGACCTTCGGTATGCAGGCGCAGCGCAGGACCGGGCGCGCCTGGCATGCCGCCGTCCGCGCGCCCGGCCTGGATCCTGAATGCATCCCCTGTCCATCCTCATGCTCGGCATCGCGATGTCGACGGATGCCTTCGCGGCCGCCGTCGGCAAGGGCGCGGCCATGCGCCAGCCGCGCCTGCGCGATGCGCTTCGCGCGGGCCTGATCTTCGGCACCATCGAAGCCGTCACGCCCGTCATCGGCTGGGCGCTGGGTTCGGCGGCATCGGCGTATGTCACGGCCTGGGACCACTGGATCGCCTTTGGCCTGCTCACCCTGCTCGGGCTGCACATGATCCGGGCCGGGCTGCGCCCCGAGGCCGACGACGGCCTCGCCGACCGTCCACGCAATCACGGTTTCTGGGCCCTGGCGGCCACCGGCTTCGCCACCAGCATCGACGCGCTGGCGGTCGGCGTGGGCCTGGCGTTCCTGGACGTCAACATCCTGGCCGTCGCGGCCACCATCGGACTCACCACCCTGGTGATGGTGACCTCGGGCATCCTGCTCGGCCGCGTGCTCGGCGCCATGGCCGGGAAGCGCGCGGAAGTGGGCGGTGGCGTACTGCTGCTCGCCATCGGCAGCTTCATCCTGTTCGAGCACCTGAACGGCGTTGCCTGAAGGCAGTGCCCGCGCAGGCGCGGGGCCCCATTCACGCTGCAGCCGCGCTGCGGCGTCCAACATGGTCCGGTGCCCGCTCGCCCATGCCACTTGATGCCGGAACGCGAACGCCGCCGCGACACCACGCTCGACCCGGACGCCCTGCGCCGGGGCCTGACACCCGGCCAGCTCCAGGCGCTGGAAACGCTGGAGGCCTTCAGGTGGACGCTGCGCTTCGTCCGCCGGCCGATGTTCCTGGACCCGATCCCGGTGGTGTTCGACCGCAGCGGCGAGCGCTGGGCGGTGCTCGAGCCCGATGGCTCGCTCAACGAGTCGCCGGGCTTCAGGCTGCGCGACTGAGGCTCAGGCCGGCTGCAGGTTGGCGTAGGCCATGACCAGCCACTTGCTGCCCGCCCCGTCGAAATTGACCTGCACGCGCGCGTGCGCGCCGGCTCCTTCGATGTCGGTGACCACGCCACTGCCGAACTTCGCGTGCACCACGCCCTGGCCGATCGTGATGCCCGGCGTCTCGTCGACCACCGCATGGCCGAAATCGCGCCGCGGCACCTGCGCATGGCGCGGCCGCGACACCTGCACCTTCGGGCGCACTTCGTTGAGGAGCGCCGGCGGGATCTCGCGCAGGAAGCGCGACGGCATGCCGTACATGTCCTGGCCGTGCAGGCGGCGCGTCTCGGCGTGGCTCAGCACCAGCTTCTGGCGCGCGCGCGTGATGCCGACGTAGGCCAGCCGGCGCTCTTCCTCCAGGCGTCCGCTCTCGTCGATGGAACGCGCGTTCGGGAACAGCCCTTCCTCCAGCCCGGCCAGGAACACCAGCGGGAACTCCAGGCCCTTGGCGCTGTGCAGGGTCATCAGCTGCACCCCGTCCTCGCCGGCCTGGGCCTGGCCCTCGCCGGCCTCGAGCGCGGCATAGGCGAGGAAGGCCACCAGTTCGGTCAGCGCCGCGGACTCGTCGTCATCGCCGCGCACGAAGCGCGAGGCCACCGACACCAGCTCGTCGAGGTTGTCGACCCGCGAATCCAGGCTGCCCTTGGACTCGCGTGCGTAGTGCTCGCGCAGGCCCGAGCGCTCCAGGACATGGTCGATCTTGTCCTTCAGCGGAAGGTCGGCCAGTTCGCCGTCGATCGCATCCACCAGGCCATGGAAGGCGGCCAGCGCATTGCGCGCACGGCCGGCCAGCCCGCCGCTCCGCGTACAGCGCTGCGAAGCCTCCCACAGCGAGACTCCATCCTCCCGGGCGCGCATCCGCACCTCGTCGAGCGTGCGTCCGCCGATCCCGCGCGTGGGCGTGTTGACGGCGCGCTCGAAGGCCGCGTCGTCGTCGCGGTTGGCCACCAGCCGCAGGTAGGCCAGCGCATCCTTCACTTCGGCGCGCTCGAAGAAGCGCACGCCGCCATACACGCGGTAGGGCACCTGCGCTTCGAGCAGCTTCTCCTCGATGATCCGCGACTGCGCATTGCTGCGGTAGAGCACGGCGCAGTCGCCGTGGCTGCCACCGTCGCGCACCCATTCGCGGATGCGGCCCACGATGTAGTCGGCCTCGTCGATCTCGTTGTACGCGGAGAACAGGTCGATCGGATCGCCGGCGCCGCTGTCGGTCCAGAGCTTCTTGCCCAGGCGCCCGGGGTTGTGCGCGATCACCGCGTTGGCGGCGTCCAGGATCGCCGCAGTGGAGCGGTAGTTCTGTTCCAGGCGGATGGTCCGTGCGCCCGGGAAATCCTGCAGGAAACGCTGCACGTTCTCGACCTTCGCACCGCGCCAGCCGTAGATCGCCTGGTCGTCGTCGCCGACCACGAACACCTGGCCCTGGTCGCCGGCGAGCAGGCGGGTGAAGCCGTACTGGATGGCATTGGTGTCCTGGAACTCGTCCACCATCAGGTGCGCGAAGCGCTGGCGGTAATGCGCGAGCAGTACCGGCGTGTCGCGCAGCAGCTCGTGCGCACGCAGCAGGATCTCGGCGAAATCGACCAGGCCTGCGCGATCGCAGCGCTCCTGGTAGAGCGCGTAGGCCTTCAGCATCACCGAGCCCCACTCGTCCTGCCCCTCCTGGATGTGCGCCGGGCGGCGGCCCTCGTCCTTCTGTGCGTTGATCCACCACGCGATCTGGCGCGGCGGGAAGCGGGCCTCGTCCAGCTCGAGCTGCTGCACCACCCGCTTGACCAGGCGCAGCTGGTCGTCGGAATCGAGGATCTGGAAGCCTTCGGGCAGCTTCGCGTCCTGCCAGTGCAGGCGCAGCAGCCGGTGCGCGAGGCCGTGGAAGGTGCCGATCCAGAGCCCGCGCGCGCCGTTGCGCAGCAGCGCGTCGGCGCGGTGGCGCATCTCCGCGGCGGCCTTGTTGGTGAAGGTGACGGCGAAGATGCCGTGCACCGGCACACCGAAGACCTCGTTCAGCCAGGCGATCCGGTGGGTGAGGACTCGGGTCTTGCCCGAGCCGGCGCCCGCGAGCACGAGGTAGTGCCCGGGGGGTGCGGAGACGGCCTCGCGCTGGGCATCGTTGAGCCCGTCGAGCAGGTGGGAAACATCCATCGCCGCATTTTACGCCACGCCGGTCGCAGCTCCCGGATCCTCCGGGGGCGGGGCGGCCCCCAGGCGGCGCAGGACCTCCCCGAACGGCGCGGGCCGCGCCAGCAGATAGCCCTGGAACTCCTCGCACCCCGCGCGGCGCAGCCACTCGTGCTGGTGCCAGGTCTCCACCCCTTCCGCGATCACGGTGACGTCCAGGCCCTGGGCCATGCGCAGGATGGCGGCGCAGATCGCCTCGTTGTCCGGGTCGCGGCCGAGGTCGCGCACGAAGGACTGGTCCAGCTTGATCCGCTGCAGCGGCAGGTGCTTGAGGTAGGCCAGGCTGGAATAGCCGGTACCGAAATCATCGATGGCCAGGGACACGCCCATCGCGTTGAGCGCCTCCATGACCCGGCGTGCCTCCGCGGGGCTGTCAAGCAGCACGCTCTCGGTCAGCTCGAGCTCGAGCCGGCCCGGCGGCAGGTTCGCCTCGGCCATCACGGCGGCGACGTCCTCGACCAGGTGCTGCTGGAACTGCAGCGCCGAGACGTTCACGCCCATCCGTAGCGCGCCCCAACCGCGCCCGTCCAGCGTCTTCCAGCAGCGCACGGCTTCGCGCAGCACCCAGCGCCCGAGCGGCAGGATGAGGCCCGAATCCTCGCACGCCGGCATGAACTCGCCGGGGCCGACGAGGCCGCGCTCCGGATGTCGCCAGCGCACCAGTGCTTCCAGCCCGCTGGGCCGGCCATCGGCGGCAAACTGGAGCTGAAACGCCAGCTCGAACTCCTCGCGCTGCAGCGCCTGGTGCAGTTCCTGCACCAGCAGCAGGCGGTCACCGGCGTGGGAATCGAACTCCAGGCGGTAGCCCAGGCTTCGGTTGCGGCCCTGGCGCTTGGCCTGGGCACCGGCCTGGCTGGCGGCGCGCAACAGGGTGGTGCCATCGCCGCCGTCGCCCGGCGAGCAGCTGTAGCCGATGCTGGGCGTGACATGGAGCGTGATCCCCCGGATCTCGACCGGTCCGGATACCGCCTCGCGCAGCGCCTCGACCCGCGCCCGGGTTTGGGCTTCGGCGCCGGAGGACAACGGCAGGAGCACACCGAACTCGTCGCCCCCCAGGCGCGCCACGCTTGCATCGCGGCCCGCGGCGGCTTCCAGGCGGCGCGCCGCCGCCATCAGCAACTCGTCGCCGACCGCATGGCCGAGACTGTCGTTGACCAGCTGGAAACGGTCGAGGTCGAGGTGGCAGACCACGAACGGCCCGCCTGCCGCCACCGCCGCGTCGATCGCCTCGATCAGGCAGTCGCGGTTGGACAGTCCGGTGAGCGCATCATGGCTGGCCCGGAACGCCATCTCCTCGGCCGCGCGCTTGCGCATCGTCACGTCCTGGACGATGCCGACGAAGTGGCTGGCCGCACCCTCCCCATCGAGCACTGGCGTCAGCCGCACCTCGAGACAGCGCAGGTCTTCGGGCGCGCGCCGGTCGAGCATCTCGAGCTGCACGTCCTCGCCGTGGCGGATCGCTTCCTCGATCCGCCGGCGGGCCTCCGGGTCGACGATGCTCGACGCGGCCGCCACACGTTCGGCCCGGTTGCGCTCGGGGTCCACGCCCGTCAGCCGGGCAAAGGCCTCGTTGCCGTAGACCAGGGAGCCCTCGCCAGAGTCCAGCACGAACACGCCCTCTTCCGAGGCCTCCACCGCGCGCCGCAGCAGGCGCAGGTCGGCTTCGGCCCGCACACGGTCGGTGACGTCCAGCACCAGGATCAGACGGGCCGGGCGCTCGTCGAAGGACACCAGATCGCGGGCGAAGACCAGGCCGCTGAAGGTGCTGCCGTCGGCACGCCGCATGGACCAGACGCGGCGCCCGTGCGACTGCGGGTAGGCCAGCATCTCCTGGCGGATGTCCTCGGCGGTGCCCGTGGCCAGCAGTTCGCCCACGTCCAGCCCGAGCATCGCGCCGCGTTCGCGCCTGAAATAGTGCACGGCCGCGTCATTGGCCTCCAGGATGGTGAGCCGCTCGCGGTCGTACACGAGTGCCGGCAACGGGTGCTGCTCGTACAGGAAGCGGTACTGCGCTTCGGCATCGCGCACGCGGTCGCGCAGATGCCCGAGCGCATGCTCGCTCGCCGCCATGCGCTCCCGCATCGAGGATTCGCGGCGCGCGGCCCTTCTGAGGAACCACATGCCCAGCGCCCAGGCACCCACCAGCAGTGCCATGCCGGTCGCGAGCGTGGCCGCGAACGCGTGCCAGCCGCCATACAGGGCGTGCGGCGTCATGCTGATGGTCGCCACCAGCGGGCGGCCCTCTATCCTGCGGTATCCCACCACGCGCGCCACGCCGTCCAACGGGCTACGGGTCTCCGCAAGCATGCCCGTGTCGGCGTCCGCCAGCGCCCGGAACACCTGCGAATCACGCATGTCGGCGCCGGCATGGCGCGCGCCGGAGTCCGAGCGCGAGACCAGCACGCCATCCACGGTCAGGACCGAAGCCACGCCCCCGGGGCCGACTTCGTGGGCGCGCTGCACTCGGCCGAACACAGCAACATCGAGCTCGCCACGCAGCCAGGGCGTGTCCGGCGGACCCGGCTGCAGCAGCATTGCCACAGGCAGGGTCCAGCGGCCGTCCGCGCCAAGTTCGGGAGGTCCGAGCTGCAGGCGATGGGGAAGAAAGGCCTCGGCGGGCAGGAACCCGGGCGGCTCAGTGTCCACCCGCAGTGCGCGGATATAGGGATTGCTGGCGGAGATGTCGCGGACGGCCGCGTGCGTGAGTGCGTCCCCGGCATCCGGCGCCACCGCCTGCAGCGCCACGAGCGCATCGGCCAGCGCGTGGAAGGCGCGCTCGACCGTGTCGACCTGGTTTGCGATCTGGCGCGCATGGCTGCCGGTCAGGGCCTGCAGGTAACGCTCACCGGCTTCCTGTCGCACGCGCAGGTCGTTCATGGCCACGGCCAGCGTCGCCAGCACGACGCTGGCCACCAGCACGCCGCCCAGCAGCCAGGCCCGCCGCTGTCGCGCCGCCTCGATCGCATGCGCCGCGCCGCCCCCGCTGGCACTCATCCCGGGGGCCTTGCGTCGGTCCCTGTCGTCGGCTGGCTCATGCACCGCATCCTCCCCCGCCCCATGTCCACGCGCGGTGTTCAGGGTCTGGTCGGGGTCAGTGTGCCACGTGCTCCCGCCGGCTGGCCGAGCCGGTCATCAGCTTGTCGGTCCAGGCGATGCCCATCGCCGACAGGATGAAGGCGAAATGGATGACGGTCTGCCACAGCACGCCCATCTCGGTGGCATTGGTGCAGGCCTTGCCCTTGAGGCCCGCGGCCAGCGCCGCGCCGGCAGCGGCGATGCCTTCGGCCGAAGCGCAGTGCGGCAGCCCGCTGCCCAGCGTGCCGGCCTCGATGAAGGTCTTCAGCAGGTGAATCGAGGAGATGCCGATGATCGCCATCGCGAGCTTCACCTTCAGCACGCTGGCGTTGACATGGCTCAGCCACTCCGGCTGGTCGGGATGGCCCTGCAGGCCCAAGCGCGAGACGAAGGTCTCGTAGCCGCCGACGATCACCATCACCAGGAGGTTGGAGATCATCACCACGTCGATCAGGCCCAGGACGATCAACATGATGTCCTGCTCGCCGAGCGTCGGCGTCTCGTGGATCAGGTGCCACAGTTCCTTGCCGAAGAGGAACACGTAGACGCACTGGGCCGCGATCAGGCCCAGGTACAGCGGCAGTTGCAGCCAGCGCGAGCTGAAGATGAGGGCGGACAGCGGGCCCAGCCGCGGGGCGGGGGTTTGCGGATTCGACACGGGATTCCTTGCGGCGGGAAAAAACCGGCGAAGCGTAATGGCGGGGGCGCACGGCTGCCAAGCGCGACGTGCCTGCAACCCGGCATTCCGGTCCTGCGGTCGGCTCCGGCGGCGGGCGGGCCTAGACTCGGGATCCCATCGAACGGAATCCCGCCATGATCGACCTCCACTACTGGCCCACGCCCAATGGCCACAAGGTCACCCTGATGCTCGAGGAGACCGGGCTCGAGTACCGGATCGTCCCGGTGAACATCGGCAAGGGCGATCAGTTCTCGCCCGACTTCCTCGCGATCTCGCCCAACAACAAGATGCCGGCGATCGTCGACCACGCGCCGGCCGATGGCGGCCCACCGCAGAGCGTGTTCGAGTCCGGCGCGATCCTGCTGTACCTGGCGCGGAAGACCGGGCGGTTCCTGCCGGAGGACCGGCGTGCGGAGATCGAAGCCATGGAGTGGCTGTTCTGGCAGATGGCCGGCCTCGGGCCCATGACCGGGCAGTACGGCCATTTCAACGTCTACGCACCCGAGCCCATCCCGTATGCGATCGAGCGCTACACGAAGGAGGCCCAGCGCCTGCTCGGCGTGCTCGACACCCGCCTGAAGGGCCGTGAGTACATCGCGGGCGGCGGGTACAGCATCGCGGACATGGCGGCCTATCCCTGGATCAACGCGTACGAGCGCGCGCCGCTGGACCTGGCGCCCTGGCCGGACCTGCGCCGCTGGCAGGCGGCGATCGCGGCCCGGCCCGCGACGCAGCGCGCGTACGCGCTGTCGAAACAGGTGAACCCGGACGCGGGCAAGCCGATGTCGGACGAGGAAAAGGCGCTGCTGTTCGGCCAGGGCCCGAAGCGCGGCTGAGGCCGGCTGCGGCATCATGGCGGCCTTGCCCGCGACTGGACCACCCGATGCGACTCCTGCTGGCCGCCGCCCTGATGACGCTGACCTTCCCGCACGCCAACGCCGCCGCTCCCGGTTCCGCCGACGCGGTTCCGCTCACGCTCGAAGCCATCACCGGCGATGCCGCGCTGTCGGGCCCGACCCTGATGCGGCCGAAGGTGGCGCCGGACGGCTCGCGCGTGACCTTCCTGCGCGGGCGCGAGGACGACCGCAACCGCCTCGACCTGTGGGCCTATGAAATCGCCAGCGGCCAGACAGCCCTGCTGGTGGATTCCAGCGTGGTCCTGCCCGGCGACGAAGTGCTGAGCGACGAGGAGAAAGCGCGCCGTGAGCGCCAGCGCATCGCCGCGCTGTCGGGCATCGTCGATTACCACTGGGCGCCGGACTCGCGGCACCTGCTGTTCCCGCTCGGCGGCGAGCTGTACCTGTACGACCTGGAGACGTCCGGGCCGCAAGCGGTGCGCAGGCTCACGCAGGGCGGCGGTTTCGCCACCGATCCCAAGGTGTCTCCAAAGGGCGGTTACGTGAGCTTCGTGCGCGGCCGCAACCTCTGGGTGGTGGACCTGGCCGACGGCCGGGAAGTGCAACTGACCCGCGATGGCGGCGGTGCGATCGGCAATGGCGTGGCGGAGTTCGTCGCCGACGAGGAGATGGGCCGCCACACCGGCTACTGGTGGGCACCGGATGACTCGGCCATCGCCTATGCACGCATCGACGAGACGCCCGTGCCGGTGCAGAAGCGTTACGAGGTCTACCCCGACCGCACCGAAGTCGTCGAGCAACGCTATCCGGCGGCCGGCGACGACAACGTCCGCATCGGGCTGTTCGTCACGCGCCCCGTGGCACCCGATGCCGCGCCGCTGGAGGTCGACCTGGGCGCCGACCCGGACATCTACCTGGCGCGCGTCGACTGGCGTGATCCGCAGCACCTGACCTTCCAGCGGCAGTCGCGCGGGCAGCAGCGCCTGGACCTCGTCGAGGTCGAGCTCGCGAACGGCCGCCAGCGCACGCTGCTGACCGAGACGTCCGACACCTGGGTGCCGCTGCACGACAACCTGCGCTTCCTCTCCGACGGCCGCTTCCTGTGGTCGAGCGAGCGCGATGGCTTCGAACACCTCTACATCGCCAGTCCCGATGGCACGCGACTCACCCGGCTCACCACGGGCGACTGGCCGGTGGACGCGCTGGAGGCGGTCGACGAAGCCCGCGGCATCGTCTACTTCACCTCCGGCCGCGAATCGCCCACGCAGCGCGCGCTGTATTCGGTCCCGCTGGCCGGTGGCGACATCACGCCCCTGGGTGCAGCACCCGGCATGCATGCGGTGACCTTCGCCGCCAATGCCAGCGTGTATGTCGACAGCTGGTCGAACACGCACACGCCACCGCAGTTGCACCTGCACCGCGCCGATGGCACGCGCATCGCCGCGCTGGTGGAAAACGACCTGGACGATCCGGCCCACCCCTATGCCCGCTTCCTCGGCGCCCACCTGCCGACGGAGTTCGGCACCCTGGCCGCGGCCGACGGCAGGACCCCCTTGCACTACAGCCTGATCCGGCCCGCCGGCTTCGACCCGGCCAGGCGCTATCCGGTGGTCATCTACGTCTACGGCGGTCCGGCCGCGCAGACCGTGCTCGATGTCTGGCCGGGCCGGGCCGACGCCTTCTTCAACCAGTACCTGGCGCAGCAGGGCTACGTGGTGTTCTCGCTCGACAACCGCGGCACGCCGCGGCGCGGGCGCGACTTCGGCGGGGCCCTGTACGGACGCCAGGGCACGGTCGAAGTCGAGGACCAGCGCAAGGGTGTGGAATGGTTGCGCGCGCAGCCCTGGGTGGACGGCACGCGCATCGGCGTGCACGGCTGGTCGAACGGCGGCTACATGACGCTGATGCTGCTGGGCCAGGCGCCGGACGACTTCCGCTGCGGGATCGCCGGCGCACCGGTTGCCGACTGGGCCCTGTACGACACCCATTACACCGAGCGCTACATGGGCCTGCCGATGGTAAATGTCGACGGCTACCGGACCGCGAGCGTGTTCACCCACCTGGACGGCATCCGCGACGACGCCCTGCTGCTGGTGCATGGCATGGCCGACGACAATGTGCTGTTCAGCAATGCCACCGCGTTGATGGCGCGGCTGCAGGCGTCCGGCACGCGCTTCGGACTCATGACCTACCCGGGCGCCAAGCACGGGCTGCGCGGAAGCGACGCCTTGCACCGTTACCGGATGGCCGAGCGCTTCCTCGGGGAGTGCCTCGGCCGCTGACGCGGGCATCATCCGTGGCTTGCATGGCCGTGGCTATACTCGCTCCCATTCCACCGCCGGACCCCCGCCTTGCCGTCATCGCAGTCGTTGCCGCCCATGCCGGCCCTGGCGATCACCGCCCACACCGCGACCACCGCGCTCGGCCGGGGCCTCGCCGCCCAGCTCGAGGCGCTGCGCGCGCGGCGGGGTGGCCTGCGTCCCAACGACTTCGGCCGCGAGCCGCTGCCCGCCTGGATCGGGCGCGTCGACGGGCTCGAGGAAGAAGCCCTGCCGCAGGCGCTGGCCGAGTGGGATTGCCGCAACAACCGCCTGGCCTGGATGGCGCTGCAGCAGGACGGGCTGATGGACGTGGTGGCCGATGCCCGCGAGCGCTTCGGCGCCGGGCGCGTGGCCGTGGTGATCGGCACCTCGACGTCGAGCATCGGTGCCAGCGAGGAAGCCTATGCGCGGCTGGAGCAGGATGCCGATGGCCGCCCGCGCTTCCCGGCCGACCTGGCCCGCCCGATCGTGCATACGCCGCACTCGCTGGGTGATTTCGTGCAGGCCGCGACCGGCCTGCAGGGCCCCTGCATCACCGTCGCCACCGCCTGCTCGTCGAGCGCCAAGGTGTTCGCGCAGGCCGCGCGCCTGGTGCAGACCGGCCTGGCCGATGCGGCCCTGGTCGGTGGTGTCGACACGCTGTGCGGCAGCGTGCTGTTCGGCTTCAATTCGCTGGGCCTGGTGTCGGCGAACCCCTGCCGCCCCTTCGACCGCGACCGTGACGGCTTGTCGCTGGGCGAGGCCGGTGGTTTCGCCCTGCTGGAGCGCATGCAGGACGGCCATCGCGGCGTTCGCCTGTGCGGCTACGGCGAATCCAGCGATGCCCACCACATGTCCGCCCCCCACCCCGAGGGCCTTGGCGCGCGCCTTGCCATGGGGGATGCGCTGGCGCGGGCCGGGATCACCGCGGCCGACGTCGGCTATCTGAATCTGCACGGCACTTCCACCCCGGCCAACGATGCGGTGGAGGCGGCGGCGGTGGCGGCGATGTTCCCCGACACGCTGCACGCCAGTTCGACCAAGGGCTGGACCGGGCATACCCTCGGTGCCGCCGGCATCGTCGAATCGGTGTTCGCGCTGCTCGCGCTCGAGCACGGCGTACTGCCGGGCATCCTGCACAGCGAACATCCCGATCCCGCCTGCGGTCCGCAGATCCGCTTCGACAACGCCACCGGTGCCGACATCCGCTACGCGATGAACAATTCCTTCGGCTTCGGCGGCAACAACGCCGCACTGGTCTTCGGCCGCGCATGAACACGCTGGTCGCGCGCATCGAAGGCATCGGCTTCTGGGCCCCCGGGCTGCCGTCCTGGGAGGCTGCGCTTGCGCATGTCCGCGATGGCAAGGCAGCCGGCGAGCCCGGCAAGCCCTCACCGAAGCTGCTGGCCGCGAACGAACGCCGGCGTGCACCGCCGTCCGTGGCCGTCGCGCTTGAGGTCGCGCTGGCCGCATGCGAGGCGGCGGAACGCGATCCCGCCTCGCTGCCCTCGGTCTTCGCCTCCACGCATGGCGACCTGGCCATCACCGACTACATGTGCGCCACGCTCGCCGACGATCCGCGCAGCATCTCGCCGACGAAGTTCCACAACTCGGTGCACAACGCCGCCGCCGGCTACTGGACCATCGGGGCGGGCTGCGTGTGCCCGGCCACGGCGCTGAGCGCGCACCGGGCGAGCTTCGCGCAGGGCCTGCTGGAAGCACTGGCGCAACTGGCCTGCGGCGACGAGGCGGTGCTGCTGGCCGCCTATGACACCGAAGGCACGGGCGCGCTGGGCGCGGTCTCGGAAAGCCGCGGCGTGCTCGGCGGCGCCCTTGTGCTGTCGGCCTGCCCGGAAGCCGCCGCCGGCGAAGTCTGCACCGGGACGCGCCTGCGCGCGACCCTGGTCGACGGCGACGCGCCGGAACGGCACGGCCCGCTGGCGCGGCACGGCGTAGACAATGCGATGGCGCCGATGCTGCCCCTGTTCGACGCGCTGGCCGGGCTTGGGGACCTGGCGCTCCTGCACGCCGGCCACGGACGCACGCTGAGGGTGGAGATCGCCCATGGCTGATCGCGCGCCGCTGCAGCGCGACCAGGTCGCGGTGGTGATCCCCGCGCTCAACGAGTCGCTGCGTATCCGCGGCGTGGTCGAGGGGGCGCTGGCCCAGGTGCCGACCGTGATCGTGGTGGACGATGGTTCCGACGACGACACGGTCGAACGCATCGCCGACCTGCCGGTGCACGTGGTGCGCCACGCCACGCGCAGGGGCAAGGGCGCCGCACTGCGCAGCGGCTTCGCCGAGGCCGAGCGCCTGGGCGCCCGCGCGGTGGCCACCATGGATGGCGACGGCCAGCACGATGCCGCCGACATCCCACGCCTGATCGCCGCCGCCAACCGCCATCCCGGATGCGTCATCGTCGGTGCGCGCCTGCGCAAGCGCGCTTCGCAGCCGCGCCACCGCCGGCTCGGCAACGACTTCGGCGACTGGGGCATCAGCTGGGGCTGCGGCTTCCGCGTGGTCGATACGCAGAGCGGCCAGCGGCTGTACCCGAAGGACGTGTTCACCCTGCGCGATGTCCCGGGCGAGGGATTCGTGTACGAGGCGCAGCTGCTGATCTCGGCGGCCCGCCAGGCGGGCGCCCGCGTGGTCGCGGTGCCGATCGAGACCCGCTATGCCGGGCACGAACCGGGCCAGCAGTTCCGCAAGAGCCACTTCCGCCTGTTCCGCGATCTCTGGGCGATCACGTCGCACGTGGTGCGCCAGGTGGTGGGGCACGGCGACATGCTGGCCGAGTACGCGCGCACGCGCAGCCGCCCGCCCGTGGTCGACGACGATCGCGCGGCCGGCACGACCGCCGTCGCGGAGGCGGTCGGCGAGGCACGGGGAGGCCAGGCCTGATGGACCGCGCGCAGCGTGTCGATGTCGCGATCATCGGCGGCGGACTGGCCGGCCTCACGCTCGCGCTGCAGTTGCGCCAGGCCGACCCCGGCCTTGCCATCACGGTCTTCGAGCGCCGTGCGCACCCGGCGCCGGAAGCGGCGTTCAAGGTCGGCGAGTCGACGGTCGAGATCGGGGCGCACTACTTCGCCGAAGTCCTTGGCCTGCGCGACCATCTCGAAGAGGAGCAGATCCGCAAGTTCGGATTCCGCTTCTTCTTCTCCGACGGCCGCAGCGACATCGACCGCTGCACCGAAATCGGCGTCAGCCGGCTGCTGCCGACCCCGTCCTGGCAGATCGACCGCGGCCGCTTCGAGAACATGCTGGGCGAACGCGCACGCGCGCACGGAATCGACTTCCGCGACGGCGCGATGGTGCGCGGCGTGGAGCTGGCCGCGGACACCGGCGACCACTGCCTCGCCTGGTCGCAGGGCGATGCACAGGGCAGCCTCGATGCGCGCTGGGTGGTGGATGCCAGCGGCCGCGCCGGCCTGCTCAAGCGCAAGCTGGGACTGGCCGAGGCCAATGCGCATGACGCCAACGCGGTGTGGTGGCGCGTGGACGGCATCGTCGACCCGAATGACTGGTCGGACGATGCCGCCTGGCGCGGGCGCTGCACGCCACCGGACCGCTGGCGCTCGACCAACCACATGTGCGGCGAGGGCTACTGGTTCTGGCTGATCCCACTGGCGTCGGGCGCGCACTCGCTGGGCATCGTCTGCGACGCCGGGCTGCACCCGCTCGATGGCATGGATACGCACGACAAGGCCATGGCCTGGCTGCGCCGGCACCAGCCGCGGGTGGCGGAATCGCTGGAAAGGCATGCGGTCAAGGACTTCCGCTTCCTGCGCCATTTCTCCTACGGCTGCCGCCAGGTCTTCGGCGAGCGCTGGGCGCTGACCGGCGAAGCCGGCCTGTTCCTGGACCCCTTCTATTCCCCCGGCAGCGACTTCATCGCGATCGCCAACACCCTGGTCACCGACCTGGTGCTGCGCGACCGCGCGGGCATGGCGTTCGCCTCGCATGCGGCGATCTACGGGCAGCTCTACCGCTCGTTCTACGAGAACACCCTGACCCTTTACCAGGACCAGTACGCGCTGTTCGGCGACGAACAGGTGCTGCCGGTGAAGGTGATCTGGGACTACACCTTCTACTGGGCGCTGCTGGCGCCGGCCTTCTTCGGCGGCCGGATCGCCGACGTCGGCATGTACGGCAGGCTGCGTCCGCTGTTCGAGCGCGGCAGCGCGCTGAATTCCGCGATGCAGGCCCTGCTGCGTGAATGGGGCGAGCGCAATTCGGCGCGCGGGGGCGTCGCGGTCGCGGCGCGCGAACTCGACCAGCATGGCATCGACTGGTTCCACGAACTGAACCGGCAACTGCGCGACCCGCTCGACGATGCCGCCTTCGATGCACGCATCGCGGCCAACGTGGCCCGCATGGATGCACTGGCGGCCGAAGTCCTCGAGCGCGCGCGCCACGAGCACCCCGGCATCGGCGACCATGGGCTCGATACCCTGCTGGCCGGATGCCCGGCCGCGCCGCCTTCACTCGGCGCCGTCTGGTACGCCGCCGCCTGATCCGCCCCGGAGGCCCGATGCACCACAGCCCGCTGCTGCTCCAGCTCGTCATCATCCTGGCCACGGCACGCGGCTGCGGGCTGCTCCTGCGCTACCTGGGCCAGCCTCCGGTAATCGGCGAAATGGCCGCCGGGATCATCCTCGGCCCGATCGTGTTCGGTGCCTGGTTCCCGGAGTTCCACGCCACGGTATTCGCGCCCGGGTCGCTGCCGGGACTGGCGTCGCTGGCGCAGCTGGGGCTGGTGCTTTTCATGTTCATCGTCGGCACCGAGCTGCGCGCGCCCGACGGCGTCCGCGCGCAACTGAAATCCGCCGGGCTGGTGGGCGTGGCCAGCGTGCTGGTGCCCATGGGGCTGGGCTTCGCGGTGTCGCCGTTGCTGCACCCGTACGCACCGGAAGGCGTGGGGCTGGCACCCTTCGGCCTGTTCATGGCCGCGGCGATGTCGATCACCGCCTTTCCGATCCTGGCGCGCATCCTCAAGGAGCGCGGCATGACGCACACGCCGCTGGGCCGGCTGGCCCTGGGCGGTGCCGCCATCGCCGACGTCCTGGCCTGGATCATGCTGGCGCTGGTGGTCGCCCTGGTGGGTGCGGGCACCGGCTATGGCGGCTTCGTCCGCGCCACCGCCGGCCTGGCGCTGCTAGCCATCGTGGTGTTCGTGTTCCTGCGGCCGCTCTATGCATGGCTGCTGCGCACGCATGCGCCGGATGGCGCGCCTTCGCTGATGGTGCTGGCGGCCCTGCTGATCGGCGTCTTCGCCTGCGCCGCCGCGACAGAATGGCTGGGGGTCCACGCCGTGTTCGGCGCCTTCCTGTTCGGTGCCTGCCTGCCGCGCGACGACCGGCTGCTCAGGTCCCTGATCGAGCGGGTGGAATACCTGGCCATCGTCGTGCTGATGCCGATCTTCTTCGCGCTCGCCGGGCTCAGCACGACGCGCGATGCGTTCACCGGTGCGGCCCTGGGCGCGATGCTCCTGATCCTGGCGGTGGCCGTGGTCGGCAAGGTGGCCGGCGGCGCGATCGGCGCGCGGCTGTCCGGCCACGGCTGGCGCCAGAGCTTTGCGGTCGGTTCGCTCATGAACGCGCGCGCGCTCATGGAGCTGATCGTGATGAAGGTCGGACTGGACGCCGGCATCATCGGACCGGACCTCTTCACCATGCTGCTGGTGATGGCCATCCTGACGACGGTGATGACGGGTCCACTGCTGTCGCTGTCGCTTGGGCGGCGTGGCGCGGGCGTCCCGCCGCCCAAGGGCGCCGACGTGGCCCGGAGCCCGGCCAGCCCGCCGGGCTGAGCCGACCCGGACCCTTCAGTCCTGCGGCGGTGGCTGCACCGGTTGCGGGCCGGCATGCTCCGGCGGCGGGTTGGCCAGGTGGATCGCCACGCCGCGGCCCTGCTTCTGGCGCGGACTGATGTTCACCCCGACCCCGCCGCTGGTATAGCTGCGCCCGCCGAAGCGGCCGGTGCCCGCGCCCACGCTGACGCCGCCACCGCCGTAGCCGTCGGCCGTGCCCTGGAACAGGATGCCGTTGGCGCCCAGGGACGCGGCCTCCTCGCGCAGCTTGCGCAGCACCGAATCGGTCTTGTTCTGCTCGCCGTAGGTGAACGCACCACTGGAGGTCTCCAGCAGGGCGATCTCCTCGTAGGGCACGCCCGGCGAACCGTAGTAGACGCGCACCTGCGCCGGGTCGATCGGCGGGCGTGGCGTACCGGTGAGGATGTGGGAGGACGCGCAGCCGGCCAGCAGCAGCACGCTGCTGGCGGCGGCGATGCGGAGCATGCGGATCGGGGTCATGGCGTTCACCTCCGGTGGATGGCCGGATCATCCGCGCCGTGGCATGAACCCGGTGTCAGCGGCCGCCCGGGTCGATCACCGCAACTTCGACGTCGACACGGGCACAGGCTCAGCCCATGCCGCCGTTGACACCGATGACCTGCCCGGTGACGTAGCTCGCGGCCTCCGAACACAGGAAGCGCACCACGGCGGCCACCTCGTCGGGCGTGCCTGCGCGGCCGGCCGGCACGATCTGCTTCACCGCGTCCGGCGGGAACGCGGCCTCGGCCATCCGGCCCGCGACCACGCCCGGCGCGACGACGTTGACGGTGATGCCGCGGCTGGCCATCTCCCGTGCCAGCGACCTGGACGCGCCGTGCAGCGCCGACTTGGCGGCGGCGTAGTTGGCCTGGCCACGATTGCCGAGCACCGCCGCCACGCTCGACACGCTGATGATGCGGCCCCAGCGCGCGCGCGCCATCGGCAGCAGCAGCGGCTGGGTGACGTTGAAGAAGCCGTGCAGCGAGACATCGATGACGCGTCGCCACTGTTCCGGCGACATGCCCGCCATCGGTCCGTCGTCATGGATGCCGGCGTTGTTGACCACGACCTGCACCGGCCCGGGCTCGAGCAGCGCGGCGATCGCCGACGCGGTGGCGTCGGCATCGGCGACATCGAATGCCACCGCCTCCGCTCTGCCGCCGGCGGCCACGATGGCGTCGACCACCCCGGCCGCCCGTGCGCGGTTGCCATTGGCATGCACGATGACATGCAGGCCGTCGGCCGCGAGCTGGCGGCAGATCGCGCCGCCGAGGTCGCCGCTGCCGCCGGTGACCAGTGCGCGACGCGCCGTGGATGTGTCCTTGCCCATGACGGGATTATCGCCTCATCGTGGCAGCGCTGCCGGGTCGGACAGCACCACCGCCGCGCGTCCCTCGGCCAGCAGCACGCCTGCGTGGTGGATCCGGAAGGCGTACTGCTGGCTCGCCTCGCCTTCCATCAGCAGCTCGGCCTCGCCGTCGAGCGCGCCGGGCAGGTCGTCGATGCGCGCGACGTGCAGCGCGACGCCACGCAGCGCGACCAGCATGCCCGGGCGCACCACGCCGCCCGACGCACGCCCCCGCAGGCCGCCGTGCACCGCCATCGCCTGCGCGCCGTACTCGCACAGATGCACCGCGTGCAGTCGATCGCCACTGCGGAGCGGATGCGCGGGATCGCGATGGTTGTGCGCACACAGGACGATCCGCCCCGCGTCGTGCGCGACCACCTCGTCCCAGAGGCACATGGCGCCCTGGTGGGGCACGAGGTCGAGGATTCCGTCGCGCCCGATCATCGCGCGCGTCCCGTGGCGATGGTCGCGGCACCGGCATCCCCGGCGTCGTGCCGCGAGACCAGCAAGGCCAGCACGAAGTTGCAGAACACGCCGATCGCCACCGTGCTGCCGATTGCGCGCAGCACGGGAATCGACGACAACGCCAGCAGGCTGAACACCAGCAGCGTCATCAGGCTGCAGACCAGCACCGCATGCAGCGTGCGCAGCTGGTCGTCGCGGCGGTCGCCGGCGTGCTCGAAGAAGAGCGCGTAGTCCAGGCCGAGGCCCGCCGCGAGGATCAATGCCACCAGGTGGAAGAGGTTGAGTTCGACACCGAAGCCGCGCAGCACGGCCAGGATCACCAGCGTGGTCAGCGCCATCGGCAACAGCACGCGGGCAACGCGGCCGGGGCTGCGCAGCGAGAACCACACCGTGGCCGCAAGCAGCAGCGCCGCCGCCGCCAGCGCGGCGAGTACGCGGCCACGGTACTCGGCCACCAGCGATTCGGAGGCCACCTTCATGTCCATCAGCTCGCCGCCGCCGTCGGCGACCGCGCGCGCGACGGCATCGACATCGTCCAGTCCGCTGAGCGACACCAGCGCGATCGCACCGTCGCCGGCGCCGCCGTCGAGCAGCAGGCCTTCGACCGTGGCCGCGAGCGGCGTCCCGGCGAGATCGGACGGGCGCAGCGGATCCGCGTTGCGTGCGCGCTCGACATCGGCCAGGAAGGGTGCGAAGGCATCCTCGCGGAAAGGCGTGGCCGCCACCGCCTCGCCGAGGGCCTGGCGCAGTGCCTCCGGCTCGGGCAGCGCCTGCTGGCGTGCGCGTTGCGTGGCCACCGCCGGCAGGTAGCGCGCCGCGCTGTCCCAGCCATCGAGCGCGCCTTCGGCGACGAGTGCGTCCAGCCGCGGATGCAGGGCCCCGGCCATGGCGAGTGCGGCGTCGGCATCGGCACCGCGCAGCACGGCGACGTAACGCACGTCCGGCGCACCCAGTTCCTGGCGCAGGCGGGCGTCGAGCGCCATGCCGTCTTCCGGCACCGGCGTGAGCTTCGACAGATCGTTTTCCCAGAACGGACCGCGCACGGTGGCAAGCACGGCGATGCAGGCCGCGGCGACCAGCAGCAGCGACCAGCGCGGCCGCGGCAGGTGCTGGATGCCGCGCCACAGGGCCTGCAACCGTGGCGAACCGGCGAGGTCGCGCGGCGCCGGGTCGACGAGCGCCGGCAAGCCGAAGCGCGTCGCCAGCGCCGCCGCGGCGAGCGCCGAGATCGTGAACACCGCCAGCTGCCGCAGGCCGTCCACGCCCGAGAACATGAAGGTGAGATAGGCGATGCAGGTGGCGACGACCCCGGTGAGGAGCGCCGGCCACAGCGCGCGCACGTTGTCGCGCGGACTGATGCCCGCACGCTGCTGGCTGAGGAAGTGGATCGGATAGTCCTGGACCACGCCGATCAGGGTGAAGCCGAAGGCCACGGTGATCCCATGCACCGCCTCGAAGACCAGTGCCACCGCCCCCAGTCCGGCCAGGCCCGCCGTCGCCAGCGGCAGCACGCCCAGCAGCGGCGCCCGCCAGCTGCGGTAGGCCACCAGCAGCAACAGCACCAGGGCGATGCTGTCGATGGTGCCGATCCACTGCGCCTCGCGCGCGGTGCGGCCGCCGATCTCGACCGAGAACGCACCCGGGCCGGTCATGCCCAGGCGCGCGCCGCTGTCACCCGACGCCTCCGCGAAGGCCGCATGCACCGCATCGTAGGCACGCTGCTGCGCGCTCGGATCGAAGCCACCGGCGCGTGTCTGCGCCAGCAGCAGCGCCTCGCGGCCGGCGCTGTCGAACCAGACCCCGTGCCGGCGCTGCGGCGCGGCCTTCGGCAGCCAGGCCTCGGCCAGCGCCAGCATCTCGAGCGTCGGATCCGAGGGCAGCAACGGTTCCACCAGCCCGGCCATCGGCGAGCCGAGATCCTGCAGGCGCTCCTCGAGATGCGTTGCGAGGTAGTCGGCGTCCAGGCGCTGGCCGTCCAGGGCCGGCGACAGCAGGTAGCGGTAGGGGCGCAACGATTCCGGCACCGCGTCCAGACCCGCATCGGCGCCATTGGCGACGAACTCGAAGTCGGGATCGACGGCCAGCGTGGCGGTGATCACGCGCGACTGCTCCGCCAGCGTGTCCGCCGGCGCGCCCGACAGCGAGAGCAGCAGCAGGCGCGAACCCGGCCCGTCGCCAAGCTCGTCCACCAGCAGGCGTTGCGCGGGCGTCCGCGGTTCGGGCATGAAGCGGCGCAGGTCGCCGCTGAGTTCCAGGCGCTGGCCGATCGCCCAGCCCGCGACCAGGAGCACTGCCAGCCACAGCAGCGCCAGCAGGGTGCGACGCGCCGGGCTCATCCTGCCGCGGCGACCGGCTCGCGGCACAGGGCCACGTCATCGGCGCCATCGCCGGCCGCGATCGCGGCGCGCGCGGCCCCGGCGAGCAGGGTGCGCTGCAGCGCGCCCTCCACCGGCCGGGTCTCGATGCAGCGCAACTCGGCGCCGCGCCCGCGCAGGGTGATGTCGCGCACGCTCTCCGCCATCGGCGCGTCGCGCGGTGCCAGCACCAGCACCCAGTCCTGGCGGCTGCCCTGCGACGTGATGCGATAGTCGCGTGCCAGCGCTTCGGCATCACCGGCCAGCAGCGCGCCGAAGCTGGCCTGCAGGCCGGCCAGTTCCGGTGCGCGCGACAGCGCGAAGCTGCGCGGACGGCGCCCTTCCCGGGCGATCGTGGCCTCGCCGGCGCGGATGGTGGTGGTTTCGGCATAGGGCGCACGCACCCGGCGGACCAGGGTGTCGGCGTCCGGGCGCGCGTACTCGCCCTCGATGCGCAACGGTGCCTTCAGCATCGCCGAACCACGCAGCTCGACGAACGGCGTGCTCACCGACGCCGGCCGCGCCAGCCGCTCGAGGATCCAGGCCGGATCAACCGCCGCCGGCTGCGCGGCGCACGGGAGCAGCGCCATCGACAGCAGCATCGCCACCAGTCGCCGCGGGGCGTACCGGCGCAGGCGCGGCAGGCCGCGGCGTCGGGTCTTGCTGGCTTCGGCTGTGCTCACGGTCGCCCCAGAAGTCATAGAAGTTGAACCAGTTGTACGGCGCATCGCGCACGTGATGTTCGAGCCGGGCCGCATAACGCGCGATGAGCGCCGGCACCATCGCCGCGCGCTCGCGCCGCGGGACCGCGATGCCGTCGCTGAACGGCTCGAACGCGAGATCGTAGCGGTTGCCGCCCCGGTAGATGCCGAAGGCCAGCTGCACCGGCACCTGCAGCACCGCGGCAAGCAGCCACGGTGCGACCGGGAAGGGCGCCTCCTCGCCGAGGAAAGGCACGGCAATCGATGGCGCGTCCGGCTGCGTCCGGTCCACCAGCAGCGCGACCAGCGCGCCTTCCGAGGCCGCCTTCTGGATCTCGAACATGATCGCCGGCCCGTCCTGCGAGGCATCGATCACCGAGGCCGCGATCTCCGGGTTGAGCGCATCGAGCATCCGCGTGACCGCCGCGCCATGCGCCTTGTCGAGCACCACGCGGATCTTCTGCTCCGGACGTTGCCGGCCGAGCACGCGCAGCACCTCGAAGCTGCCCAGGTGCGAGCCGAACACCAGCACGCCCTGGCCGCGGTCGAGCACCCTGTGCAGCGACTCCAGGCCGCTGACGCGGATGTCGAAGCGGCGCGTGTCGCCCGCGAGCAGGAACACCCGGTCGAGCACGGTGGCGGCGAAGGTGTGCATGTGGCGCGCCACCTCGCGCAGCCGCGCCGGACGGCCGAACACGCGCGACAGGTAGGCACGCGAATCGCGCCGCTCCTCGCCTCGCCGCAGCAGGAAGTAGGCGGTGATCGGATACAGCAGCACGCGTGCGACGCCGCGGCCGACACGCAGGCTGACCGTGCGCAGCAGCCACATCGCGAACAGGCCGCCGCCCTCGCGACGCTGCTTCCAGCTGCCGGTCATGCCACCGCCACCTCGCCGGATGCGACCAGCCGCTGCCCATGCGCGGCATCGTCGTGCAGCACGCGGAAACGCCAGCGTGGCGCGCCGCCCTCCAGTTCCACGCGCGCCTCCTGGCCCGGGAGCAGCGGGCCCACGAACTTCACCTGCGGCAGGCGCAGGGGTCCCAGCGGGCCATGTCCGGCTTCGATCGCCGCCAGCACATGGTCGAGGACCACGACCCCGGGCACCAGCGGGCTGCCGGGAAAATGCCCCGGCAGGCAGGGATGGCAATGCCCGATGACGAACTCCATGGCGTGGCAGGCGTACTCAGGCGGACTGGCGCAACAGCGCCAGCACCGACGCATGGGCGGCGTCGGCAAGCGCCTGCCGGCCCACTGCGCCCGAGGTCCCCCCGGTCGGGATCGGCGTGCCGAAACGCACCGTGATCACGCCGGCACGGACGCGGAAGCCTTCGGGCGGCAGGACATCGCCCGCGCCCTCGATCGCCACCGGCAGCACCTCGACGCCGGCATCGATGGCCGACTGGAACGAACCGCCCTTGAACGGCGCCACCAGCCCGGTGCGGCTGCGCGTGCCTTCGGGAAACAGGCACAGGGTATGGCCGCCCTGCAGGAGCGCGGCGGCTTCGCGGCGCAGGCGCGGGCCCGCACGCGGGTTGTCGCGTTCGATGAAGAGCATGCCGCATGCACGTGCGTACCAGCCCACGAAGGGGACCTTCGTCATCTCCTGCTTGAGCAGGAAATGCAGCGGCACCGGCACCGCGCGGAACAGCGCGCAGATGTCGATCACCGACTGGTGGTTGGAGACGAGCAGGCGCGGACGCGACCAGTCGATGGCGTCGGCGCCCTCGACCACCAGGCGCGCACCGGCACCACCGAGGAGGCCGGGCGCCCAGCAGCGTGCGGCCATGCGCAGCGCGATGTCGCGGCGGCGCGTGAGCAGCAGCACCAGCAGGGCAATGCTGATCCAGCCGGCGGTCCAGAAGAGGGTGAACACGAAGCCCACGGCGTTGTGCACGCCCCAGGCCAGCCGTCGCGCGGCCGATTCGGCCTCCTCCATGTTGTCGACGTGTTGATGCATCCGCGCAGCATACCCAATGGTTGTCGGCCACTTCCCGTTCAGCGGAGGAAATCGCGCCAGAACGCCGGGCCCAGCGCGGCCATCTGGCGCAGGAAGCCGGCGAAGCTGCTGTAGCGGCCCGGGAAGCGGCGCTTGCGGTAGGCGAACTCGACCAGGAAGAAGCCGCCGACGATGCCGTAGTTGAGGATGTTGGCGAACAGCGACCACTGCTCGCGGGTGATGGTGAGCGGCGGCTGCAGGCCCAGGCTCGCCAGCAGGCCGCCCGGCGAGGCCACCATCGCAAGCGCCAGGTTGGCGAGCCCGAGCACCGCCAGCGCGACCGCCCACGCCGCGGTGAGCGCACGGCTGTAGGCCACCAGTTCGGGGGCGAGCGTCGATGGGGTCGTCCCGTCGAGCGCGGCCACGATGCGCGTGATCAGCGCGCCACGCGGTGCCTTCAGGCTGCGCGCGAACACCCAGGCGATCGCCGCGACGAAGGCCACCGGGACCAGCAGCAGCGGCAGCTGCGCCTGTCCCGCGCGGTACAGCAGGTGGCAGGCGGCCAGCGACAGCGGCAGCGCGACCCAGGCCCAGGCGCGGCGCGCGACCAGGCCGGCGGCAAGCATCATCGCCGCCAGCGACAGCAGCGCGGCATAGGCGTAGCGATCATCGTGGGTGGCGCTGGCCAGGTGGGCCAGGACCGCATAGGCCACCCCCATCGCGACGGTGAGGGCCAGGCCCATGGCCGGCTCCGCGCGTCAGGCGCGGTTGGCTTCGACGTGCGCCGACAGCGCACGCAAGGACGCGAAGATGCGGCGGTTTTCCTCGTTGTCCGAACGCAGCTGGAAGCCGTAGCGCTTGCCCACGGCCAGCGCCAGTTCCAGCGCATCGATGGAGTCCAGGCCCAGGCCGGCATTGAAGAGCGGCGCCTCCGGATCGATCGAGGCGGGATCGACGTCGTCGAGGTTCAGGGCCTCGACCAGGAGTTCGGCGAGTTCACGTTCGGCGGCGGACTGGGTGGACATGCGGCGGCTTCCATTGCGGCTGTGGGCGCGAGTCGGTCGCAGGACGGCCGGGGATCGGCCGCGCGCTATCATTCGCGTCCCCGATGATCGCACGGCCGCCGCACGCCGCGAAATGCACAGCCCCGCCGAAGACAGCCCCATACACGCCCCGCCCCGGGACTGCGACGTCCTCGTGATCGGAGGCGGCCCGGCCGGGAGCACGGCGTCCACCTTCCTCGCCCGCAGGGACTGGAACGTGGTGATGCTGGAAAAGGATGCGCATCCCCGCTTCCACATCGGCGAGTCGCTGCTGCCGATGAACATGCCGATCCTCGAGCGCATGGGTGCGTTCGACAAGGTGGCGGCCATCGGCGTGCGCAAGCACGGCGCCGACTTCCCCGCGGACACCGGCGGCTACAACGTGTTCCGTTTCGAGCGCGCGCTCGACATGCGCTGCGACCACGCCTTCCAGGTGCGCCGCTCCGACTTCGACCGGGTGCTGTTCGAGCATGCCGCGGGCGAAGGCGTCGACGCCCGGCAATGCGTGCGCGTGCTCGCGGTGGAGGCATCGCCCGGAGGCGGCCACCTGGTCCATGCGCACGGACCCGACGGTCCGTGCAGCTGGCGCACGCGCTACCTCGTCGACGCCAGCGGCCGTGACGCCTTCCTCGGCGGCAAGCGCCGCATCAAGTGCAAGAACATGCGCCACCAGTCGGCCGCGGTGTTCAGCCACTTCCATGGCGTGGAGCGCCGCGAGGGCGCGGATGCCGGCAACGTCAGCATCTACCGCCACGCGCACGGCTGGATCTGGCTGATCCCGCTGCCCGATGGCGTCACCAGCGTCGGCGCGGTCTGCTATCCGGACTACATGAAGACCCGCCGCGGTGACAGCGAAGGCTTCCTGATGCGCACGCTGCAGACGGTGCCCGAGGTCGCGCGCCGCATGGCCGGCGCGACCCGTTGCGCCGGCGTGCACGCCACGGGGAACTACGCCTACGAATGCAGCGAGATGGCCGGTCCGGGCTGGGTGCTGGTGGGCGATGCCTACTGCTTCGTCGACCCGATGTTCTCCTCGGGCGTGTTCCTGGCCATGCATGGCGCCGAGAAGGCCGCCGGCATGGTGGATACGGCATTGCGCGAGCCCGCGCACGAGGCACGGCTGCAGCAGGCCCTGCGCAGGCACATCGATGCCGGTACCGACGAGTTCAAGTGGTTCATCTACCGCTTCACCTCCCCGGCCATGCGGCATCTGTTCGCGAACCCGAAGAACGTCTTCCAGGTCGAGAACGCGGTGGTCGCGATGCTTGCCGGGGATGTCTTCGACAACCCGCGTGTCCGTCGCCGCCTGCGCGTGTTCCGCGCGCTGTACGCCGTGGCCTCGCTGGCGATGCTGCCGCGCTCGCTGCGCAACGGGCTGCGCCGCCGGCGCCAGGCCCACGTCGGCTTCAGCGGCGAAACCCTGCAGGCGGACGAAGCATGAACAGTCAGCTGGCGGACCGGGCGCGCAGGATGGCGCGGATCGCGGTCGAGTACGTCCACGCGGACGCCCCGGCATCCCTGCTCGACGGCGAGGACGTGCTGGCCGTGTTCGGTTTCGGCGCCGCAGCGCCGGCATCGCTCGACGACCCGCGCTATCTCCGGGTCCCGCTGGAGCCCTACGGCGATGCGCCGTACGAGGTCTGGCACGCGAACGCGCCGGTGGTCCGCGGCTGCGACGACGGCGTGCGCTGGGCCAGCGACGGGGAACTGATGTTCGGCGCGATCGAGATCGCCGAGCACGATGGCGACGTCCAGGCGGCCGCACGCAGCGCGTACGCGCGCCTGGCCGACTTCACCACCGGCAGTCGCACGCCGCACCTGCTCCGGATCTGGAACTACGTCGACGCGATCACCTTCGGCGAGGGCGACGACGAGCGCTACCGTGCGTTCTGCGTGGGCCGCGCGCAGGGTCTCGGCGACTTCGACGTACGCAACCTCCCGGCCGCGACCGCGATCGGGCGCTGCGACGGCGAACGCGTGGTGCAGGTGTACTGGCTGGCCTCGTCCGCAGCGGGCACGCCGGTGGAGAATCCCCGGCAGATCAGCGCCTACCGCTACCCGCGCCAGTACGGTCCGCAGTCGCCCAGCTTCGCCCGCGCGATGCTGCCGCCGGCGGGAAGCGCGATGCCGCTACTGCTGTCCGGCACGGCGTCGATCGTCGGCCACACGTCGATGCACGAGGGCGAGCTGCAGGCGCAGCTCGACGAGACCTTCAACAATTTCGATGCGCTGGTCGGGGCCGCGCGCACGCATGACACGTCGCTGCCTGCGCACTTCGGCGCGGGTACGCGGCTCAAGGTATACGTGCGCGACCGTGGCGACCTGCCGCTGGTGGCGGAAGCACTGGAGCGGCGTTTCGGAGACGCGGTTCCGCGGCTCCTCCTGCATGCCGCGATCTGCCGCCGCGAGCTGGCCGTGGAGATCGATGGCGTGCACGGCCGCGCCCCGCGCTGAGCCCCCCAGCATGCGGGCACGTACTGCTGCAGCGCAATATTGAGCGCGGGCACGGAATCGTTGCAGACTCGGGATCGGGGCCGCGCGACGCGGCCCCGTGCAACACCAACCATTCGCAATGATGTTCCAGGCACTCTCCGGGGGGGGGACGTGGCGCCGCCACGAAGACTTCCGGGTGTCTCGTCTCGAGGACTTACCCGATGAAATGCTCCGCACTGATCCTGCTTGCAGGCCTGGCCGCAGGCTCGACCGCATTCGCGGCCGAACCTGTCGCCGATGAGGCCTCCGCCACCGGCTCCTACGCCGGCGTCACCGTCGCCATCGACCCGGCCACCGGCCGCCTGCGCGCACCGACCGCCGCTGAACAGGCCAAGCTGCGCGTCGCGGTGCCGTCGCGCATCCGTACCGCCGATCCGATGTCGATCGCCAAGCCGGGTCCGAAGACCGTGGCCGAGGCGCGCCGCACGCTGCGCCGCGACTCGAGGGGCGTGATGTCGATGCACGTCCCGGAGGAACTGATGTCGCACGTCACCGCCCGCCAGCTCGAGGACGGCTCGATCGTGATCAGCCACGGCCACGACGATGCCGCGCCCGCCAGCACCGTGGAGGCCGTCCGTGAATAAGACCCTCCTCGCCTGCGCCCTCGCCGCCGCGTCCACCTTCGCCATCGGCAGTGCCGACGCCGCGAACATCGTCCTGGTCAACATGAACGCGCCGAACGTCGGCCTGAACGATCCGACGCCCGCCACGCCGGTGGGCGGAAATCCCGGCACCAGCGTCGGCGAACAGCGCCGCATCGCCTACCAGTTCGCAGCCGACCTCTGGGGCGCGGTGCTCGAGAGCGACGTGGACATCCACGTGCGCGCCCAGTTCACCGCCCTGAGCTGCGACGCCACCAGCGGCGTGCTCGGCTCGGCCGGTACCCGCCAGATCTTCGGCGACTTCGACAACGCCCTGCCGGACGTGGCCTACGGTGGCGCGCTTGCCAATGCCCTGGCCGGCGAGGACCTCGAGCCCGAAGAGGACGAGATCAACAGCAACTTCAACGCCAACCTCGGCAGCACCGGCTGCATGGAAGGCTCGGGCTGGTACTACGGCCTCGATGGCAATACCCCGGCCGGGAAGATCAACTTCCTCGACGTGGTGATGCACGAGATCGGCCACGGCCTGAACTTCCAGGGCTTCTACAGCCTGCCCACGGGCGCTCCGATCGCGGCGGGCTACACCGACATCTATTCGAGCTTCGTCTACGACAACGTCTCGGGCCAGGCCTGGCCGCAGATGACCAACGCCCAGCGCGTCGCGGCGGCCACGGCCGGCGGCCTGGTGTGGACCGGCGCCAACGTGAATTCGCAGGTGCCGATGGCGCTGGCGCCCAAGGTGGCACTGACCCTGGGGTCGAGCGAGTTCGAGTACGGCACCGCCGAGTTCGGCGCGGCGGCGACGCCGGCCAACTTCAGCGGCCAGCTGGTGGTGGTCAACGATGGCAGTGGTTCCACCGGTTCGCAGGGTTGCGCGGCGTCGCCTGCCAATGCCTATGCCGGGAAGATCGCGGTCGTCGACCGCGGCACCTGCGCCTTCGAGATCAAGGCGAAGAACGCCCAGGATGCCGGGGCCATCGGCGTCATCGTGGCCAACAACGTCGCCGGCGTGATCCAGATGGCCGAGGACGCCACGGTCGTGGCCACCGTGCCCACGATCAGCGTCTCGCAGGCGGATGGCGCCACCCTGAAGGCCGCGGCCGGCTCGACGGTGTCGCTGGAGGAGATCGAAGGCACCTACGCCGGCACCGACGACCAGGGCCGCGCCAAGCTGTACTCGCCGGCGACGCTGGCCACCGGTTCCACGTTCTCGCACTTCGACATCAGCCATTCGCCGAATGCGCTCATGGAGCCGTCGATCAACCAGGACCTGGACGGCAACCTGCGCCTCGACCTGACCCCGGCCCTGTACGAGGACCTGGGCTGGACGGTGAACAGTGGCAACGCCACCACCCGGGGTGGGACCTGCGACACCGGCGTGCCGGTGCTGGAAGGCCCGGGCCTGATCGGCGGCGCCAACCTGCAGGCCGCCGACGCCCTGTGTCGTGACACGCACGGCGGCGGGACCGCCGCTTACCGCAGCTGCGTGGCCCCGTTCGTGAACCACCTGCGCGAGCTGGGCTTCGTGCCGAGGGCCAAGACCACGGCGGTCACCCTCTGCACCAAGCGCTGAACATCGCGTCGTAAGCCAGGCCGGCGCCCTCGTGGCGCCGGCTTTTTTCATGCAGGCCCCGCGACAGGCCGGGCCGCGGGCGGCGGCGTAGAATGCCGCCATGACCTACCCAGACACCCGCTTCCGACGCATGCGTCGCGACGCGTTCTCGCGCCGCCTGATGCGCGAGCACACGCTGACCGTCGACGACCTCATCTATCCCGTCTTCGTGCACGAACCCGCCGGCCGCGCCGCGGTGCCGTCGATGCCGGGCATCGAACGCCTGTCGATCGACGAGCTGCTGCGCGACGCCGAGCGCGCCTGCGCGCTGGGGATCCCGGCGCTGGCGCTGTTCCCGGTGACCGCGCCGGACGCGAAGTCGCTCGAGGCCAGCGCGGCCTGGGACGACGAGGGCCTCTGCCAGCGCGCGGTGCGTGCGCTCAAGGCGCGCTTCCCCGAGCTCGGCGTGATCACCGACGTGGCGCTGGACCCCTATACCAGCCATGGCCAGGACGGCATCGTCGACGCGCGCGGCTACGTGCAGAACGACGTCACCGTGGAGGCACTGGTGAAGCAGGCGCTGTCGCATGCGCGCGCCGGCGCCGACGTGGTCGCGCCCAGCGACATGATGGACGGTCGCATCGGCGCGATCCGGATGGCCCTGGAAGAGGACGGCCACATCCACACCCGCATCATGGCCTACGCCGCCAAGTACGCGTCGAGCTTCTACGGGCCCTTCCGCGATGCGGTCGGCAGCGCGACGGCGCTGGGCAAGGCCGACAAGCGCACCTACCAGATGGACCCCGGCAACAGCGACGAGGCCCTGCGCGAAGTCGCCGCCGACCTCGACGAGGGCGCCGACATGGTGATGGTGAAGCCGGGCATGCCCTATCTCGACGTGGTGCGCCGGGTGAAGGACACCTTCGGCGTGCCGACCTTCGCCTACCAGGTGAGCGGGGAGTACGCGATGCTCAAGGCCGCCGAGGCCAATGGCTGGCTCGATGGTCGCGCCTGCGCGCTGGAGGCGCTGCTCGGTTTCAAGCGCGCGGGTGCCGATGGCGTGCTGACGTATTTCGCGCTGGATGCGGCGCGATGGATCCGCGAGGGGTGATGCGGGTCGAGTGCGCACCTGGCCGCATCGGTCGCGGCCATCGCGCGCATCCGGCCCCGGCGTAGACTGGCCGGGCGGCCAGCAGACCGCCGGCCAAGGGAGGCAGTCATGAAGCACTATGCAGTGTTCGGGCACCCGGTCGCGCATTCGCTGTCGCCGCGCATCCACGCCGCCTTCGGGCGGGAGGCGGGCATCGCCGTCGACTACCAGGCCATCGACGCGGATATCGGAAGTTTCCGCCAGCGCCTGGCGGACTTCGCGGCCCGGGGCGGCGCCGGTGCCAATGTCACCCTGCCACTGAAGGAAGAGGCCCTGGCGCTTTGCGCGGATGTCACCGCGCGCGCGCGCCGCGCCGGTGCGGTCAACACACTGGTGCGCAACGGCGCCGACTGGCACGGCGACAACACCGATGGCGAAGGCCTGGTCCGTGACCTCACCGGGCGCCAGGCGCTGGACCTGCGCGCGCGTCGCACCCTGCTGATCGGGGCCGGCGGCGCGGCCCGGGGCGTGGCACCCGCCCTGCTCGATGCCGGCATCGGCGACCTCTATGTCGTCAATCGCAGCAGCCCGCGCGCCGATGCCCTGGCCGACCTGCTCGGGCAGCCCGGACGCGTGCATCCCCGGCACCTCGACGACCTGGGCGCGCTGGGCGAGTTCGAACTGATCGTCAACGCGACCTCGGCGGCCCGCAACAATGGCCTGCCGCCGCTGCCGGGCTCCCTGATCGGGCGGCGGACAGCGGCGGTGGACCTCAACTATGGCGAAGCGGCCGTGCCCTTCCTCGCCTGGGGACGTGCCAGTGGTGCCCGGGCCGTGGTGGATGGCCTGGGCATGCTGGTGGAACAGGCCGCACTGTCGTTCGCGCGCTGGCATGGCGTGCACCCGGAGACGGACCAGGTCTACGGTGAGCTGCGCGCGGCGCATTCGCACCTGGTGACGGCGGACTAGCGGGCCACGTCCCGGGCACGTCGAATCGCGGCCATGGCCGCTCCTACAGGGGCGGTTGCGACCTGACGGTGTCCGGAATCACTTCGGCGAGGTACTCGTCCTTCAACCGCACGTAGTGCGCGGCGCTGTACAGCAGGCCCTCGACCGCAGCATCGTCGAGCACCCGCACCATCCTGGCGGGATTGCCCAGCCACAACTCCCGGCTGCGCACCACCTTCCCGGGCGGCACCAGCGCGCCGGCCCCGACGTAGCCGTGGTCTTCCACCACCACGCCGTCCATCACCGTGGCGCCCATGCCGATCAGCGCGGCATTGCCGATGCGGCAGGCGTGCACGATGGCGCCGTGGCCGATGGTCACGTCGTCGCCGATCAGCGTGGGATAGCCGTCCATGCGCGAGTGCGGGCCGCGGTGGCTGACGTGCACGATCGTGCCGTCCTGCAGGTTGCAGCGCGCGCCGATACGCACCAGGTTGACGTCGCCGCGGACCACGGTGCCGGGCCACAGCGAGCTGTCGTCGCCGATCGCCACGTCGCCGATGACGGTGGCGGCGGGGTCCACGTAGACGCGGGCGCCGAGTGTCGGCAGCGTGCCGCGGAAGGGTCGGATATTGGCCATGCGGGGATTCTAGCGTTTGCCCCGCGCCGGCCGGCCCGCGATCATGTCGGCATGAAGATCGCCAGTTGGAACGTCAACTCCCTCAACGTCCGCATGCCCCACCTGCAGCAGTGGCTGGCCGCGTTTGGCCCGGACATCGTCGGCCTGCAGGAGACCAAGCTCGACGACCCGCGCTTTCCCGATGCGGACCTGGCCGCCCTCGGCTACCGCAGCGTGTTCTGCGGCCAGAAGACCTACAACGGCGTGGCGATCCTCGCGCGCGACCGTGCCATCGACGATGTGCAGTACGGCATCCCCGGCTTCGAGGACGAGCAGAAGCGCGTGGTGGCCGCCACCGTCGGCGACCTGCGCATCGTCAATCTCTACGTCGTGAACGGCCAGGCCGTGGGCACGGACAAGTACGCCTACAAGCTGCGCTGGCTGGCCGCGGTGCGCGGTTGGCTGGCCGGGGAGCTGCAGCGGTATCCGCGGATGGTGGTGCTGGGCGACTTCAACATCGCACCGGACGCACGCGACGTGCATGACCCCGGGGTGTGGAACGACGGCCACATCCTGACCTCGGCCGATGAACGCGCGGGTCTGCAGGCGCTGCTCCACCTGGGCCTCCACGATGCCTTCCGCCTGCACAGCGACGAGGCCGGCGTGTTCAGCTGGTGGGATTACCGGCAGGCGGCGTTCCGCCGCAACCTCGGCCTGCGCATCGACCTGACCCTGGTGTCGGATGCGCTGCGCGCCGGCGTGATGGCCGCCGGCATCGACCGCGAGCCGCGGACCTGGGAGCGGCCGAGCGACCATGCGCCGGCCTGGGTACAGCTGGCGCCCACGGCCTGAGGCACACCCCCGGAAAAATCCCCCCTGAAACAGCGAAGGCCCGGACGATGCCGGGCCTTCGCAGGGCAGTGACGCGTCGACTCAGCGCACGCTGCCGCGCTTGAACAGGTTCACGATCGCCAGCAGGATGATCGCGCCCAGCAGCGAGACGACGAAGCTCATCACCGAGATGCCGTCGTTGATCGAACCGGCGCCCAGCAGCGGCCCGATCAGCCAGCCACCGATGAAGGCACCCACGATGCCGACGATGATGTTCAGCAGGATGCCCTGCTGCGCGTCGCGCTTCATGATGATGCTCGCAAGCCAGCCGACGACGCCGCCAATGATCAACCAGATGATGATGTTCATGTTGTCTCCCTTGCATTCGCCCCATCGGCGCGGGGCCAGTCTGGGTACGCTGCCGTGATGGCTGCGTAGGGAGGGGGGCGGCGCATTCAGAGAGCGGACAGCAGCTCCAGCAGTGCGCGCCGCGGCAGCTTGCCGGTCTCGTTGCGCGGCATCGCCGGGACGATCCTCAGCGGTCGCGGCAGGAATACCGGGTCGACGGCTTCGCGCAGTGCGTCGCGCACGGCGGCTTCGGTCATGCCCGGAGCCACCACGACCGCGGCCAGACGACGCACCCCGCAGCTATCGGGCTCCAGCTGCACGAGGGCCGCGTCGCGCACGCCCGGCACGGCCAGCAGGCGATGCGTGAGGTCGCCCAGGGAGGCGCGCTTGCCGGCGATCTCGAGCAGGTCCGACTGGCGACCGCACAGGCGGAAGCGGTTGCCGGGCAGCAGTTCGACGATGTCGGCGAGGGCGACCGCGGCAGGCAGGTGGGCGGCGCGCACCAGCGTGCCATCGGGCTGCGGCTGCAGTTCGACACCGGGGAGCAGCGTCCAGGCGTCCTCGCGGGCGGTGCGGCGGCGGGCGAGGATGCATGTCTCGGTGGAGCCGAACATCTCCCGAACCTCGCAGCCGAAGGCCGCTTCGGCGGCCGCGGCCAGCATCTGCGGCAACGGCGCGGTCGACGCGACGATGCCTGCCAGGGGCGGCAATGCGACCCCGGATTCCACCAGCGCGCGCAGGTGCACCGGGGTGGTCACCAGCACCGGCGGCACCGGGGCTGCGGCGAGCGCGGCGGCGATGTCGACCGGGAAGAACGGGCGCGCGCCATGCACGGCCACGCCACCCACGAGGGGCAGCAGCACCGACATCTCCATCCCGTACATGTGCTGGGGCGGCACGGTGGCGACCACGTGCGCCGTGCCGCCCGCGGCCGGCAGCAGGCCCTCGAGCGCGGCCATGTTCTGGCCGGTACTGGCCGCGAAGCCGCCCCAGGCCTTGGGATTGGCCTTGGGCGCACCGGTGCTGCCCGAGGTGTAGCCGATCGCGACGACCGCATCGTCCGGCACCCGGGGCGTGTGGCCGCCGAGCCGCGGCAGGACATCCGGCAGGCGCAGGTAGTGCGGCAGCGGGGCGATGTCACTGCAGCCGCAGGCGTCGCCATCGCCCAGGCAGTAGCTGTCGGGGTGGTGCGAGCGGACCTCGTCGATCGCCGCACGCGTGCGCGACGGCGGCAGCAGCGTGACCTGGCCGCGCATGGCCGCGGCGGCGAACGCGACCAGGAAGCGGTAGCGGTCCTCGCACAGGTTCAGCGCGAACGGGCAGTCGGGCAGCAGCGCGGCGACGCCGCGCACTTCCGCAAGGAAGTCCTGCAGCGCAACGCTCCCACCATCGCCATAGGCGATCGGCCGGTCGATGGGCCCGGTCACGAGCGGTGACGTGGTGGCAGCGCCGCCGGACCGGTCCGGCGCGGTGCTGCTGATGACTGCCGACATGCGCTTCGCTCCTCCCGGGCGCGGCGGCGCCCCCCCGTGGTCCCGGCGGAAGGCATGCCCGCCGGAACGTTTACTTTACGCTGGCCACCCGCCCCGCTCCAAAGGAACCGCGTCGATGCCGCTTGCGCCTGGCCAACTCCAGCTGGGCCCCATCCGTTGCGCCTGGCAGCCGTACCGGCACGGCGACGCCGCCGAACCGCTGGTACGCGAATGGCTGGCCATCGAACTGGATACGCGTGCCGATGCGCTGGCGATCCACCGCACCGCGCAGGGCCGGCCCTGCCTGGACGCGCCGCATGCGGACTGGGATGCCAGCTGGAGCCACAGCGGCGAGGGCCTGTTGATGGCCCTGGCCGAGGGCTTGCGAGTGGGCATCGATCTGGAAGTGCGGCGGCCGCGGCCGAAGGCGCAGGTCCTGGCCAACCGCTTCTTCGCCGCGTCCGAAGCGGCGGCCCTGGCCGCGATGCCGGGCGACATGCGCGAAGCCGCCTTCGTCCGCCTGTGGTGTGCCAAGGAGGCGGTGCTGAAGGCCCATGGCCAGGGCCTGTCCTTCGGGCTGCACCGGCTCGTCTTTGCGCTGCACGACGCCGACTGGGCACTGGTCGAATGCGACCCGGCGCTGGGAAGGCCCGCGGACTGGACACTGCGCAGCTTCCGCCCGGCACCCGACTACCTCGCCACGGTCGCGTGGCGCACGCGCTGGACCTGAGGCACTGCGCCGCGCCCCTACAATAGGACCATGCCTGACGATCCCCATGCGACGCTCGATGCCGGCCTGGCCACGCTTGGCCTGGATGCCTCCCGGTCGCCGCCGCTGCGCCGCTACCTGGACCTCCTCGCGCGCTGGAACCGCACCTACAACCTGACCGCCATCCGCGATCCGGGCGAGATGGTCACGCTGCACCTGCTCGACTCGCTGTCGATGCACGCGCACATGGCCGGCGTCCGCCGCCTCGCCGACCTGGGCACCGGTGCCGGCCTGCCCGGCATCCCGCTGGCGATCACGTGCCCCGAACTCGAGGTCACCCTCGTGGAGTCGAACGGGAAAAAGGCGCGGTTCCTGCGCGAAGCGGTCCGCCAGCTGGGCCTGGCGAATGCGCGCGTGGCCGAATCCCGCGCCGAGGCGGTGGACATGCCCGCCGCCTTCGACGCCATCACCGCGCG
Source organism: Luteimonas sp. (assembly GCA_036515815.1). Lineage (GTDB taxonomy): Bacteria > Pseudomonadota > Gammaproteobacteria > Xanthomonadales > Xanthomonadaceae > Luteimonas. Next base: position 48,721 of record DATBUS010000011.1, read on the forward strand.
CGCGATGGCCACGCTGGGCGACATCCTGGCCGTGGGTGCACACCTGCTGGCACCGGGCGGGCGGCTCCTGGCCATGAAGGGCGTACGTCCCGATGCCGAGATCGCCGCGCTTCCCGACGGCTGGGCGGTCGAGTCGATCCATCCGCTGGCCGTGCCCGGGCTTGCCGCCGAGCGGCACCTGGTGGTGGTGGGCCGGTCGGCGCCCGACGGGGCATAATCATCGATCCGGCCGCGGCTCCCAGCCTTTCCCGCCCGCCCGGATTCCCGTCGCATCCTGCATCGAGGCAGCCGAGCCCATGGCCCGCATCATCGCCATCGCCAACCAGAAAGGCGGCGTCGGAAAGACAACGACGGCGGTGAACCTCGCCTCCGCGCTGGCCCAGACGCCCAAGCGCGTACTCCTGGTCGACCTCGACGCGCAGGGCAACGCCACGATGGGCAGCGGCGTGGACAAGCGCGAGCTGTCGGCCTCGACCTGCGACGTGCTGCTGGAGGACGTGGAGGCCGCGGCCGCGGTGGTGCGCGCGCCGGAGGGTTTCGACCTGATGCCCGGCAACACCGACCTCACGGCCGCCGAGATCGAGCTGATGGACAGCGAGGGCCGCGAACAGCGGCTCAAGCGCGCGCTCGACGCCCTGCGCCCGAAGTACGACTACATCATCATCGACTGCCCGCCGGCGCTGTCGCTGCTGACGCTGAACGCGCTCACCGCCGCCGACAGCGTGCTGGTGCCGATGCAATGCGAGTACTACGCGCTGGAAGGCCTCACCTCGCTGCTGCAGACCATCGACGCGCTGAAGCAGAAGGTCAACCCCGCGCTCGAGATCGAAGGCGTTCTGCGCACCATGTTCGACGTGCGCAACAACCTGGCCAACGCCGTCTCGGCCGAGCTTGTGGAGCATTTCGGCGACAGGGTGTTCCGGACCATCGTGCCGCGCAACGTGCGCCTGGCCGAAGCGCCCAGCCATGGCCAGAGCATCGTCGGCTACGACCGCACCTCGCGTGGCGCCATCGCCTACCTGGGGCTGGCGGGCGAGATGATCCGCCGCCAGCGCGAGCGCGAACAGAAGGAGAAGGCGGCATGACCGCAGCCAAGAAGGCGGCCCCGGCGAAGAAGCGCGGCCTCGGCCGTGGACTCGAGGCACTGCTCGGCCCCAAGGCCGCCGAGGAGGCGCCGGCGCTCGAAGCGCGCCCCGGCGACACCCTGCGCACCCTGCCGGTGGACGCGCTGGCGCCCGGCAAGTACCAGCCACGCCGCCACATGGACCCGGCCAAGCTGACCGAGCTGGCCGAATCGATCCGCGTCCAGGGCGTGATCCAGCCGATCGTGGTGCGCCAGCTGCCCGACCGCACCTTCGAGATCATCGCCGGCGAGCGCCGCTGGCGCGCCTCGCGCGAGGCGGGGCTGGCCGAGGTCCCGGTGGTGGTGCGCGAGGTCGACGACCGCACGGTCGTGGCCATGGCGCTGATCGAGAACATCCAGCGCGAGGACCTGAACCCGCTGGAGGAGGCGCAGGCCCTGCAGCGTTTGATCGACGAGTTCGACCTCACCCATGCCGCGGCCGCCGAGGCCGTTGGCCGCTCGCGCGCGGCGGTATCGAACCTGCTGCGCCTGCTCGAGCTGCCGCCGGCCATCCGCGCCCTGGTGGAAGCGCGGCGGCTCGAGATGGGCCATGCACGCGCGCTGCTGACGCTGTCGCCCGACCTCGCCAGCCGCCTGGCCTCCGACGCCGCCGAGCACGGCTGGTCGGTGCGCGAGGTGGAGCACCGTGCCCAGCAGTTCGCCGCCGGTCGGGTCCCGACCACGTCGAGGAAGAAGAACGCCGGCAGCAAGGCCCGCCCCCAGGCCGACATCGTCGCGCTGGAAACCGAACTGTCGGAGGCGCTGGCGGCCCGGGTGAGCATCGCCCACGGACGCGGCAACCGGGGCAAGCTGGTGATCCATTACAGCGACCTCGACACCCTGGACGGGGTGCTGGAGCGCCTGCGCGGCAAGCGCTGAGCCTCCGGGCTTGCCGGTGCGCCCGGTTCGGCCCATAATGCCCGGCTCGCTGCGTCCGTTCGCCCTTCGTGGGTGTCCCCGGCGGCCCGGAGTGCGATCCGGCGCCACGCCCGGCAGCGACCCTGACCCGTATCGCATGGCTGGCCCACACGGGCACGCCGGGGCCGCCGTCCCCCAGGCCATGGGGAACACCAATCACCATCGAGGTGCGTTATGTCCCGAGTTTGCCAGGTCACCGGCAAGGGCGTGCAGACGGGTAACAACGTCTCCCACGCGAACAACAAGACCCGCCGCCGTTTCCTTCCCAACCTGCACGAGCGCCGGTTCTGGGTCGCCAGCGAGAACCGCTGGGTGAAGCTGCGCGTTTCCACGGCTGCCATGCGCACCATCGACAAGAACGGCATCGACTCGGTCCTGGCCGAGCTGCGTGCCCGCGGCGAGAAGATCTGAGGAACCGACCATGCCCAGCAAGCGCGACAAGATCCGACTGATCTCCTCGGCCAACACCGGCCACTTCTACACCACCGACAAGAACAAGAAGAACACCCCCGGCAAGATGGAGATCAAGAAGTACGATCCCGTCGTCCGGAAGCACGTGATCTACAAGGAAGGCAAGATCAAGTAAGGGTCTGCCTTCCCCTGTTCCCGGAAAGCCCGCCGCAAGGCGGGCTTTTTCGTGGGCGGCCGCCAGCCGGGTCCGCGCCGCGTGTACGCGGCCAACGCGTGTCGAAGCGGGTACGGGCCTCCAGTGGGAGCGCCAGGCATGGCCCTGTGGGAGCGGCTGCAGCCGCGATGGCGCACGCTATCCTCGCTGGACAGGTTGTTTCCCCGGGGGAGGGGAAGGCGAATGCTTCCAGGCTGGATCCTGCTGCTGGTATCGCTGGGCTATGCCGCGCTGCTGTTCGCGGTGGCCTGGTGGGGCGACCGCCATCCGGTGCACATGCGCGCCGGGGGCACATGGCTGCGGCCGGTCGTCTACAGCCTGTCGCTCGCGGTGTACTGCTCGTCCTGGACCTTCTACGGCGCAGTCGGCTCGGCCGCGCGCAACGGCATCGGCTATTTCGCCATCTACCTCGGCCCGCTGCTGATGCTGCTGTTCGGCTGGCGCATCCTCGAGCGCCTGGCGCTGGTGGCGCAGAGCCAGGCCACGGTCTCGATCGCCGACTTCATCGCGGCCCGCTACGGCCGCGCGCAGCGGCTGGCCGGGCTGGTCACCCTGATCGCGCTGATCGCCGCGGTGCCCTACCTGGCACTGCAGTACAAGGCGGTGACCCTCAGCCTGCAGGTGCTGGGCGGGCGCGATCCGCTGCTGGCGAGCGTGGGCGACCCGGCGCTGTACGTGGCGGTGCTGATGGCGCTTTTCGCGATCCTGTACGGCACCCGCCAGGTCGATGCCACCGAGCACCGGCCGGGCATGATGCTGGCCATCGCGCTGGAGTCGATGGTCAAGCTGCTGGCGCTGGTGTTCGTGGGCGTGTTCGCGCTGGCCTGGTTTCCCGGCCACCAGCTCAACGTGGCCGAGGCCACGCGCACGCTGGTGACCCAGGCCACGCCGGTGGGCTTCATCGGCCAGACGCTTCTCGCCTTCACCGCGATCATCTGCCTGCCGCGCCAGTTCCACGTGGCGGTGGTGGAATGCATGGACGCGGCCGACATCCGCCGCGCGCGCTGGATGTTCGGCGGCTACCTGGCCCTGGTGTCGCTGGCGGTGCTGCCGATCGCGGCGGCGGGCCTGGCGATGTCGGGCACGAGCCCGGGTCCCGGCGCCGGTGCCTCGGCCGACACCCTGGTGCTGGCCCTGCCGCTGGCCGCGGGCCAGGACATGCTGGCGTTGTTCGCCTACGTGGGCGGGTTCTCGGCGGCCACCGGCATGGTGATCGTGTCGAGCGTGGCACTGGCGACGATGGTCTCCAACGACCTGATCATGCCGCCCCTGATCGCGCGTGGCTGGGCGCAGCAGCATGGAGGCAACGTCGCCTCCACGGTGTTGTGGATCCGCCGCGTGGCGATCATCTGCTTCGCCGCCCTGGCCTGGGGCTATTACCGCGTCAGCGGCAGCGATACCACGCTGGCCTCCTACGGCCTCATGTCCTTCGCCGCGGTGGCGCAGTTCGCGCCCGCCCTGATCGGGGGCCTGTACTGGCGCGGCGCCAGCCGCCAGGGCGTGGAGGCCGGCCTGCTGCTGGGCTTCGCGATGTGGATCTACACCCTGCTGCTACCCACGCTGACCGAGGCCGGCTGGTTCGATGACGCGTGGCTGGTGCTGGGGCCCTTCGGCATCGACTGGCTGCGGCCGCGCCAGCTGTTCGGGCTGGCCGGCTGGGACCCGCTCACGCACGGCACGTTCTGGTCACTGCTGGCCAACATCGGCGCGCTGCTCCTGGTGTCGGCGCGCTGGCGCCCGAGCTTCGAGGAGCGCCTGCGCACCGCGCCCTTCCTCGACCCCTATACCGCCGCGCAGCGCACCGCCGGCAGCGGCGCCGCGCACTCCACGGTCCAGCTGGGCGACATGATCACGCTCGCCGGCCGCATCGTGGGCCAGACCACCGCGCGCCGCGCCTTCGCCGACCATGCCGCCGCCAGCCGGCGCGAGCTCGACCCGGGCATGCCCACCGACCGCAGCTGGGCGCAGTTCACCGAGCGCCTGCTGGCCGCCGCCATCGGCGCGTCCTCCGCGCGCCTGGTCATGACCAGCGCGCTTAAGGGTTCCGGCATGGACGTGGCCGAAGTGGTGGCCGTGCTGGACGAGGCCGGCCCCGACCTGCGCTTCGACCGCGCCATCCTGTCCTCGACGCTCGACAACCTGGACCAGGGCGTCAGCGTGGTCGACCGCGACATGCGCCTGGTGTCGTGGAACCGCCGTTACGAGGAAATGTACGAGTATCCCGAAGGCATGCTCTACGTCGGCCGGCCGGTGGCCGACCTGATCCGCTTCAATGCCCTGCGCGGCGAGCTGGGTGGCGGCCATCCGGACGTGGAGGCCGAGATCGCCAAGCGCATCGACTACATGCGCGCCGGCTCGCCGCACGTGTTCGAGCGCGTGCGCTCCACCGGCCAGGTGGTCGAGATCCGCGGCCAGCCGCTGCCGGGTGGCGGCTATGTCACCAGCTACAGCGACGTGACCGAATACAAGCGCGTCGAGCGCGAACTGCGCGAGGTGAACGAGACGTTGGAGCAGCGCGTGGCCGAGCGCACCCGCGAGGCCGAAGCCGCGCAGGCCTCGCGCACGCGCTTCCTGGCCGCGGTGAGCCATGACGTCCTGCAGCCGCTCAATGCCGCGCGACTGTTCGCCTCCGCCCTGCGCGAGAGCGACACCGCCGCCGAGCAGCGCCACCTGGCGGAGCGCGTCGATACCTCGCTGCGCGCCGCCGAGGAGCTGCTGGAAGGCCTGCTGGATGTCTCGCGCCTGGATGCCGGCGCGCTGCAGCCGCAGCTGTCGGATTTCGACGCCGCCGAACTCCTGGGCGATCTCGCCGCGCAGTACGCGCCACTCGCCGCCGCGCGCGGCATCGACCTGCGCGTGCATGGCCGCCGGCTGCCGGTGCGCAGCGACCGCCGCCTGCTGCGCCGCGTGCTCCAGAACTTCCTGGCCAACGCGCTGCGCTACACCCGCGAAGGCCGCATCGTCCTGGCGGCCCGCAGGCGCGGCGAACACGTCGAACTCCAGGTCTGGGACACCGGCCCCGGGATCCCCGAATACCACCTGCAGCAGATCTTCGACGAGTTCTTCCGCATCGAGCACCCGGGCAGCTGGGACGCGCAGGGCCTCGGCCTGGGCCTGTCGATCTGCCAGCGAATCTCCAACGTGCTGGCACATCCGCTGGACGTGCGTTCGCGCAGCGGCCACGGCAGCATGTTCTCGATCCGTGCGCCGCGCGCCCTGCATGCGCTGCCGGCCCCGTCGGCGCTCCCCGATGGCCGCCTGCCGGATTCGCTCGACGGCATGCGCGTACTGTGCGTGGACAACGATGCCGACATCCTCGCCGGCATGGCGGTCCTCCTCGGGCGCTGGAAGATCGAGGTGCTGCGCGCCAGCACCGTGGACGAGGCACTGGGGAAGATGGCCGAGTCGCCGGACGTCCTGCTGGTGGACTACCACCTGCACGACCGGCTGGACGGGCTGGATACCCTCGACGCACTGCGTGGGCTCGGGCCGCGGGTCCCGGGTGCGCTGGTGACCGCCGACGGCAGCGACGAGGTCAAGCGCGAAGCGCGCGCGCGCGGCTACCGGGTGCTGACCAAGCCGATCAAGCCGGCCTCGCTGCGCGCCTTCCTCGCCGCGCAACGCAGCCCGCACCTGGCCGGACACGCGCCTTGAGGCGGCGCCGGTGCTAGCCTGCTGGCGGGGACATCGATCCGGGGACATCCATGCTTCGACGCGTGCTCGCCGCACTGCTGGCCTGCGCCTTCATCCCGCCGGCATCGGCCACCGAGGTGGCGCAGCCACGGGTGGGCGAGATTCCGCCTTTCGACCTGGGCACCCGCTTCGGCGGCGATGCCATCGATCTGCGCGACTATCGCGGGAAGGTGGTCATCCTCACCTTCTGGGCGTCGTGGTGCGGACCCTGCCTCAAGGAGCTGCCGATCCTTGGCCGCTTCCAGGAGGCGGTCGGCCGCGACGCGCTCGAGGTCATCGCGGTCAACCACAAGGAATCGCGACGCGATTTCCTGGGGCTCGTGCGTGGCAATCGCGAGCTCCGCCTCACCTGGGTCCTGGATGAACGCGGCCGGATCAACGACAGCTACGGGGTCAGGGCGCTGCCGAACATGTTCATCATCGACCGCGAGGGCCGCGTGGCCGCGGTCCATCGCGGCTACAGCGAAGCGACGCTGCCGCGGATCATCGAGGACGTCATGTCCGTGCTGCCTGCCGACGTACTCGCGCGCCCTGCGGCGGGCGGCTGAGGCGGCTCAGTCGCCCTCGTCGGGCTGCGGCACGACCGCACCCGGTTCCAGCGCCAGCTTGCCTGCGATCAGCACCGCCTGGGTGCGGTTGCTGGCGCCGAGCTTGCGCAGGATCGCGGTCATGTGGGCCTTGACCGTGGCCTCCGAGACGCCGAGCTGGAACGCGATCTGCTTGTTGAGCAGGCCTTCGCCCAGCATCTGAAGCACGCGGAACTGCTGTGGCGTGAGGTCGGCCACGCGCTGCGCGGCATCGTGCTCCTCCGCTGCCGCCGCAGGCGCCGCCTGCGCGGCGGCCGGCACCCAGCGGTCGCCGTCCAGCACGCAGGACAGGGCCTGCCCGAGCGTGGCCGAATCCACCGACTTCGGAATGAAGCCCATCGCGCCATGGTCGAGCGCACGACGCATCACCGCAGGCTCCTCACGGGCCGACACCACGACCACCGGCAGCTCGGGGTGCTGGCCGCGCAGGTGCACCAGCGCGCTGAAGCCCTGGGCGCCGGGCATGTTGAGGTCGAGCAGCAGCAGGTCGGCGTCGGGTTCGGACTCGACCAGCGCATAGAGCTTCTCGACGCTGTCGGCCTCGCGCAGCGTCGCCTCCGGCAGCACGCGCGCGACCGCACCGCGCAGCGCCTCGCGGAACAGCGGATGGTCGTCGGCGATCAGGAGGGTGGCCACGCGGCTCTAGGCGCCCCGGCGGTTGCCCAGCAGGGCGTCGACCACGGACGGATCGGCCAGGGTGCTGGTGTCGCCCAGCTGGTCGGGCGCGTTCTCGGCGATCTTGCGCAGGATGCGGCGCATGATCTTGCCCGAGCGGGTCTTGGGCAGGCCCGGCGCCCACTGCAGGTGGTCCGGTGCGGCAATCGGGCCGATCTCCTTGCGCACCCAGCCCACCAGCTCCTTGAGCAGTTCGTCGGTCTGCGGTTCGCCAGCCACCAGGGTGACATAGGCGTAGATGCCCTGGCCCTTGATCTCGTGCGGGAAGCCCACCACGGCCGCTTCGGCTACCTTCGGGTGCGAGACCAGTGCGCTTTCCACTTCCGCCGTGCCGATGCGGTGGCCGGACACGTTGATCACGTCATCGACGCGGCCGGTGATCCAGTAATAGCCATCTTCGTCGCGACGACACCCGTCACCGGTGAAGTAGCTGCCCGGGTAGGTGCGGAAAT
>DATBUS010000012.1:0-14920 GCA_036515815.1 Luteimonas sp.
TCCGGGACCGGTCCGTCGGCGCCTGCGGCCGCGGGCTTCGGCGCCTGGACCGGGCCGGCCGTTGGCGCGGGCGCCGATGCGCTCACCGCCACCTCGGGCTGCGCGGCCGGAAGGATTGACCCGGGCCCGGGCTGCAGCAGGTGGGCAATTGAAATGACCGGATGCGTGGTGGACCCGGTCCCCACGCGCGCCGCATCGTCCGCACTGGCCCCGGCATCGTGCGTGCCAGTCGCATCCGCCGGCGGGACCGCGACCGCGGCCACGGCCCCGGGGGACTCCCGGAGCGGTGCGCTGCAGCGCGGGCAGCGCTCCGGCGGCTGGTCGGTCACCGGGTCGGTCGCGACCAGTCCGCGGCAGAACGGGCAGTTGACGAACATGGCGGCTATTCAAGCACGCGGGATGCGCGCGCGGGCGCCGTCAGCCGCGGCGGATGCCGTCAATGCGAACCCAGTCACCATCGACCTCCACCCGGAGGCTGTCGAACCATTGGCCATAGCGCTGGAGGAGCGGCTGCTGTTGCCCATCGAGGATGCCGGACAGTGCCAGCCGACCCCCGGGCGCGACCCGCGCGGCGATGGTGTCGGCGAGCGCATCCAGGGCCGAGGCGAGGATGTTGGCGACCACGACCGGCCAGGTGCCGGCCGGCGCGTCCTCCGGAGCGTGTACCGACATCCGGCCGCCGACGCCGTTGCGCGCCGCGTTGTCGGTGGTCGCCTGCAGCGCCTGCGCATCGTTGTCGATGCCGGTGGCGTGGCCGGCGCCAAGCTTGAGCGCGGCCAGCGCCAGGATGCCGCTGCCGCAGCCGAAGTCGAGCACGTCCACGCCATCCAGCAGGCCGTCTTCGGCGAGTCCATCCAGCCAGCGCAGGCAGAGCGCCGTCGTGGGGTGCGTGCCCGAGCCGAAGGCCAGGCCCGGATCCAGCCGGACCACCGCGGCATCGTCGCCGGCTTCCGCAGGCAGCTCGTGGTTCCAGGGCACGATCCAGGTCCGCGTGCCGAAGCGCAGCGGCACGTACTGGTCCATCCAGGCCCGTTCCCAGTCCTGGTCCTCGACATTGCGGAACGACACGCGGCTCCAGTCGAGGCCCGGGTCGAAGCTTTCCAGCGCGGCAAGCAGGACCAGCGCGTCGGCGTCGTGCGGGAACAGCGCGCTCAGGGTGATGGCGGCCCACAGCGGGGTTTCGCCCACGCCGGGTTCGAGGATGGCGTCTTCATTGCTGGTGCCGGCGTTGGCATCGAGCATGGTCACCGCGAGTGCGCCGACATCGTCGAGGGCATTCTCGTAGCGCGGCTGTTCGGATTCGCGGCAGTGCAGGGTGAGTTCGAGGAAGGGCATCGCGCGTCGACCGGCCGGGGGAATCCCGCATGTTACCGGCAGCGCGGACAGCCGGCCCGGGACACCCCGGGCCGGCCGCATCGGGGTCAGCGACCCGGGACCAGCGTTTCCACTTCGTACGCGGTGCCACGGCCGGTGCCGTCGGCACGGAGCACGGCGGTGCCGCTCACCGGGCCCCGGCGCGAGTGCACGGTGAACGAATACAGCTCGCCCCAGCCGAGCGTGCGGCTGCCGTCGCCGGCCCGCCACTCCACGCTGTCGGCACCGACTTCGAAGTCCCAGTCGTTGCCGTCGTCGAGGTCGCCATCGCGGAACACGGTGGCGGTGATGTCCGCGCCCGCGTCGGTGTTGAGCGCGAAGGCATCGAAGCCCTGCGTCGAAGTGATGCGCAGGTTGGGCGTGGTGCCTTCGGTCATCGCGAACGCGAACTCGAAGTTCATCAGCGCATAGTGGTATTCCCACACGCCGGTCGACAGGCGCCTGGCCTTGACCGCCAGCTTGGCGCGGGAATCGTTCGCCACCAGCTCACTGATGTGCCTGCGATCCTTGTACGGGTTCATGCGCGGGTTGCGCGGGGCGTACGGCGGGCGCGCCTCGCCGTACCAGCGGTCGATCGCCGAGCCCAGGCGTTCGTTGCTCGACGCGATGTTCCAGGTATTGCCGGTCCACGACGGCGTGGTCACGCGCGTCGACATCGAGTTGTAGATGTTCACGTCGGCACGGGCCACGTACCAGGACTCGAACAGGTAGCTGGCCCCGGGGTTCGCGGTGGGCGACACCTGGGACTCGTTCACCAGCATGCGGTAGCTGTAGCTGTCGCCGGGCGAGGTGTTCTGCACGCCGTTGCAATCCGGATCGAAGACCGAGCCGCAGCGGCCCCAGAGGCCCGAGGCCGGCAGGATCTCGTCGCGCGAGGTCATGCCCTGGGTGTAGTCGTTGTTGCCCACCGAATAGGTGTCGGTGCAGCCCCGGCCAAGTGCGTGGCCGTGGTGGTCGTTGCTGTCCAGGCAGCCGCCGTTGGTGGTCAGGTAGGCATGCTTCACGCCGGAGCGGCCGATCTGCTCGAAGCTGCCGTCCGGATTGGTGCGGTACATGTTCCAGATCAGGTAGGGATGCTGGTCGTTGTTGTACGGCGGCGAGGGGGACGTGAACTTCTGGTACCAGGGGATGCTGGCCGTCCACAGCGCGGTGCTGGTGCCCAGCGGATCGTTCGCGACGGTCGGCCGGGCAGCGCCTTCGTTGACATTGTTCTTCAGCGTGGCCGAAGGCGTGATCACCATGTTGCCGCTGCCGTTGTTGCCGGTGCAGCCCTGGCAGCGCGAGAACTGGGTGTAGGTGCTCAGCATGAAGATGTCGTTGCGGTAGGTGCCGCCGTTCGGTGCCGGGTCGCCGTCCCAGGTGATGTGGTTGGCCTGCGGGCGTAGCGTGCCGCTGCCGCGCGCGACCACCGGCACGTCGAGCTGCAGCTCGGCGATCGCCATGCCGGCCGCGTACGGCGCGCCGAGGCGTTCGGCCAGGCGCTCGCTGATGCGGATGTCCGACGAGCCGATGGTCAGCGACGGCGGATCGTCGAGCAGTTCGTGCATCACATGGTCGACGTGGAACCAGGCCACGCCCTGGGCGTCGACGATGTCGAATTCCGGTTCGGCACCGGGCTTCATGCGGCGCGGCACCAGGCGGAAGCCCTGCAGGTCGATGCGACCATCCTTCAGCTGGATGACATGGCCGCCGCTGGCCTGCAAGGCGCCGCCGGACATCTCGCGGGCGTAGCCATTGGTGACCAGGAACTGCAGCTGGCGCCCGTCCTGCAGCGCGAAGCGCTCGGATCCGTCCGAAGCGCGCTGGCCCCCGGCCGCGCCCCGTGCGATGCGCATGCCGAGGTCAGTGGCGAGGTCATGGTTCCAGCGGATGCCGACGTCGCCGCCAGCGGCGCTCCATGGGCGCTCGACGCCGTTGGTGGGTGCACCTTTCGGCGCGGAGGCCGCGGTGGGCGGCTGTGCAAAGGTGATGCCGGCCGCGGCCGACACCAGAAGGCCGCCCACTACGACGGTCGCGAGCCTGTTCCTGCGATAACGCATCGATCCTCTCTCCCATGGTCGTTGATGCCGGCCCCCGTGCCCGGCGAGTTCCGAGCATATGCGAGTGCCGGGCGGCAACCATGACGCGCTGCCACATGGTTGCCGCGGACGGAATGGGAGATCCCCCCGTTCAGGCCAGGGAGATCGGCTTGTCCTTGCGTTCGGCCAGGCGCTTCTCGAGGTAGTGGATGTTGCGGCCGCCGTCCTCGAAGCCGGCGTCGGCCAGGATCCGCTGCTGCAGCGGGATATTGGTCCGGATGCCGTCGATCACCATCTCGCTCAGCGCCACCCGCATCCGGCAGATGGCCTGCTCGCGGTCGGCGCCATGCACGATCAGCTTGCCGATCATCGAGTCGTAGTTGGGCGGGACGGTGTAGCCCTCGTAGACGTGGCTGTCGACGCGCACGCCGGGGCCGCCCGGGGCGTGGAAGTGCTCGATGCGTCCGGGGCAGGGCAGGAAGCTCTCCGGGTCCTCGGCGTTGATGCGGCACTCGATGGCGTGGCCGCGCAGCACCACGTCCTCCTGGCGGATCGACAGCGGCCGCCCGGCGGCGATCATCAGCTGCTCGCGGATCAGGTCGATGCCGGTGACCATCTCGGTGACCGGGTGTTCGACCTGGATGCGCGTGTTCATCTCGATGAAATAGAAGCGTCCGTCCTCGAACAGGAACTCGAACGTACCGGCACCGCGGTAGCCGATGCGCAGGCAGGCCTCGACGCAGACGCGGCCGATCTCCTCGCGCATCTCCGGGGTGATGCCCGGCGCGGGTGCTTCCTCCACCACCTTCTGGTGGCGGCGCTGCATCGAGCAGTCGCGCTCGCCCAGGTGGATGGCGTTGCCCTGGCCATCGGCCAGCACCTGGATCTCGATATGGCGCGGGTTCTCGAGGAACTTCTCCATGTAGACCATGTCGTTGCCGAAAGCCGCCTTGGCCTCCTGCTTCGTGGTCGCGATGGCGTTCACGAGCGCGGCCTCGGAGTGCACCACGCGCATGCCGCGGCCGCCGCCGCCACCCGAGGCCTTCACGATCACCGGATAGCCGATCTCGCGGGCGATGCGCACGTTCTCGGCCGGGTCGTCGCCCAGCGGGCCGCCGGAGCCGGGCACGCAGGGGACACCGGCCTCCTTCATGGCGCGGATGGCCTCGACCTTGTCGCCCATCATGCGGATGGTGTCGGCCTTCGGGCCGATGAAGACGAAGCCCGACTGCTCCACGCGCTCGGCGAAGTCCGCGTTCTCGGCCAGGAAGCCGTAGCCCGGATGGATGGCCTGGGCGTCGGTGACCTCGGCCGCGGCGATGATGCTCGCCATGTCCAGGTAGCTCTGCGGCGACGGTGCCGGGCCGATGCACACCGACTCGTCGGCCATGCCGACGTGCTTGAGGTTGCGGTCGACGGTGGAATGCACCGCGACCGTGCGGATGCCCAGCGCGTGGCAGGCGCGCAGGATGCGCAGCGCGATCTCGCCGCGGTTGGCGATGACGACCTTGTCCAGCATCGCCGCCGCCTCAGCCGATCACGAACAGCGGCTGGTCGAACTCGACCGGCTGCCCGCTCTCGCCGACGATCGCGAGCACGGTGCCGGCGACGTCGGCCTCGATCGGGTTGAACATCTTCATCGCTTCCACGATGGCCAGCGTATCGCCGGCATTGACGGTCTGGCCCACGGTCACGAACGGCGGCTTGTCCGGTGCCGGCGAGGCGTAGAACGTGCCGACCATCGGCGAGCGCACCACGTGGCCATCCGGGAGCGAGGAGCCCGCGGGTTCGGCCGGACGCCCGCCCGTGGCCGCCTGCACCGGCGACTGCATGGGCATCGCCGCTTCCGCGGCAGGGGTGAACTGCGGCTGCGCCTGCTGGACGGGGGCGAAACCGCGCGGCGTGCGCGCCAGCCGGACCGACTCCTCGCCCTCCTTGATCTCGATTTCGGCGAGGTTGGAATCCTCGAGCAGGTCGATCAGCTTCTTGATTTTTCTCAGGTCCATGCGGGCCTCTCGGGTAGTGCCGGGCGCGTGCGCCGGCGATGGAAACGGGACGGGATCAGGACGCCGGCGCGAGCCGGGCCAGCGCGGCGTCCAGGGCGAGGAAGTAGCTGGCGGCACCGAATCCCGCGACCACGCCCACGGCCAGGTCGCTGAAATAGCTCTGCTGGCGGAAGGGCTCGCGGGCGTGCGGGTTGGACAGGTGCACCTCGATGAAGGGGATGGCGACCGCCGCCAGTGCGTCGCGCAGGGCCACCGACGTGTGGGTGAACGCGGCCGGGTTGACGAGCATGAAGCGGGTGCCGTCGGCGGCCGCGGCCTGGACGCGGTCGACGAGCACATGCTCGGCGTTGGATTGCAGGCCCTCGAACGCCAGGCCGGCCGCCTCGACGCGCGTGCGCAGGCCGGCGTCGATCGCGGCCAGGGTGTCGCGGCCGTAGATCTCCGGCTCGCGCTGCCCGAGCAGGTTGAGGTTGGGGCCGTGGAGGACGAGGAGGCGGTCCATTGGGAGCGGCGGCGGGCCTGCGCAAAAACGGCGGCCAGTCTGCGCCAAGCCGCCGATACTGTCCAGATCGCCGAAGTTTTGCCAGAAAGCCGCGTTTTAAGCGGACGTTTGAATCAGTCCTCGAGGCGTGCCCAGTCGTCGAGCTCACCATGCACGAAGGGGCCGATGCGCTGCTTCAGCAGGCGACCGTCGGCCGAGACCAGCGCCGTGTAGGGCAGGACGCCGCGCGGGTTGCCCAGCTGCACGCCGGCGTCGCGCGGACCCGGGGCGTCGATGAGGATGGTGTAACGCACCGGAATGCGCTGCAGGAATTCCTCCACCGCGGCCTGGTCGTCGAGCGCGATGCCGACCACCTGCACGCCGGAGTCGCCCTGCGTCGCCGCATAGCGGTCGAGTTCGGGCATTTCCTCGATGCAGGGGCCGCACCAGCTGGCCCACAGGTTGACCAGGATCGGGCGGCCGTCGAAGTCATCCGGGAGGGTGCGCGACCTGCCTTCGAGGTCCGGCAGGGTGATCGCCGGGACCGGACCGCCGCGGCTGGCGACCGTCACCCCTTCCGGAGGCGGCGGGGCAACGGCGTCCATCGCCCCCTGCACCGCGCGCTGGCCGAGTTCGGTCCGCAGCAGCGGACCCGGACCGTTCACCGCCAGGCCGGCCACCACGCCCAGCACGCCGGCCACCAGCGCCGCGAGCAGGATCGTCCTCGTACCCATCAGCGCGCCGCCCGTTCGAGTGCCGTGACCACGGTGTCATGGTCGAGGATGGCCGGCAGCACTGCGCCCTCGCCGCCGCCGCGCGGATACACCACGTAGAGCGGCACGCCGACGGCGCGATGGGCCTCGAGGAAGGCGCTGATCTCCGGATCGACGTTGGTCCAGTCACCGACCATGTAGGTGGTACCGGTGCGCTGCAGGGCGTCGCGGAAGGCGTCGCTGGAGAGCGTGCTGCGTTCGTTGGCCTTGCAGGTGACGCACCAGTCGGCGGTCATGTTGACGAAGACCGGCGTGCCCGCGGCGCGGAGCGCGCCCAGCGCGCTGGCCGAGTAGGCCACGGTGCCCTGTGCGCCGGAGGTCGCAGCCGCGGCCGGTGCCGGGATCCGTCCGACCAGCCAGGCCGACGACAGTGCGACCGCCAGCAGTGCCACCGCGGGCAGGCGGCGCAACCAGCCACCACGCATGCGCGCGCGCTCCAGCCACCACAGGGCCAGCGCCATCACCGCGACGCCGGCCGCCACCAGGGCCATGGCATCGACGCCGCGCTGGCGGCCAAGCACCCAGGCCAGCCAGATCGCGGTGAGGTACATCGGGAAAGCCAGCACCTGCTTCAGCGTGTCCATCCAGGGGCCGGGGCGCGGCAAGCGGTCGGCCAGCGCCGGAACGAATCCGATCAGGAGGAAGGGCAGGGCCAGGCCCAGGCCCAACGCCAGGAACACCAGCAGCGCCGCCGCGGGCGACGCGGCGAACGCATACGCCAGCGCGCCTCCCATGAAGGGAGCGATGCAGGGACTGGCCACCACGCAGGCCAGGACGCCGGTGAAGAAGTCGCCCACTGGGCCGGTGCGGGCGGCCAGCCCCTGGCCGAGGTTGGCACTGCCGCCCACGCTGAAGACGCCCGACAGGCTGAGGCCGACCGCCGCCATGAGCAGCACGAGCGCGGCGACGAACCCGGGCTGTTGCAGCTGGAAGCCCCAGCCCAGCGCCTGGCCGGCCGCGCGCAGGCCGAGCACGGCCAGGCCGATCACCGCGAAGGCGGCCAGCACGCCGGCCGTGTACCAGAGCGCATGGCGGCGCGCGCGGGAGCGCTCGCCGCCACCCTGGGCCAGGCCGAGCACCTTCAGCGAGAGGATCGGCAGGACGCAGGGCATCACGTTGAGCAGGATGCCGCCGGCCAGTGCGAGCAACAGGGCCAGCGCCAGTCCGCCGCCCGCGGCGGCAGGCGGCGTGCTGCGCACGGAGTTGTCCATGCTGGCGTCGGTGGACGTACCCGCGGCACCGTTCGTGGCGGAGCCAGCGTCGCCGGCAGGGTCGGCGCTGGTCCGGTCTGCCAGGTCGCCGGGTGCCGCATCTGGGGCGCCTTCCGCCCCGGCGCCTCCAGGCGAGCCGGTTCCCTCGCCGGGAACCACGGCGATGCCGGCCCCGCCGTCCGGACCCGCGGAGGCACTGCCTGGAGACGCGTCCCGACCGGCCTCGCGCGGCGACCCCGCCGTGGGATCCCGCTCGGGCGTAGCGCCTTGCGCGCCCGCGCTTCCCGCCGGCAGCGACACCCGCACCCGGCGCGTCATCGGCGGATAGCAGATGCCGTCGGCCTGGCAGCCCTGGAACGTGGCCGTCAGCGTCGCCTCGCGTGGCTCGGCATGGCGCCGGACCAGCGGCAGCGGGACGTCGACCTGGTCGAAATACACCACCACCTGGCCGAAGTATTCGTCGTGGTGGTCGGTGCCGCGCGGCCAGCGCGGGGTCCCCGCGCTGATGCCATCGGCGTCGAGCCGGAAGCTGCTGCGGTCGCGATAGATGTAGTAGCCGGGCGCCGGGGTGAGGCGCATCAGGATGGTATCGCCGCCATCGGCGATGGCCTCGAAACCGAAGGCCTGCTCCTCGGGCAAGGGCAGTGCGCCGGCTGCGCCGGGCAGGGCGAGGGGCCGGGGGCCGCTGCCCAGAGACTGCCCGAGCGTCGAGAACCCCGCATCGCCGGCTCCGCTCCGCGCCTGGCCTCCGGACGCGGCGGGCAGCGCCACGGTCAGGGTGCGCGTCTGCGGCGGATAGCAGATGCCGAGGTCGGCGCAGCCCTGGTAGCGCACCTTGACCTGCACCTGCCTGGCGACGGCGGTGCCGGGCAGGACCGCGCGCACGCGGCCCCGGTAGGTTTCGACCTCGCCGAAGAATTCATCGGTATGGCGCTTGCCGGCGGGCAGCTGCAGTCCGGCCGGATCCGCGCGGAAGCCGGCGTCCACCGGTTCGGCGCCCATGCGATGGCGATACAGGTAGTAGCCGTCGGCGATCGCCCAGTCGATTTCGATGCGGTCCGGCGCAGTGGCCTCGGCGCGCAGCACGAAGGCCTCGTCCACCGGCAGCAGGTCGTCGGGATCGATCGCAATCGCCGCCGGCGGGGCCAGCATCAGGCCGGCAGCCAGCGACAGGGCGGCGAACCACGTGGCCCCACGGGCCCTTGCGGCGAGGGCGGACAGTGCGAGGCGGATCGGCAGGGTGCCGCGGAGGACGGGGGACTGCAGGTTCAAGGCGATGCGGCGCGGAGGAGGGGGCGCCCTAGGGTAGCCGAGCGCGTCACTCCGGCGCTGGCGCGGCCTCCGACTCGACCCAGCGCAGCCAGGGCTCCAGGCCGCCGGCCGCCTCGAAGGCGAGGACCTCCGGCAGTTCATGGGGGTGCAGCGCGCGGATCCGCTCCACCAGCGCCGGCAGGCGCGCGCGGGTGGTCTTGATGGCCAGCAGCACCTCCCGGGCGCGTTCCACACGGCCCTGCCAGCGATAGATCGAGGTGAGGCCCGGCTGCAGGCTGACGCAGGCGGCAAGGCGTTCGGCGACCAGGGCGTCCGCGATGGCGGTCGCGGTGTCCTCGTCCGGACAGGTGCAGTGGCAGAGCAGGACGGTCATGGCGGAATCGGCAGGTGGCGTGACAGGGTAGACGCCCGGTGCGGATGGCGGCACCAGCGGCGAGGACGCCCGCCAGGGAAAAGGGCGCCGGTGTCCCGGCGCCCTCCCTGGTACAGCTTGCGTGGACCCGGCTCAGCGCAGCTTGAGCCTGTTGCGCGGCGGGGCCGGCTTCGGGGTCGCCAGTTCGCAGGTGGCCGGGCTGGTCGAGGTGAACAGCGCCTGGGTGGCCCACTCCGGATGGTCGATGAAGGGATTGCGGTTGCCCTGGAAGCCGAAGATCACTTCATTGCGGGCGCGTTCGGCGTCATCCGGCGGGTCGGCCAGGTGCCACTCGATCAGCGTCGAGAGCAGGCCCATGTAGGCCGGGCCGTCCAGCGAGCTGGTGCCGACGATCAGGTTGCGGTTGTCGGTGAGCTCGAGGTCCGGTTCCTGCTGGCCGGTGGTCGGGTGCTGGCCGCCCTCGTAGCGGATGGCCATGTACATGACGGCGCGCGCCATGTCGCCCTTGCGGTCGCCCCAGACCTCGAACGAACCGGTGTTGCCGTTCGGGCCGCGGTACCAGTTGGAATTGCCCGGATAGGTCCCGCTGCCGCCACCACGGCCGTTGTTGGCCTCGGTCGGGCGCTCCGTGCAGCCGCCTTCGCAATTGGCGAAGGGCATGTTGCCGCGGTTGGAGTTGTAGCCCTCGTCGCTCAGGTAGAGCATGTGGGTGTCGGTGTAGGGCGCGTTCGGCAGGCCGTCGCGGCTGTTGCTGGGGAAGCCCAGCGAGTTCGGCCAGGTGTGCTCGCGGTTGTACTTGTTGCTGCCACCGCTGCCGGCACGGTCACTGCCCTTCGTGTAGCTGCGGTTGCGGTACACGTCGAGGATCTTGCCCGGATCGTTCGGATCCTCGTCGGCGATTTCGAGGATGGTCCAGGTGTTGGTGCCGCTGCCGCTGTACGGATACGCGACGTGCCCGCGGATCGTCTCGTGCAGCGAGCAGCGCAGCTGGCCGGGGCTGGAGTCGTTCACGCGGCCGTAGTACTCGCCGGGCTGGCTGCCGCCGCCATCGGCCGGCTTCACCTGGAAGGCGATGCTGGTGTCGGCTTCGGGCGCGGAGTCGTCGAGGTCGGCGATGCGGTCGGCATCGATGTGCAGCGTGCAGGCCTGGCCCGGAAGCAGCGGCGCGGCCGGGGTCAGGCTGAACGTGGTGGCCTCCCGGACGTGGTCGAGCGCGGGCGCGCGGCGGCGGGCCATGCCGTTGCAGGACAGGGTGAACGCGCCCGGGCTCGCCACCACCGGCTCGCTGAAGGTCACGCTGAGGTCGGCCGCGTAGGGGAAGTCGTTGGCGCCGTCGACCGGGAAGGTCGAGACCACGCGCGGCGCGGCATTGCCCGGCTCGCCGAAGGTCTGTTCGTTGTTGCAGGTGCCGAAGGTGGCGGTGGCGGACCCGGCCCAGGTGAAGTCGGCGGCCACGTTGCCGTCGCCGCGCAGCTGCAGCGACGTGCCGACCGGCGTGTTGTTGGGCTCGGACACGCCGATATCGACGCTGGTCATCCCGGCGGCCGGGCCGTTGGCCGCGGTCATCGTGCCCTCGTAGCTCAGGAACTCGACCACGTTCCCCTGGGGGTCGACCAGGGCGACGCCGTCGGGCGAACCGTTCTGCAGGCCGTCGACCGGGTAGTTGACGGTCGCGATGCGGACATTGCCGCCGCAGGTCACGGGGTTGCCGGCGGGCAGGGCGGTGGTGGAATAGGTCTGGTTGTTGCTGCCGTTGTAGAGGACCAGCTGGTAGCCGGTCAGGTCTTCGCCGGCGCTGCCCACGACCTCGATGGCCTCGCCGACGTCGGCGCCGGCGTTGTCATAGTGGATCTCGTTGATGAAGACCTCGGCTTGCGCCGGGAACGTGGCGGCGACCGCAAGTGTGATCGCGCAGAACAGTGTGGAGCGCTCAGGACGCATCGGTTTCTCCCCGTGTTGGACCGCGCAATCTACCCGCGCGATGTGACCGTTGCCAGACACGGGAGGCTGTTTCCCGCGTGCCTGCACGCCGGCGCGACGGCCCGCCCGTATCCTTGCGCCTGCGACCTCCCCCATTCATTCGAAGGTAGACCCCCCATGCATGTCTCCCCGCGCCCTGCGTTGCGCGCCGGGCTGGCGGCGCTGATCCTGGCGTCCGTCCCCCTCGCGGCGTCGGCCGACGCCAACGTCGAGGTCGCTGCCGGTGCGTCCGGCACCACCAACCGCGAATTCACCCGGGTCGCCTCCGCGGCCTGGTTGCCGGAGCTGCGCCAGCTCGACAATGCCGTGCTGCTGGCCGAGACCGGGCTGGTCTATGTCGATGGCCGGCGCCCCATCGCGGGCCGGGACCTCACCGACGACGTCTGGGTCGGCTACGTGGGCCTGCGCTACGAGCGCACCGACAACGGCCTCACCCTGGGCGCGGCCATCGGCGCGCAGGAAGGCGAGACCGACGCGCTCTCGGGCGATCCGCAGTTCGTCACCACCGTCGGCTGGCGCTGGGACCGCTTTTCGCTGCTGGTCCGCCACATTTCCAATGCCAGCCTGCACAGCCCGAACGACGGCGAGACGATGCTCGTCGGCGCCTGGCGCTTCTGAGGCCCGCCCGGGCCGGAATTTTTTTTCGCGCGGGCCCTTGAACTCCGGTTGAACGGTCCCATCTCCCCGGCATCCCGGTTCGCCGGGTTTTTCGCGGCGCGCACGCTGGCACTCGGCAGGCCCGACTGCCAGAATGCGCGACCGATTTGCCCCTTGAACGTTCCAGATCAATCACTTGTGAGGATTGTATGAACCTGAAGCCGCTCTATGACCGCGTGGTGGTCAAGCCGATCGAAGCCGAGCAGATGACCGCCGGCGGCATCGTCATCCCCGACAACGCCAAGGAAAAGCCCACCCAGGGCGAAGTGGTCGCCATCGGCGAGGGCAAGGCGCTGGACAACGGCAGCCTGCGCGCCCCCAAGGTGAAGGTCGGCGACAAGGTCATCTACGGCCAGTACTCGGGCTCGGCCTACAAGCACGAAGGCACCGAATACAAGATCGTGCGCGAGGACGACATCCTCGCCATCGTCGGCTGAGCGCTCCGAAGCGCCTGCGATCCCGGGCTTTCGACCCGACATTCCAACTGATCCACATTCGAGGTAATACACATGTCCGCGAAGGAAATCCGCTTCGGTGAGGACGCGCGCGCCAAGATGGTGCGTGGCGTCAACGTGCTCGCCAACGCCGTCAAGGCGACCCTGGGCCCGAAGGGCCGCAACGTCGTGCTCGACAAGAGCTTCGGTTCGCCCACGATCACCAAGGACGGCGTGTCCGTCGCCAAGGAGATCGAGCTGGCCGACAAGTTCGAGAACATGGGCGCGCAGATGGTGAAGGAAGTCGCCTCGCGCACCTCCGACAACGCCGGTGACGGCACCACCACCGCGACCGTGCTGGCCCAGGCCTTCATCCGCGAGGGCATGAAGGCGGTCGCCGCCGGCATGAACCCGATGGACCTCAAGCGCGGCATCGACCAGGCGGTCATCGCCGCCGTGGCCGAGCTGAAGAACATCAGCAAGCCGTCGTCCACCAGCAAGGAAATCGCCCAGGTCGGCACCATCTCGGCCAACTCCGACGCCAACATCGGCGACCTGATCGCCCAGGCGATGGACAAGGTCGGCAAGGAAGGCGTGATCACGGTCGAGGAAGGCTCGGGCCTGGAGAACGAACTCGACGTCGTCGAGGGCATGCAGTTCGACCGCGGCTACCTGTCGCCGTACTTCATCAACAACCAGCAGTCGATGTCGGCCGAGCTGGATGATCCCTTCATCCTGCTGCACGACAAGAAGATCTCGAACGTCCGCGACCTGCTGCCCGTCCTCGAGGGCGTGGCCAAGGCCGGCAAGCCGCTGCTGATCATCGCCGAGGAAGTCGAGGGCGAGGCCCTGGCGACGCTCGTGGTGAACACCATCCGCGGCATCGTGAAGGTCTGCGCCGTCAAGGCCCCGGGCTTCGGTGACCGTCGCAAGGCGATGCTCGAGGACATGGCGATCCTCACCGGCGGCACGGTGATCTCCGAGGAGGTCGGCCTGACGCTCGAGAAGGCGACGATCAACGACCTCGGCCGCGCGAAGAAGGTGCAGGTCTCGAAGGAGAACACCACCATCATCGACGGCGCTGGCGAGACCAGCGGCATCGAAGGCCGCATCAAGCAGATCAAGGCGCAGATCGAGGAGACCTCCTCCGACTACGACCGCGAGAAGCTGCAGGAGCGCGTGGCCAAGCTGGCCGGCGGCGTGGCCGTCATCAAGGTCGGTGCGGCCACCGAAGTCGAGATGAAGGAGAAGAAGGCGCGCGTCGAAGACGCCCTGCACGCCACCCGTGCGGCGGTCGAAGAGGGCATCGTCCCCGGTGGCGGCGTGGCCCTGCTGCGCGCCAAGACCGCGATCGAGAACCTGAAGGGTGCCAACGAGGACCAGAACCACGGCATCCAGATCGCCCTGCGCGCCATGGAAGCCCCGCTGCGCGAGATCGTCACCAACGCCGGCGAGGAGCCTTCGGTCATCCTCAACAAGGTGAAGGACGGCTCGGGCAACTTCGGCTACAACGCCGCCAACGGCGAATACGGCGACATGGTCGAGTTCGGCATCCTGGATCCGACCAAGGTGACCCGCACCGCGCTGCAGAACGCGGCGTCGATCGCCGGCCTGATGATCACCACCGAGGCGATGGTGGCCGAGCTTCCCAAGAAGGAAGAGCCGGCGATGCCGGGCGGCGGTGGCATGGGCGGCATGGGCGGCATGGATTTCTGATCCAGCGCCACTGCTGCACTGCTCCACTGCGACACGAAGAACCCCGCCGCGAGGCGGGGTTTTTCTTTGCGCCGTGACGGGCGTGTGTCGCGCGTGCGCGGGCGCCGGTGCGACAATCCGCGGCCCCATCCCACCGCGGATTCCCCATGGCCGGCGCGACCCTGCTCACCCTCCTCGATGACATCGCGGCGTTGCTCGACGACGTCTCCGTCCTGACCAAGGTGGCGGCCAAGAAGACCGCCGGCGTCATCGGTGACGACCTTGCGCTCAACGCGCAGCAGGTCGCGGGCGTCAAGGCCAACCGCGAGCTGCCCGTGGTCTGGGGCGTGTTCAAGGGGTCGCTGGTGAACAAGCTGATCCTGGTGCCGGCGGCACTGTTGATCAGCTGGCTGGCGCCGGTGCTGGTGGTGCCGCTGATGATGGTGGGCGGTGCCTATCTCTGCTACGAGGGCTTCGAAAAGGTGGTGGAGAAGCTGTTCCACCGCCACGAGAAGCCGGACGCCGAGGCGCGGGCCCGCGCGGTGCTCGCGTCGGGCGAGACCCCGGCCGAACTCGAGAAGAAGAAGATCCGCGGCGCGGTGCGCACCGACTTCATCCTGTCGGCCGAGATCATCGTGCTCTCGCT
>DATBUS010000013.1:0-22018 GCA_036515815.1 Luteimonas sp.
CGCGCGGCTTCGCGCAGGCGCGCGAGCAGGCCTTCGAGCGACTTCGCGTCGGCGCCGAGCGCCTTCTCGCGCGCGCTGCGGTCGCGATAGCGGCTGTCGAGCTCGGCGACCGCCTTCGCGCGTCCGGCGCGCTCCTGCTCGAGCGCCGCGACCTGCGCCTTCTGGCGCTCGCGGGTGGTGGCCAGGGCTTCGCGCTCGGCCACGATCCGCTGTTCCATCTCTTCCAGGCCGGACAGCTCCGCGGCCAGCTCGGCGATGCGCGCGCTGCGGCCGCGCTGCAGATAGCCGTGGTAGGCCAGGCTGCGGTTGGCCGCGGCGACGTCGTCCTGCGAGAGCATCAGCTTCAGCGGCGCCTGGCCACCGACGGTGTAGGCCGCACGCAAGAGCGCCGCAAGTTCGGCGCGCTGCGCGGACAGCCCTTCGGCGGCGGCATCGCGGCGCGCCTCCAGCGCGGCCAGTTCCTCCTGCTGGCGTGCCAGGGCGGCTTCGGTCGCGGCCAGTTCGCGCGCATTGCGGTTGACGCGCTCGTCGGCCTCGCGCAGCGCGCGGCTGGCGGCACCGCGCTGGCCTTCCAGTTCGCGACGCTCGCGGCCCACCTGGCCCAGTTCGCGCTTGACGCGCTCGAGCCTGCGTTGCGCCTCGCGGCTGTCCTGCGCCTGCAGCGCCCCCGCGGGCAGCAACAGGGCCGCCGCCAGCAGCGTGGCCAGCGCCATGCGTGCCGGCGCACGCAGGGGGCGGCGTGCTGGAGCCGCCACGCGGCTCACGCCAGCAGGCTGCGGCCGGTCATCTCCGCCGGCTTCGGAACGCCAAGCAGGTCGAGCATGGTGGGTGCCAGGTCGCGCAGCGCACCGCCACTACGCAGCACCGCGGCCGGGCGGTTGCCGACGTAGATCAGGTCCACCGGGCCCACGGTGTGCGAGGTATGCGGCTGCCCGGTCTCCGGGTCGCGCATCATCTCGACATTGCCGTGGTCGGCGGTCACCAGCAGTTCGCCACCCTTCGCGGCGACCGCGGCGGCCACTTCGCCCAGCGCGCGGTCCACGGCTTCCACCGCCCTGATCGCGGCCTGCAGGTCGCCGGTATGGCCCACCATGTCGGGATTGGCGAAGTTGCAGACCACCGCGTCGAAGCGCTCGGCCTCGATCGCGGCCACCAGCTTCGCGGTCACTTCCGGGCAGCTCATTTCCGGCTGCAGGTCATAGGTGGCGACCTGCGGGCTGGGCACGAGGATCCGCTCCTCGCCCGGGAACGGGGTCTCGCGACCGCCGTTGAAGAAGAAGGTGACGTGCGCGTACTTCTCGGTCTCGGCGATGCGCAGCTGGGTGAGCCCGGCGCTGCCCAGCACTTCGCCCAGCGTGTTGCGCAGGTCGTCGGGCGGGAAGGCCAGCGGCGCCGGCAGCATGGCGTCGTACTCGGTGAGGCAGGTGAAGCGCGCAAGCGCCGGGCGCCGTGCCTCGAAGCCATCGAAGGCGGGCGCGACGAAGGCCGCGCCCAGCTGGCGCGCACGGTCGGCGCGGAAGTTCATGAACACCACCGCGTCCCCGTCGCGCATCGGCGCGCTGCCGTCGATGACGGTCGGCGCCACGAATTCGTCGTTCTCGCCGCGCGCATAGGCCGCCTCGAGCGCGGACAGTGCGTCGGAGGCACGCCGCGGCGACTGCGCGTCGACGATCGCATCCCAGGCCAGGCGCACGCGGTCCCAGCGGCGGTCGCGGTCCATGGCGAAATAGCGGCCGCTGACGCTGGCGATCCGCGCGTTGCCAGCCGCCGCACAGGCGCTTTCGAGTGCGCGCAGGCTGGGTGCCGCGGAACGCGGCGGCATGTCGCGGCCGTCGGTGAAGGCATGCACGGCCACGCGCGCCACGCCCTCGCGACGGGCCAGCTCGAGCATCGCGAACAGGTGCGCCTCGTGGCTGTGCACGCCACCGGGCGACAGCAGGCCCATGACGTGCAGCGTGCCGCCGCCCGCGTTCGCCGCGCGGCAGGCTGCCAGCAGCTCGGTATTGGCGAAGAAGCTTGCATCGGCAATGGCGGCATCGATGCGCGTCAGGTCCTGGTAGACCACGCGGCCGGCGCCGATGTTCATGTGCCCGACCTCGGAATTGCCCATCTGCCCGTCCGGCAGGCCGACATGGGTGCCTTCGGTGTGCACCAGGGTGGTCGGATGCGCGGCGAACAGGCGCCGCCAGTTGGGGATGTCGGCCAGCGCCAGGGCATTGTCGCGCGGATCGTCGCGGTGGCCCCAGCCGTCGAGGATCAGCAGCACCACCGGCTTCGGACGGCGGACGGAAACGGGTTCAGGCACGACGTTCGACCCTGTGACGTTGGACAGATGCATTGTAACGCCCGGCCGGTGCAGACTCGCGCCATGGCCGCCTTCCACGCTTCGCTCCTGCTGTTCTTCCTGGTGCTGGCCGCGCTGTTCCCGGGTTGCGCGCGGGCCGGGGAGGACATCGTCCGCACCAACGGTTCGGTGAGCACCACCGCGGGTGCCGGGTACGGCCGCCTGGCCACCACCAACGGCAGCATCCGCCTGGACGATGGCGTCACCGCCGATCGGGCCACGACGACCAACGGCAGCATCAGCGCCGGCAACGACGTCACCGTCGGACGCGTGAAGACGGTCAACGGCGCCATCCGGCTGGGCGAGCGCGTTCGCGTCGAAGGCGCTGTGCAGACGGTGAACGGCAGCATCTTCATCGACCGTGGCGGACAGGTGGGCGAGGTCGAGACCACCAACGGCGCGATCGGCCTGGTCGCGACCCGGGTCGCCGGGGACGTCAGCCTGGCCAATGGCGACCTGACCATCGGCGTCGGCTCGCATGTCCGCGGCAGCGTCCACGTGCGCAAGCCGGGCTCGAGCTGGATGCCGGTGCGCGTCGGCACGCGCCTGCCGCGCGTGGTCATCGGTCCGGGTGCGGTGGTCGATGGCCCGCTCGTGTTCGAGCGCGACGTGGTGCTGCATGTGCACGAGAGCGCGCGCATCGGGCCGGTCACCGGTGCCGAGCCGCAGCGCTACTCCACGCCCACCGCGCCGGAACGCGGCGACGACTGACGCGGCCCGCCGATCGTCGCGACCGCATAGAATCGGGGATTCCATCCACGCAGGACCCGAGAGAATGCGACCGACCCACCTCGTGCTCAGCCTCGCCGTCGCCACGGCCCTGGCCGCATGCAGCGGCGAGCCCGCCGACGCGCCGGCGCCCGCCGGCGACACCCCGGCCCAGGATGCCGCCAACGCGTCCGGACACAGCTTCAGCCCGGAACTGAGCAAGGACGACTTCGCCGAGATGGTGAAGACGCTGGCGTCCGATGAATTCGAGGGCCGCGCGCCCGGCTCGCCCGGCGGCGAGAAGACCGTCGAATACATCAAGGCGCAGTTCGAGCGCATCGGGCTCGAACCGGGCGGCGACGATGGCACCTTCTTCCAGACCGTGCCGATGGTCGAGACCACCGCCGACGAATCCACGGTGCTGCGCCTGGACGTGGCCGGCGAGGAACGCGAGCTGGCCTTCGGCACCGACATGGTGCTTGGCACGCGCACCGGCGAGTCCGAGGTCAAGGTGGCCGACAGCGAACTGGTGTTCGTCGGCTACGGCGTCGACGCACCCGAGCTCGACTGGAACGATTACGAAGGCCTCGACGTCAAGGGCAAGACCGTCGTCATCCTGGTCAACGACCCGGGCTTCCACGCCAAGGACGATGCGCTGTTCGAAGGCGAGCGCATGACCTATTACGGGCGCTGGACCTACAAGTTCGAGGAAGCCGCGCGCAAGGGCGCCGCCGCCGCGCTGATCATCCACGACACCGCCGGCGCGTCGTATGGCTGGGACGTGGTGAAGAATTCCTGGTCGGGCCCGCAGTTCGACCTTCGCGCGTCCGACGATCCGGAACCGCGCCTGCCCGCCCAGGGCTGGCTGAGCGCCGAGGCCGCGAAGCAGCTGTTCGCCGATGCCGGACAGGACCTCGACGCGCTCTACCAGGCCGCCAACAAGCGCGGCTTCAAGCCGGTGCCGCTGGACGCGCGCGTGTCGTTCGAACTCGACAGCACCACCCGCGAAAGCTCTTCGCGCAACGTGGTCGGCATCCTGCGCGGCAGCGAGGCGCCTGACGAAGCCGTGGTCTACATGGGCCACTGGGATCACCTCGGCAAGCACGAGGGCGAAGGCGACACGATCTACAACGGTGCCATCGACAACGCGACCGGCATTGCCGGCATCATCGAGATCGCGGAGAAGTTCAAGGCCGCGGGCCAGCCGAAGCGCTCGGTGGCCTTCATCGCGGTGACCCTGGAAGAGTCGGGGCTGCTGGGCTCGAAGTACCAGGTCGCGCATCCGGCGTTCCCGCTCGAGAACACCGTGGGCGTGATCAACCTCGACGCCATGAGCGTGGCCGGCCCCTCGCGTGACTTCGTGGTGACCGGGCTGGGCAACTCCGAGCTCGAGGACATCCTGAAGACCCAGGCCGACGCGCAGGGCCGCACCCTGGTGATGGAAGGCAATCCGGCCGGCGGCTTCTACTTCCGCTCCGACCACTTCAACTACGCCAAGGCCGGCGTGCCGGCGCTGTATGCCAAGGGCGGCGACGACCTGGTCGACGGCGGCAAGGAAGCCGGTGCCGAATACGCGCGCCGCTATACCGAAGTCGCGTACCACAAGCCGGCCGACGAGTTCGATCCCGCCTGGAACCTCGATGGCGTGGTGCAGGACCTGGAGGCGCTCTACGGCGTCGGCCGTGTGCTGGCCGACGAGGGCGGCTGGCCGAACTGGTACGAAGGCAACGCCTTCAAGGCCGCCCGCGACGCGATGCGTTCGGGGAAGTAAGCCGGGCCGCCAGCAATGGCTGCACGGATGACGGAACGGCGCCGCAAGGCGCCGTTTCCATTTCCGCGGCGCCACCCACATCGCCCCCGCGGTGGCCCTTCCGCATCGTCGTGCTCTACTTCACCGCGCCCACCGGAGACCCGCCATGACACTTGCCACCGCCTACTGGTGCATCCTGATCGCCGCCCTGCTGCCCTACATCTGGGTGGCCATCGCCAAGACCGGCGCCGCCGGCTACAACAACCGCAATCCGCGCGCGTGGCTGGCGAAGCAGGACGGCAACTATCGCCTGCAACGCGCGAATGCCGCGCATCTCAATGCCTTCGAAGCGTTTGCCCCTTTCGCCGCGGGCGTGCTGATGGCGCAGGCCGCGGGCGTGGACCATTCGCGCATCGCGCTGCTGGCGGTCGCCTTCGTCGTGCTGCGCGTGGCGCACGGCGCGCTGTATCTCGCCGACGTGCCGATGGCGCGCAGCCTGGCCTGGCTTGGCGGCTACGCCTGCGTGCTGGCGCTGATGGTGCAGGCAGCGCTGGCCGCCGCGGCCTGACCACCGCTGGAGCCTGCGCGCGCGGGACGCCGACGCGCCGGATGCGCGGCCGCAGGGCCGCTTTAACCGGCCACCAGCCGCACGCGCGCGAAGTTGCGCTTGCCCACCTGCAGCACGCCTTCGAAGCCCGGCTGGAGGGTCGTACCTGCATCCTCCACAACCGCCCCGTCCACCTTCACCGCGCGCTCCTTGAGCTTGCGGTTGGCCTCCGAGTTCGAGGGCGTGATGCCGGCCGCGGTCAGCAGCGCGGCGATGCGCAGGCCTTCGGCCGGCACCACCACGTCCTGCAGCGGCAGCAGCGAGGTGTCGCCCTGCCCGGTCACCGCCGCATGCCAGCCGGCAATCGCCGTTTCGGCGGCCGCGGCGTCGTGGAAGCGCGTTGCCAGCTCGCGCGCAAGCCGCAGCTTGACCTCGCGCGGATTGAGCGTGCCGGCGGCCACCTCGGCCTTCAGCCGAGCCGCCTCCTCGATACCGATGTCGAAGCTCAGCAGTTCGATCCAGTCCCACATCAGCGCGTCGCCGATCTTCATCGTCCTGTTGACGAAGTCGATGGCCGGATCGGTCACGCCGATGTAGTTGCCCAGCGACTTGGACATCTTGTTGACGCCATCCAGGCCAACCAGCAGCGGCATCGTCAACACCACCTGCGGCTTCTGCCCGTAGTGCTCCTGCAGGCCACGCCCCATCAGCAGGTTGAACTTCTGGTCGGTGCCGCCGCATTCCACGTCCGCTTCCAGCGCCACCGAGTCGTAGCCCTGCACCAGCGGGTAGAGGAATTCGTGGATGGCGATCGACTGCTGCGCGGCGTACCGCTTTGCGAAGTCATCGCGCTCGAGCATGCGCGCCACGGTGTGCTGGCCGGCCAGGCGGATCATGTCGGCCGCCGCCATCGCACCGAACCATTCGGAGTTGAAACGCACTTCGGTGCGCGCCTCGTCCAGCACCTTGAACACCTGGTCGCGGTAGGTCTGCGCGTTGGCCAGCACGTCCTCGCGGGTCAGCGGCTTGCGGGTGGCACTCTTGCCGGTCGGGTCGCCGATCATCCCGGTGAAGTCGCCGACCAGGAACACCACCGTGTGGCCCAGTTCCTGGAACTGGCGGAGCTTGTTGAGCAGCACCGTGTGCCCGAGATGCAGGTCGGGCGCGGTCGGGTCGAAGCCGGCCTTGATGCGCAGCGGCCGGCCCAGGGCCAGGCGGGCCTCGAGCTCGTCGGCCTTGAGGATCTCGTCGGTGCCGCGCGCGAGCAGTTGCAGCGCCTCGGCGGGAGTGGGTTCGGACACTGGAATTCCTGTCATGGCGTGGTCACGGGATGAAAACGTGACGGGGTTGGTATTGGATGTTAACGCAGAGTTAAATTGCCACTGACGGGAAATTCCAGCGGCATCAAGGGTTTGACGCATGATGTTCGCGTCATTATGGTGGCCCGGTGACGCGCCCGTCACGCCAGGGCCACGAGTCCGATCCGCACATGACCACGCCCGAATCGTCCGCATCGCCAGACGCGCAGCGCAGCGCGCGCGTCCGTCTCCGCAACCTCCGTGAACTCGCCCGCCAGGCCGCCTCCCGCCAGAAGGAGGCCGCCACCGAGACGATCGGTGGCCGCCGCTGGGCGCGCCGCCAATGGGCCCACGCCAGCCTGATGGCCACGGCCGGTGCCCTGCTGCTGGCCATCGTGCCGGGTTTCAACACCGCGGTCGATGTGCCGGAGGGTGCACGGCTGACCACGATGACCCTGGCGCTGCCCGCGCCGCAGAAGCCGACCCGGGCCGAGGCCGCCGCCAACGACTGGATGCTGGTCAACGTCGAGAAGGGCCAGACGCTGGGCGCCATCTTCGACGAGCTGGGCATCCCGGCCACCGCCATGCATGCCCTGCTCGAGCAGCCCGGCGCGCGCCAGGCGCTGACCCGCCTGCGCCCCGGCACCCAGCTCGGCTTCGCCTTCGGCGCACCGGCGGCCGATGGGAGCCCCGCCCCGCTGCGCGCGCTGCGCTACGACCGCGGCGAAACCGAGCGGGTCGAACTTGCGCTGGTCGATGGCAAGGTCACCGAGACCGTGCTCGAGCGCCCGCTGGAAGTCCGCACCACCGTGGTCAGTGGCGAAGTCGGCCGCTCCCTGTTCCACAGCGCGCGCAAGCTCGGCCTGTCGGGTGCCAGCATCAACAAGCTGACCGACGAGATCTTCAAGTACGACATCGACTTCAATACCGACGTCACCCAGAACGACCGCTTCAGCGTGGTGGTCGAGCAGGTGTACCGCGAAGGCGAACTGCTGCGCACCGGCGACGTGCTGGCCGCGGTGTTCACGGCCAAGGGCAAGCCCTTCACGGCCTTCCGCTTCGAACGCGACGGCAAGGCCGAGTACTTCAACGCCGATGGCCGCCCGCTGAAGAAGAGCTTCATCCGCATGCCCATCCAGTACGCGCGCCTGAGCTCGAAGTTCGGCTCGCGCCGGCACCCGGTGCGCGGCACCATGCGCATGCACAAGGGCGTGGACTACGCCGCGCGCACCGGCACCCCGATCATGGCCGCCGGCGACGCCCGCGTGGCCTTCAAGGGCTGGAAGGGCGGCTACGGCAACACCGTGATCCTCGACCATGGCCGCGGCCACACCACGCTGTACGCGCACATGTCCGGCTTCGGCAACATCCGCCAGGGCCAGCGCATCAGCCAGGGCACGGTGATCGGCCGCGTCGGCAGCACCGGCCTGTCCACCGGCCCGCACCTGCACTACGAGTTCCGGGTCAATGGCGTGCACCGCAACCCGCTGCAGCACACCATGCCCGAGCCCGAGCCGCTCAAGGGCGCCGCGCTCGCAGCCTTCCGTGCCCAGACCGGCCCGGCGCTGGCGCGCATCCGCACCGTCGAGGACCTGATCTACGCCCAGGTGCCGGCGGAGGATGGCGGCGACACCCGCGTCGCCGCGAACGACCTCGACACCACCGCAGGCCGCGGCCGGGGCTGATCCGGACCCGGGCCGTGTCCACGCCGGAGCCTGGCCTGGCAATGCCATCGCGTTGCTTTCTCGGGCTGATGTCGGGCACCAGCGCCGACGGCATCGACGCCGCGCTGGTCGACTTCGACACCGACGCGCCTGGCGCGCGGCCCACGCTGCGCTTCGCACGCACCTATCCCTGGGACCCCGCGCTGCGCGCGCAGCTGGTTGCGCTCGGCCAGCAGGATGCCGTGCTGTCGCTCGACGAGGTCGGCCGGCTCGACGTCGCCATCGGCCGCGCTTTCACCGACGCCGCGCTGCGGGCGCTGGCCGAGAGCGGCACCGCCGCCGCCGACGTCGCCGCCATCGGCTCGCACGGCCAGACCCTGCGCCACGACCCCCACGGCCCCCTGCCCTACACGCTGCAGCTCGGCTGCGCCGCGACCATCGCCGAACGCACCGGCATCACCACCGTGGCCGGCTTCCGCGCCCGCGACGTCGCCGCCGGCGGCCAGGGCGCACCGCTGGTGCCCGCGCTGCACGCCGCGCTGCTGCACGACCCGGCGGAATCGCGCGCCGTGCTCAATCTCGGCGGCATCGCCAACTTCACCCTGCTCCCGGCCCATGGCGCCGTGCGCGGCTTCGATACCGGCCCGGCCAATGGGCTGATGGATGCGTGGTGCCTGCGCCACCGTGGCGAGGCCTATGACCGCGGCGGTGCTTTCGCCGCCTCGGGACGCGTGGACGGCGCGCTGCTGGCGCGCCTGCTGGCGGAGCCCTGGTTCTCGCAGCCGCCGCCGAAGTCCACCGGGCGCGACCGCTTCCACCTCGCCTGGGTCGAGTCGCGCCTCTCCGGCGAAGAGGAGGCCGCGGACGTGCAAGCCACCCTGCTCGCCCTGACCGCGCGGACGGTGGCCGACGCCCTGCGCGTGACGCAGCCGGACACCGCGCGCGTGATCGCCTGCGGCGGCGGCGTGCACAACCCGGGATTGATGGCCGCACTCGCCGCCGAGCTGCCGGGAATGATCGTGGAGTCGAGCTCGATGCTTGGCCTGGATCCGGACGCGATCGAGGCCATGGCCTTTGCCTGGCTGGCGCGCGAGACCCTGGCCGGGCGGCCGGGGAACCTCGCCGCGGTCACCGGGGCTGCGGGGCCGCGCATCCTCGGCGCGATCCACACTGCCTGAGCATTCGCGGGCGCAGCGCCCCGGGCAGCGTGGGCTCAGCGCCCCGGGCAGCGTGGGCTCAGCGGGTTTCGGTAGCCTGCACCTGCCCGATCAGCGAGAACACCCCATCCGGAATGCCCTCCAGCGCCGCGATCGCGGCCTGCAGCACGTCGGCCTCGGAATTGTCGAAGCCCTGCGGACCGTCGCCTTCCACCGCGTACAGCCCCTGCTCGAGCAGCTGCCGCAATGCGTGCGCAAGGGACCAGCCGCGGCGCTCGGCCACGCGCCGGATGCGGTCCAGCAACAGGTCGTCGATGTCGGTAAGCACGATCTCGGTCATGGCGCTGGCCCCCTGTCCACCGTCGCCGGCGGGCCATTGATAGTACGCAGCGCGCGCGGCGGCAAGAGCGGCCTCATGGCGCGCCGCTTGCCGTGGCGCCGGTTTCTCCGCCCACCTGCACGCGCGGCTTCAGCCAGAAGAACAGCGCCACCGCCGGCACCGCGACGACGGCGGTGATCAGGAAGTAGGTGGCGTAACCGCCCTGGCTGGATTCGACGATGGTGCCCGAGAAGAAGCCCAGCACCTTGCCCGGCAGCATGATGAGTGAGGAGAACAACGCGTACTGGGTGGCGGTGTAGCGCTGGTTCACGAGCGCGGACAGATAGGCCACCGCCGCGGTGCCCAGGAAGCCCTGGGCCAGGTTCTCGCCCGAGATCACCAGCGTCAGCAGGCGGATGTCGCCATCGGCGCCGATCAGCGCCAGGTACAGCAGGTTGCTGGCCGCGCCCAGGATGATCGCGACCAGCAACGGCCACTGGATGCCCCAGCGCGCCACGGCGACGCCGCCGAGGAAGGCGCCGGCGATGCCGACCCAGATGCCGTAGACCTTGGTGACCGCCGCGATCTCGGTCTTGCTGAAGCCCTGGTCGAGGTAGAACGGGCCGATGATGCCGCCGACGATCGCCTGGTCGGAGATCTTGATCGACAGGATGAAGAGCAGCACCACCAGGCCGATGCCGCTGCCGAAGCGGCGGAAGAAGTCGGCGAAGGGCTCGACCACGCCTTCGCGCAGGCCGGCCGCGAAGCCCTCGGTGCGCACGCGCACCACGTCGGGCTCGCGCGCGACCAGGCAAGCCAGCATCGGCACCAGCATCAGCGCCGCCATCACCCGGTACACGCTTGGCCACGCCGCATGGTCGGCCAGCACCAGGGCCAGCGCGCCGGAGGCGATCAGCGCGATGCGGTAGCCCAGCGAGTAGGTCGCGACCAGCGCGCCCTGCGCCGACGGCGGCGCGATTTCCACGCGATAGGCATCCACGGCGATGTCGAGCGTGGCGCCGGCGAACGCAACGAACAGGGTCAGCCCCACGAACACCGCCAGCCGCTCCGGCGTCAGCGCGGCCATCGCCAGCAGCCCGCCCAGCACGCAGCCCATCGCCAGCAGCAGCCAGCCGCGGCGCTGGCCAAAGCGGCCCAGCAGCGGCAGCCGCCAGCGGTCGACCAGCGGCGCCCAGACGAACTTGAAGGAGTACGCCATGCCGGCGCTGGCGATCATGGTGATCTCCTTCAGTTCGATGCCGCCCTCGCGCAGCCAGTAGGCCAGCGTGCCGGCCACCAGCAGGAAGGGCAGGCCCGAAGCGAAGCCGAAGAAGAACATGGTCCAGGCCGAGGGCTGGGCGAAGGCACGCCAGGCCGAGGGCTTCGCGCTCACTCGCGGTAGTCCACGACCAGCGGTGCGTGGTCGGAGAAGCGCGGCTCGCCGTGCACGGCGCAGGCCTCCACGCGCTCGGCCAGCCCCGGCGTCACGAACTGGTAGTCGATGCGCCAGCCCACGTTCTTCGCGCGTGCCGAGCCGCGGTTGCTCCACCAGGTGTATTCGTCGGCGGCATCGGGGCGCAGCACACGCAGCGCATCGCGCCAGCCGTGGGTCGGCGCCTCGCAAAGGCCGTCGCCGCAGGCGTCGGCGATCATGCCGTTGAGCCAGGCCCGCTCCGGCGGCAGGCAGCCGGAATTCTTCTGGTTGCCGGTCCAGTTCCGGATGTCGTTGCGCGAGCGCACGATGTTCCAGTCGCCGCAGAGCACGTACTCGCGGCCGCTGGCCAGCCACTCGTCCAGGTGCGCCTTCAGCCAGTCCATCACCTCGAACTTGAAGCCCTGGCGCAACTCGCCGGACGAGCCCGACGGGATGTAGAACGACACCACGCTCAGGTTGCCGAAACGCGCCTCGATATAGCGGCCTTCGTCGTCGAACGGCGCCCAGCCCAGCGCGGTGCGCACCTCGTCAGGCTCGCGACGGCTGTAGATGGCCACGCCGCTGTAGCCCTTCTTCGTGGTCGCATCCTTGAACCAGGCGCGGTAGCCCTCGGGCAGGTAGTCCGGATGCAGGCCGTCGCCGGCGGCGGCCGCGAGCTGGTGTTCCTGGGCCTTGGTTTCCTGCATGCAGAGGATGTCGGCGTCCTGGGCCCGGAACCAGTCGAAGAAGCCCTTGCTTGCGGCCGAACGGATGCCGTTGGCATTGAAACTGATGATGCGCATGGTGCTGCCGGTGCTGGAAAGACGGACGCGGCGGGCACAGGCCCGCCGCGGTCCAAGGTTAGCACCGCCGCCGGCCATGTCCGGCGGTGGGCACGGGCTGGGTCAGCGCTCCGGACGCGGGGTGGCCGCCGTGCTCGGCGGCAGGATCGGGTACTCCACTTTCGGCTGGCGCCCGGTGAGGGTGCGCAGGAAGGCGGCGATCGCGCTGGCCTCCTCGTCGTCGAGTTCGCGGCCCAGCTGCGCGGTGCCCATGATCGCCACCGCCTGCTCCAGATCCCAGACCTGGCCCGAGTGGAAATAGGGCGCGGTCAGCTCGACGTTGCGCAGCGGCGCGGCACGGAACACGTACTCGTCGCTGGCGGTGGCGGTGACCTCGAAGCGGCCCTTGTCGCCGGTCGGGAGGATGTCGGCGCCCGGGCGCTCGATCACGCCGAACGGGAAATAGGTCTGGCCGCCGAAGTTGCGCCCGTTGTGGCACGAGGCGCAGCCCGAGGACACGAACAGCTCCAGGCCGCGGCGCTCGGTGTCGTCCATCGCGCTGTCGTCGCCCAGCACCCAGCGGTCGAAGCGCGAGTCGGGCGTGACCAGCGTCGCCTCGAAGGCCTCGAGCGCCAGCGCCATGTTGTCGAAGCTGACCGGGTTGCCCTGGCCCGGGAAGGCCTGGCCGAAGCGCTCCACGTATTGCGGGATGCTTTCCAGCACCTCCACCACGCGTTCGGGCGTGCTGTTCATCTCGACGCTGGCCTGCACCGGGCCCTTGGCCTGCTCGGCGAGATCCGCGGCGCGGCCGTCCCAGAACTGCGCGGCATTGAAGACCGCGTTGAAGACCGTGGGCGAGTTGCGCGGGCCCCGCTGCCAGCCATGGCCGATCGAGGCCGGCACGTTGTCCGCGCCGCCGGTGCCGATGCTGTGGCAGGTGTTGCAGGTGATCACCTGGCTGCGCGACAGCCGCGGATCGAAGAACAGCATGTGTCCGAGCTCGACCTGCGCCTGCGACACCGGCTGGCCGCGGAGTTCCTCCACCCGCTCGGGGATGGTGCCGAACATCGCCGCCGCGGTGGTGCGCAGGGTGTCGCCCGCGTTGGCGGCCGCGGCATCGGCCGGGTCGGGCGCTTCCGCCGTGGGCGCAGTGCCCGGCACCCCTTCGGTGGCGACCGCCCCGTTTGCAGGCGGGGTCGCCGTGCCGGCCGCCTGCGCGGCGTCGGCGGCACCATCGACAGGCGCCGTCTGCGCGCCATCGTTCCTGTCGCAGGCCACCGCCACGAACAGCGTTGCCGCGATTGCCAGTGCCAGCCGGGTCCTGTGCTGCATGCGATCCTCCGCCATGGTTTGCGTCGCCCCGACGATAGGCCAGACCACGTCGGCCACGCGTTGACGCCGGTCAATGCCGCGGGGGTTGCTACCATGTCGCCCCCGCGGACCCCGACCACGCCATGCCCGAGCATCGCACCCGTTTCCTGCGCCTGGCCCTGCACGCCGAGGCCCTGCGCTTCGGCGAGTTCACGCTCAAGTCCGGCCGCACCAGTCCGTATTTCTTCAACGCCGGGCGCTTCGATTCGGGATCCGCGCTGGCCGGACTCGCCGCCTGCTACGCCGATGCCATCGATGCCGCCGGTCTCGACTTCGACCTGCTGTTCGGCCCGGCCTACAAGGGCATCCCCCTGGCGACGGCGCTGGCCTGCGAGTACGCGCGACGCGGCCGCGACCTGCCGCTGGCCTACAACCGCAAGGAAGCCAAGGCCCATGGCGAGGGCGGCACCCTGGTGGGCGCGTCGCTGGACGGCCGCCGCGTGCTGGTGGTCGACGACGTGCTGACCGCCGGGACGGCCGTGCGCGAGGCGCTTGCCCTCATCCGCGCCGGTGGCGGCACGCCGGCGGGCGTGGCCATCGCGCTCGACCGCCAGGAGATCCTGGACGAGGGTTCCGGCGACCGCCGCTCGGCCGCGGCACGCGTTGAATCGGCGGACGGGGTGCCGGTGGTGGCAATCGCCGGCCTCGACGACCTCCTTGCGTTCACGGGCGAAAGCGCGACACTGTCGGCCGAGCGCGAGCGCCTGCTTGCCTACCGCGCACGCTTTGGAAGCGCGGCCACCTGATTCGGTCGCCCATGGGGGGATGGACACGATGAAGACCATGCACTGCATCACCGGTGCGCTGATCGCCGCGCTGCCGCTGGCCGCCGTGGCCCAGAAGGCACCGGTTCCGGACAGGAAACTGTACTGTTGGGACGAGAATGGCGTGCAGGTCTGCGGCGACACGCTGCCGCTGGATGCCGTCGACCGCGCCCGCACCGAGATCAATGCCAGCAGCGGCAACCGCACCGGGCAGGTCCCGCGTGCATTGACCGACGACGAACGCAGCGCTGCCGCCCTGGCGGCGCGTGCGGCCGCCGAGGCCGAGATGGCCGAGGCCGAACGCCAGCGCCGCGACCTTGCGATGGTCGAGTCCTATGCCACCGAGGCCGACCTGCGCCGCGCCTACGGCGAGCGCATCACGCTGGTGGACGAGTCGCTCAAGACTTCCGAGCTCAGCATCGCCAACCTGCGCCAGAGCCTGCTCTCGCTGCTGCGCCAGGCCGCGGAACGCGAGCTGCTGGAACAGCCGGTGGGCAAGGCCCTCGCCGACGGCATCCGTGCGCAGCACGGCGACCTGCTTCGCCAGCAGGCGATCATGGAGCGCCAGCTGGCCGACCGCGCATCGCTCGGCAGCGACCTCGAGAGCGCGCTGGAACGCTACCGGGACATGAAGGGCGGCTGAGGCCGCCCTTCCCCGACATCAGAACGGGAGCGCCAGGCCCGGGTCGACGGCGAGCAGCTGCTCGCGGAAGGCACCGCGGATGCGCTCCAGCGCCTCCTCGCTGTCGGCATCGAAGCGCAGCACCAGGACCGGCGTGGTGTTGGACGCGCGCACCAGGCCCCAGCCGTCCGGGAAGTCCACGCGCAGGCCGTCGATGGTGGACGGACGCGCGCCACCCTCGAACTTCGCCTGCGCCACGAAGCGCTCGACGAAGGCGTGCGGGTTGCCGTTCGGCGCATCGACCTTGATCTCCGGCGTGGCGATGCCGGTGGGCAGCGCCGACAGCACCTCGCCCGGCGACTCCGGACGCGCGGCCAGGATCTCGAGCAGGCGCGCGGCGGCGTAGATGCCGTCGTCGAAGCCGTACCAGCGCTCGCCGAAGAAGAAGTGGCCGCTCATCTCGCCGGCCAGCTCGGCCTCGGTCTCGCGCATCTTCGACTTGATCAGCGAATGCCCGGTCTTCCACATCAGCGGGCTGCCGCCGTGGCGCAGGATGTGGCCCTGCAGGCGGCCGGTGCACTTCACGTCGTACACGATCACCGCACCCGGGTTGCGCTCCAGCACGTCGGCCGCGAACAGCATCAGCAGGCGGTCGGGATAGATGTTCTCGCCGTCCCGGGTGACCACGCCCAGGCGGTCGCCGTCGCCGTCGAAGGCGATGCCCAGGTCGGCGTCGAAGCGCTTCACCATGTCCACCAGGTCGGCCAGGTTGTGCGGCTCGCTCGGGTCGGGATGGTGGTTGGGGAAGGTGCCGTCGATCTCGCAGAAGAGCGGCTCGACGTTTGCGCCGATGGCCCCGAGCACGCGCGGGCCGATCTCGCCGGCCACGCCGTTGCCGGCATCCACCACCACCTTCAGAGGGCGGTCGAGCTGCACGTCCGAGGCGATGCGCTCGACATAGTCGTCGCCGATGTCGCGCTCGGTCACGTTGCCCGGCGTGGCCGCGGTATGCAGCCGGTCCTCGGCCACGCGCGCGTAGAGGTCGGTGATCGCGTCGCCGGACAGCGTTTCGCCGCCGACCACGATCTTGAAACCGTTGTAGTCCGGCGGGTTGTGGCTGCCGGTGACCGACACGCAGCAGCCGGTGCGCAGGTGGTAGGCGCCGAAGTACACCACCGGCGTCGGCACCATGCCGATGTCGATGACGTCGCGCCCGGCCTTGCGCAGGCCGGCGGTGAGCCCGGCGACCATGTCGGGGCCGGACAGGCGGCCGTCGCGGCCGATGACGATGTCCTTGAGGCCCTGCTCGTGCATCAGCGAACCGATGGCATGGCCGATGAGTTCGGCCACGCCGGTGTCGAGCGTGGTGCCGACGATGCCGCGGATGTCGTAGGCGCGAAAGATGCCGGGATCGATCGCGACCGCTGCGCGCCTGGCTTCGCTTGCCACGACCGGGCTGTGTTCTGTGTCTTTCCGGGGTTCCATCTCGAGGGTCTGCTCCAAAGTGTGGGATGGGCCGGCCTCCTCGTCCTCGGGCCTGCCGAGCAGCGAGGGCAGGCGCGCGAGCACGTAGGCCAGCAGCAACAGGACGGCCGCCACCACGAACGAGGGGATCGCCGCCAGGCCGAACAACGCGGTCGGCCGCGGCGGTACGCCGGCGGCCACGCGAAGGCCGGTGCCCTGCACGGGAGCCGCCATGCGTTCGGCCGACTCGGCATAAGCGGCATCACCGCGTTCGGCCAGCGTGAAGCCGCCCTGGCGCAGGGCGAGATAGGTCGCGCCGGGGATCTGCACCGCGTCCAGGCCGGCGGTGGCGCGCGCCAGCGGCAGGCGCACATAGGCCACGCCCACCATCGCCTCGCCCACGCGTGCGGGAGCCGCCAGCGCCAGCGCCGGAACGCCGCCGTCGCGCACCACCCACAACACGGGCTTGCCTTCGGCCATCGCCGCTTCGGCAACCGCGATCCGCCCGTAGCCGGCCTCTTCAACGGTGGAGTAGGCATTGCCCAGGCCGTCGTCGAGGATGGCGGCATGTTCGAGGCCGGGCCAGTCGGCACGCAGCGCCGCGGTGGCGGCGCTGAAATCGCCCGCCGCCAGTGCGTCGCGCACCGGCGCCGAGGCCATGCGCTCCTCGAACCGCCGAAGCTCGGCGCGCAGCGCGACCGTGGTGGTCTGTGCCAGGGTGTCGCGCGCACTGCCGAGCGCGCTGCGGCGCGAGCCGTCCTGCATCTGCTGCCATCCAGCCCACGCCAGCCATCCGGCCAGCAGTACCAGCAGCACGGCCATCAGCTGCAACGCGCGCGCCGACTGGAGCACGGCCTGCCGCGTCTTGTTCGATACCTTCATCTCGTCTCCCCCGGGTCAGCGCGTGCCGGTGTGGCCGAAGCCACCCTCGCCCCGTGCGCTCTGTTCGAAAGTATCCACCACCCGCAGCGCCGCGCGTACGACCGGCACCAGCACGAGCTGCGCGATGCGGTCCCCCGGCTGCACCACGTAGGCGTCGCGCGAGCGGTTCCACAGGCTGACCATCAGCGGCCCCTGGTAATCCGCGTCGATCAGTCCGGTGCCATTGCCGAGCACCAGGCCATGGCGATGGCCCAGGCCGGAGCGTGGCAGCACCATCGCGCACAGGCCCGGGTCGGCGATGTGGATCGCGATGCCCGAGGGCACGAGCGCGGTATCGCCACCGGCGAGCTCCAGCGGCGAGTCGATGGCGGCGCGCAGGTCCAGGCCGGCGCTGCCTGCGGTGGCATGCGCGGGCAAGGGCCACTCGCCGCCGATGCGCGGGTCCAGGATCCTGATGTCGAGCGTGTGCATGGGCGCGGTCCTTGCGTGGGTCAGCGGAGGCGCGCGGCCAGGAGGTCGACGAGGGCCTCCGCGAGCGCGGTCTTGGGCGCCGGCCCGAGCACGTGCGCGCCGCCCGCGGCATCGTGGACGTGCAGGGTATTGTCGTCGGCCTCGAAGCCGCTGCCGGCCACCCCGACGTGGTTGCCGGCGATCATGTCGACGCGCTTGCGCCGCAGCTTGTCCAGCGCATTGCGTTCCAGCGCGCTGGTCTCGGCGGCGAAACCGACCACGAGCCGTGGCCGGTCCGCGTGCGCGGCCACGTCGGCGAGGATGTCGGCGGTGCGCACCAGCTCCAGCACCAGGCCGCCATTGCCGGGCGTCTTCTTGATCTTGTCGTCGGCCACGTGCGCCGGGGTGAAGTCGGCGACGGCGGCTGCGCCGATGTAGACGTCGGCCGGGAGCGCAGCCATCACCGCCGCGTGCATCTGCGCCGCGGAGCGGACGTCGCGCCGCTCGACGCCGTCCGGCGTATCGAGGGCGACAGGCCCCGCCACCAGCACCACCCCGGCACCGCGGCGCGCGGCGGCGGCAGCGACCGCGAAGCCCATCTTGCCGCTGCTGCGGTTGCCGATGAAGCGGACCGGATCGATGTCCTCGCAGGTCGGGCCTGCACTCACCACCACGCGCAGGCCGGCAAGTTTGCCAGCGCTCACGCCGGGTTGCCCGCGAGTGCGGCGACGATGTCCAGCGGCTCGGCCATCCGGCCCGGACCCGATTCGCCCTCGGCGAGTGGCCCATCCACGGGGCCCACCACCAGCGCGCCACGTTCGCGCAGCCGCGCCATGTTGGCCTGGGTGGCGGGATGCAGCCACATGCGGTGGTTCATCGCCGGCGCCAGGGCCAGCGGCGCTGTGGTCGCCAGGCAGAGCGTGGTCACGAGGTTGTCGGCAAACCCGTTGGCGAGCTTGGCCAACGTGTTGGCCGTGGCCGGCGCCACAAGCACCCGCGAGGCCCAGCGCGCGAGTTCGATATGGCCCATCGCGGCTTCCGCGGCCGGGTCCCACAGCGTGGTGCGCACGGTTTCCCCCGAAAGTGCCTGGAAGGTCGTGGTGCCCACGAAGCGGGTCGCGCTTTCGGTCATCGCCACGCGCACCTGGGCGCCGGCATCGCGCAGGCGGCGCACCAGGTCGGCGCTCTTGTAGGCGGCGATGCCGCCGCAGACGCAGAGCAGGATGCGCTCGCCATCGAGTGGGCTGTCGGCACTGGCCATGCGCGCTCGGAGTGTCCTGACCCGTGGAGGGTTCGACAGCTTACCCGAACCTCCACGTGCGCCCGGCGGCGGGGGCGTCGGCGATCGCGTGCAATGGCACCACGTCGGCCGCCGGCGCAGGCGCCCCCCTTGACCTGCCACGCGGCGCCCCCTTGCCGCGACGCGCCGTCGGCCGACGACCACTTCCGGAGCCCCACATGC
Source organism: Luteimonas sp. (assembly GCA_036515815.1). Classification (GTDB taxonomy): domain Bacteria; phylum Pseudomonadota; class Gammaproteobacteria; order Xanthomonadales; family Xanthomonadaceae; genus Luteimonas. Next base: position 18,999 of record DATBUS010000013.1, read on the forward strand.
ACATCCGAGACTGGCCCAGCGGCGAACGCCCGCGCGAGAAGCTGCTGGCACGCGGTGCCGCCGTGCTGTCGGATGCCGAGCTCCTGGCCTTGTTCCTCGGGTCCGGCGTACGCGGCCAGGACGCAGTGGCCACCGCGCGCCGGCTGCTCGCCGACCATGGGCCGCTGCGGCGCCTGCTGGAGCAGCCCGCGGTCGACCTGTTGAAGCTCCCGGGGCTGGGTCCGGCCAGCGCCTGCCAGCTGGGTGCGGCGCTGGAGCTCGCCAGCCGCCACCTGGCCGCGGCACTGGAGCGCGGCGAGGCACTGACCGATCCACATGCCGCCGGCCGCTATTTCGCACAGCGCCTGCGTGGGCACCCCAGCGAGGTCTTCGCGGCGCTGTTCCTCGACACCCGGCACCGCGCGCTCGGTTTCGAGGAACTGTTCCGGGGCACCGTCGACGGCGCCGAGGTGCATCCGCGCGAAGTGGTGCGCCGCGCGCTCGTGCACAACGCGGCGGCGGTGATCGTCGGCCACAACCACCCCAGCGGCAGCAGCGAGCCGAGCGCGGCCGACCGCGCGGTGACGGCGCGGCTGAAGCAGGCGCTGCATCTGGTGGACGTGAGGCTGCTCGACCATTTCGTCATCGGCGACGGAGCGCCGGTCTCGCTGGCCGCGCGCGGCTGGGTCTAGCCGCGGCGGGCCCGCCCCATGGCCCTGCCGGTCGCGCTCCCGCGGACCGGCACCGCCGGCTCCGGCCGCTGGAGCGCTCGCGTACAATGTGCGGCCGCACGCTGCAGCCCCGAACCCAGTGAAATCAACGCTCAAGGCCCTGGTCGAACAGGGCATCGCGGCCCTCCGCGAGCAGGGCACCCTGCCCGCCGACCTGGCAACGCCCGATTTCGTGATCGAGCGTCCCAAGGACCGCGCCCACGGCGACTTCTCCACCAACGCCGCCATGCTGCTGGCGAAGCCCGCGCGCAGCAACCCGCGCGCGATCGCCCAGGCGCTCGTGGCGGCCATCCCCGCCGGGGGCGACATCGCCGCGGTCGAGATCGCCGGGCCCGGCTTCCTCAACTTCCGCCTGGCGCCCGCCGCCTGGCAGCGCCAGTTGCGTGAAGTGCATGCACAGGGCGCCTCCTATGGCCGCAACCGGAGCGGCGCAGGCCGCGTGGCCGGCGTGGAATACGTCTCCGCCAACCCGACCGGCCCCCTGCACGTCGGCCACGGCCGCGCCGCGGTGATCGGCGACTGCATCGTGCGCGTGCTCGAGGCGAACGGCTGGGACGTGCGGCGCGAGTTCTACTACAACGATGCCGGCGTGCAGATCGAGAACCTGGCGAAGTCGGTGCAGGCGCGCGCGCGCGGCATCCGGCCCGACGATGCCGGCTGGCCCGAGGACGGCTACCGCGGCGACTACATCGCCGACGTCGCCCGCGCCTTCCTCGACCGCGCGAGCCTGGACGTGGAAGGCCAGCTGGTGCAGGGCACCGGCGACGCCGACGACATCGACGCCGTGCGCCGCTTCGCCGTTGCCTACCTGCGCAACGAGCAGAACGGCGACCTGGCCGCCTTCGGCGTGTCCTTCGACGTGTACTTCCTCGAGTCCTCGCTGTATGCCGACGGCAAGGTCGAGGAGACCGTGCGCCAGCTGGTCGAGCGCGGCCATGCCTACGAGGACGGCGGCGCGCTGTGGCTGCGCACCACCGCCTTCGGCGACGACAAGGACCGCGTGATGCGCAAGTCCGACGGCACCTACACCTATTTCGTGCCGGACGTGGCCTACCACCTGTCGAAATGGGAGCGCGGCTACGAGCGCGCGATCACCGAGCTGGGCGCCGACCACCACGGTTCGCTGGCGCGGGTGAAGGCCGGCCTGCAGGCGCTGGACCGCGGCATCCCGCAGGGCTATCCGGAGTACGTGCTGCACCAGATGGTCACGGTGATGCGCGGCGGCGAGGAGGTGAAGCTCTCCAAGCGCGCCGGCAGCTACCTGACGCTGCGCGACCTGATCGACGAGGCGGGGCGGGACGCCACGCGCTGGTTCCTCGTGGCGCGCAAGCCGGACTCGCAACTGGTGTTCGACATCGACCTGGCGCGCAGCCAGTCGCTCGACAATCCCGTCTACTACGTCCAGCTCTCGCATGCGCGCATCTGCGGCCTGCTGCGCCAGCTGAAGGAGCGCGGCCTGGCCTTCGACCTGGAAAACGGGCTGGCGCAGCCGCTCGACCTGGACAATGCCGCCACGCTGGAACTGGTGACCTCGATCAGCCGCTGGCCCGAGCTCCTCGCCACCGCCGGCCAGCTGCTCGAGCCCCACCTGGTGGCGCAGTACCTGCTGGAACTGGCACAGGCCTTCCAGTCGTATTACAACGACCACCAGTTCCTGGTGGATGAGGCCGACGTCCGCGACGGGCGGCTGGCCCTGGCCCTGGCCACCCGCCAGGTGCTGGCGAACGGATTGGGCGTGCTGGGCGTGCAGGCCCCGGAGGCGATGTAAGTGGCAGTCAAGCGTGGCAAGTCCCAGGCACGGCGCACCGGCGGTGGCAGCGCGCCGCTGCCGGGCTGGGCCTGGATGATCATCGGCGTCCTGCTGACGATCGTGGTGGTGATGGCGGCGCCGAGGCTGTTGAAGCCGGATGGCGAGCAGGGCTTCTTCCGCCCCACGCCGAATCCGGACGCGACACCGGCCGTGGCCAGCCCCGAATCCAGCGAGAGCGTGGCCGACGACGCCCCGGCGCCCGGACGACCGGCGGAGCGGGCGAGTGGTTCGGAGGATGGCGCGCCGGCGGAGACGCAGTACGACTTCTACACCCTGCTCCCGGGCCAGGAAGTGGCGATGACCGACGCCGAGCTCGCCGCAAGCGCCCGCGCCGAGCAGGAGCGCCAGCGCGAACTGCTCGAACGCGAGCGCGCCGCACAGCAGCGCGAGCTCGATGCCGACGCGGCCGAGCTTGCCGACGGCGCGGCGCCAGTCAATGCACAGGCCCCGACCGCGGCGCCGCCAGCCGCCGCCGCACAGCCTTCCGCGGCCGCGCCCAC
>DATBUS010000014.1:0-18415 GCA_036515815.1 Luteimonas sp.
GGTGGGGCCGGTGCGCGTGCCGCTGCCGGTTGCCGCGGAGGTCCGCACCCGGGCCGATGCCTGGCCGGGTGCGGAGCTCCGTGCCGCTTCCAGTGCTTCCTGGCGCGAGGAGGCGCGCAGGCGCACCGGGACATAGGTCAGGCCCTGCAGGACCCCGGCCCGGTCAAGGGTCGCGTCGAGCTTCTCGAGCACCAACGGGTAGTGCGCCATGACCATGCGGTCGAACAGGCGGTACAGCAGTTCGCGCGCCTCGGCCCCGAGCTGCAGTTCGCGGCAGGCCTTGCGCAGGGCGCGGCAGACGGCCTGCGGGCCGAGCGGCATGCGTTCGGCATCCATGGCCGGCGCCCCGGCGAGGACGCCGAAGCGCTGACCGAGCAGGTGCAGCGGCAGGTTCGCGCGGCCTTCCTGGCGGATCGCGATCTCGCGCAGGACGCTGTCCTCGTTGATCATCGAATCGTCGACGAGCGTCAGCACGCGCGCGGCGAAGGGAGTCGCCACCGGGGCGGTGGGCGCGGGCGTGCGCGGCGTACGGATGTCGGCGAGGTCGGCCTCGAGCTCCAGCATGAACTGCGGCACCAGGTCCGAGCGGCCGGCGCGGAACGTGCGCAGGGCATGGACGTAGGCCGATTCGTTGCCCGGGTGGCGGGCGCGTTCGGCAAGCCGGAACAGCTCCTGCTCGTACTCGTCCAGCAGCATGCCGAGGTAGGGGTCGAGCTCGACCGAGACCAGGCGCAGCGCGGCGTCGAGCGCCTTGCGCACGCGCCGCGGAAGGTCGGCCGTCGCCAGGGTGCGCCGGTTGTTGCCGTCGTTTTGGTGTGTCGTCAATGACATGTGCGCTTGCCGATTCCCCTGGGACGTTTCATATCATGCGCTGCATTGTGACGGCCAGCACGCTGCCGGGCGCTGGCGTACTGCACCGGTGCCATCTTCATGCGAGGAACAGCGACACCACGTCGTTGCCCATCCGGCGCCCGAGCGCGGTCGGGACCATGCGTTCGCCCTCGCGGGCCAGCCAGCCCCGCGCGACGGCTTCGTCGAGCTCGTTCGCGATCGCCGCGCGCGGCAGGCCGGTGCGGGCCTCGAAGTCGGGAAGCGCGAAGCCCTCGTGCAGGCGCAGCAGGTTGAGCATGTACTCGAAGGGCAGGCGCGACGGTTCCACGTCCTCGTCCCCACCCAGCCCACGGGCGCTGCCGGCCTCGGCCATCCAGGCGGTCGGATGCTTCAGCTTCCAGCGCCTGCGGACCGTCTGCGCGGCGCCCAGGCTGATCTTGCCGTGGGCACCGGCGCCGATGCCGAGGTAATCGCCGAAGCGCCAGTAGTTGAGGTTGTGCGCGCACTGGCGCCCCGGCCGGGCGTAGGCGCTGACCTCGTAATGCTCGAACCCTTCCGCGGCCAGCATCGCCTGGCAGTGCTCCTGCATGTCCCAGGCCAGGTCCTCGTCCGGGATCGCCTGCGGCGGACGGGCGGCGAAGAGCGTGTTCGGCTCCAGCGTGAGCTGGTAGTGCGAGACATGCGTCGGCCGCAATTCGAATGCCCGCTCGAGGTCGCGCGCGGCGCCAGCCAGGTCCTGGCCCGGCAGCGCGTACATCAGGTCGATATTGATGTTGTCGAAGCCGGCGTCCTGCGCGAGCTTTACCGCGGCACCGGCCTCGCGGCTGTCGTGGATGCGGCCCAGGCGTTGCAGGCAGCCGTCGTCGAAGCTCTGGATGCCGAAGCTGAGCCGGTTCACGCCGGCGGCGAGATATCCCTCGAAGCGGCCGTGCTCGGCCGTCCCCGGATTGGTCTCCAGCGTGATCTCGCAGCCCGGCGCGAAGCGCAGGCGCGCACTGGCCTGTTGCAGGAATTCATCGATGGCTTCCGCCGGGAACAGCGAGGGCGTGCCGCCGCCGAAGAACACGCTGTGCACCGTGCGGCCCCAGGCCAACGGCAGGTCGTGTTCGAGGTCGGCGATGAGTGCCTGCACGTAGCCGGCGAAGGGCAGGGCGCCGCGCTGCTCGTGCGAGTTGAAGTCGCAATACGGGCACTTGCGTACGCACCAGGGCAGGTGCACGTACAGCGATAGCGGCGGCGGTACGAGCATGGTCAGGCGCTGCGGAGCAGGCGCGCGCGCAGCGAGGCGAGCGCCTGGCCGCGGTGGCTCACCGCGTTCTTGCGTGCCGCCGGAAGCTCCGCCGCGGTGAGTCCGCTTGCGGGATCCAGGAACACGGGGTCGTAGCCGAAGCCGCCCTCGCCCCGGGGCGCGCGCAGGACCCGGCCGCGCCATTCGCCTTCGGCCACCAGCGGCCGCGGATCGGTGGCGTGCCTGAGCATCACGATGCAGCAGTGGAAGCCGGCTCCGCGGGCCGCGTCTTCGACACCGTCGAGTTCGGCCAGCAGGCGCGCGATGTTCGCGCCCGAATCGCCGCCGGGACCGGCGTAGCGCGCGGAATACAGGCCGGGGGCGCCGCCCAGCGCATCCACGCACAGGCCGGAGTCGTCGGCCAAAGCCGGCAGGCCTGTGGCCAGGGCCGCGTGGCGCGCCTTGAGCAGCGCGTTCTCGACGAACGTAAGCCCGGTTTCCTCGGCGTCCTCGACACCGAACTCCGATTGGGCGCGCAGGTTCCAGCCCGCGCCGCCCAGCAGCTCGCGAAGCTCGACGAGCTTGCCGGCATTGCCGCTGGCCAGGACCAGGTCCACGCTCAGCCCGCCAGCGCCGCCTGCTGCGCGGCGAACAGTTCGCGGCAGCCCTTTTCGGCCAGGGCCAGCATCGCGTCGAGCTCGTCACGGCGGAAGGCATGGCCCTCGGCCGTGCCCTGCAATTCGATGAAGCCACCGCCGTCGTTCATCACCACGTTCATGTCGGTGTCGCAGGCACTGTCCTCGGCGTAGTCGAGGTCGAGCACCGGCACGCCGGCGTGGATGCCGGCCGAGACCGCTGCGATGGCGCCATGGATCGGGTCGCGCTTGACGTCGCCGCGCTTCTGCAGCCAGCGCACGGCGTCCACCAGGGCGACGTAGGCGCCGGTGATCGCGGCGGTCCGGGTGCCGCCATCGGCCTGCAGGACGTCGCAGTCCAGGGTGATCGTGCGCTCGCCCAGCGCCTCGCGGTTGACGCAGGCGCGCAGCGAGCGGCCGATCAGGCGCTGGATCTCGAGCGTGCGCCCGCCCTGCTTGCCGCGCGAGGCCTCGCGGTCGGTGCGGGTGTTGGTGGCGCGCGGCAGCATCCCGTACTCGGCCGTGACCCAGCCGCTGCCCTTGCCGCGCAGGAAGCCGGGCACGCGGTTCTCCACGCTGGCAGTGCACAGCACCCGGGTGTCGCCGAAGGCCACCAGCACGGAGCCCTCGGCGTGGCGGGTGAAGCCGCGCTCGATGCGCACCTCGCGCATCTGGTCCGGCGCGCGGCCGCTGGGGCGAGGGGTCTGGGACATGGCGATTACCGCTGGAATGGCGTGCGAGTTTACCATCGGCACCCCGAACCACCGGATGCCGGCATGATCCGCAGCATGACCGCCTACGCCTCCGGCGAGCGCGCCACTCCGTGGGGCACGCTTGCCTGCGAACTGCGCGCGGTCAACCACCGCTTCCTCGAAATCGGCTTCCGCGCCCCCGACGAGCTGCGCGCATTGGAGCCGCAGCTGCGCGAGCGCATCTCCGCCCGTGTCTCCCGCGGCAAGGTCGACCTGACGTTGCGGCTGCGTCCCGCCGAGGGCGTGGCGACGCTGCATGTCGACGAGGCGCTGCTGTTCCAGCTGTCCAGCCTGGCGGTGGACGCGGCCGCCCGCTTTCCCGGCCTGCAGACGCAGTTCGTGGACCTGCTGCAGTTCCCCGGGGTGATGCGTTCAGCCGCGCCGGAACCTTCGGCGCTCCAGGCCGAAGTGCTCGCGCTGCTGGACGAGGTGCTCGAAGCCTTCGTCGCCGCGCGCGAGCGGGAAGGCGCGAAGCTGGTCGCGGCGATGCTCGAGCGCGTCGACGGCGTCGAGCGGGTGGCGGCCGACGTACGCGCGCTGGTCCCGGCCATCCGCGAGGGTCAGCGCGCGAAGCTCGAGGCGCGGCTGGCCGAACTGGCGCAGGCCGCCGATCCGGGCCGCATCGAACAGGAGCTGGTGCTGGCGCTGCAGAAGCTCGACGTGGACGAGGAACTCGACCGCCTCGGCAGCCATGTCGACGAGATCCGCCACGTCTTCGAGCAGAAGGAGCCGGTTGGCCGCCGGCTGGATTTCCTGCTGCAGGAATTCAACCGCGAGGCCAACACGCTGGGCTCGAAGTCCGTCGATCGCCGGACCACCCAGGCGGCGGTCGAGCTGAAGGTCCTCATCGACCAGATCCGCGAACAGGTGCAGAACATTGAATAGCGGCCACGCCCCGATGCGCGGCACCCTCTTCATCGTCGCGGCCCCCTCGGGCGCCGGGAAGTCGAGCATCGTCAACGCCTGCCTGGCGCGCGATCGCAATATCTGCCTCTCGGTCTCCTTCACCTCGCGCCCGCCGCGTCCGGGCGAGCGCCATGCCGAGCACTACCACTTCGTCGAAGACGCCGAGTTCATGCGCATGATCGATGCGGGCGACTTCTTCGAGTACGCGCGGGTGCATGGGGACTGGAAGGGCACCGCACGGCAGTCGGTCGAGCCGCAGCTGGCGGCGGGCCGCGACGTGCTGCTGGAGATCGACTGGCAGGGCGCGCGCCAGGTACGCGCGGCGGTGCCGGAAGCGGTCGGCATCTTCATCCTGCCGCCTTCGCGGGCCGCGCTCGACGAGCGCATGCGCAAGCGCGGGCAGGACAGCGAGGAGGTCATGGCGCGGCGCTTGGCCGCTGCGCGCGAGGAAATGTCCCATTACGACGAGTTCGACTACGTCATCGTGAACGAGGATTTCGCCACGGCCGTGGACGAGGTGTGCGCCGTCTTCGTGGCCAGTCGCCTGCGCCGCGAGGCCCAGGCGCGACGGCATGCCGCGCTGATCGAGGCGCTGCTGGACGGGGAATGAGCGGCCTGGGCACTGCAACCCCTTGATTCAGATTGGGTTGCTTGCGGTGGGCGGGCTCCTGCCTTACCATTTCCGGTCCCTTTTACCGTATCGACGGCCCGCCGGCCGCCAGGAGATTTATGGCCCGCATCACCGTTGAGGATTGCCTCCAGGTCATCGACAACCGTTTCGAGCTCGTGATGATGGCCGCCAAGCGCGCGCGCCAGCTCGCCAACGGCGTCGAGGCCCAGTTGGACAACAGCGAGAACGATGACAAGCCGACGGTGCTGGCGCTGCGCGAGATCGCCGCCCGCCGCATCGATGCAGACTACGTCGACGCCGTCGAGAAGGCCGAGCGCGAGCGCCGCGAGCGCGAGGCGCTGGAGTGGGCGGCCGCCGAAGTCGTGGCCGACGAGGACATGTCGAAGGGCGACGACCTCTGAGACCGGGCGGCGTCACGCGCGCCGCCGCGACGGCCCCGCTTCCCGCGGGGCCGTTTTCGTTGTGGGCCCTGAACCCCGCCACGTGCGCCGGCGCGTTGCCGCTCCGCGGGCGCACGCGTAGGCTCGACGCATGAATGCAGCCGAGCTCGCGCTGGTGGGTGTGCCCGTGCCCGGGGACGGCGAGGTCCCCGCGTACATGCGCGCGCTGGAGGCATCGGCGGCCTACCTGCCGTCGGAGCAGTTGCGCCTGCTGCGCCGGGCCTGGGCGGTCGGCGCGGCCGCGCACGCAGGGCAGACGCGCAAGTCCGGCGAGCCCTACATCACCCACCCGGTGGCGGTGGCCGGCGTGCTGGCCGAGCAGAAGGTGGATATCGAGACCCTCGTGGCTGCGGTCCTGCACGACACCATCGAGGACACGCCGCTGACCCGCGCCGCGCTCGCGGCCGAGTTCGGCGAGCCGGTGGCGGAGCTGGTCGAAGGCGTCACCAAGCTCGACAAGCTGCAGTTCGCCAGCCGTCGCGAGGCCGATGCCGAGAGCTTCCGCAAGATGATGCTGGCGATGGCGCGCGACCTGCGCGTCATCCTGATCAAGCTCGCCGACAGGCTGCACAACATGCGCACGCTCGGCGCGCAGTCGGGGGAGGCACGCGCGCGCATCGCGCGCGAGACGCTCGAGGTCTATGCCCCGATCGCGCAGCGGCTGGGCATGAACCTGATCAAGGCCGAGCTGCAGGACCTCGGCTTCCGCGCGCTGTACCCGATGCGCCACCGCATCCTGGAAAAGCACATCCGCGCCCAGCCGATGCTGCGCCGCGAAGCGATGGCGCGCATCGAGGCGCAGATGGCGCAGCGCCTGGCCAAGGAAGGGCTGGAGTACCGCCTGGTGAGCCGGGTCAAGTCGCCCTGGAGCATCTACAACAAGATGCGCGCCGAGGCGAAGACCTTCGCCCAGGTGATCGACGTGTTCGGTTTCCGCATCATCGTGGGCACGGTGGCGCAGTGCTACCACGCGCTCGGCGTGGCGCACTCGGTGTACAAGCCGGTGGACGGGCGCTTCCGCGACTTCATCGCCATCCCCAAGGCCAACGGCTACCAGTCCCTGCACACGGTGCTGTTCGGCCCATACGGCTCGCCGATCGAGGTCCAGATCCGCACCGAGGAAATGGACCTGATCGCCGAGCGTGGCATCGCCGCGCACTGGGCCTACAAGCACGGCGGCGGCGGGCCCAACAGCGCACAGCAGCGCGCGCATACCTGGATCTCTGGCTTGCTCGAATCGCAGAGCGATACCGGCTCGTCGCTGGAATTCCTCGAGAACGTCAAGGTCGACCTGTTCCCGGACGAGGTCTACCTGTTCACCCCGAAGGGCGAGATCATGTCGCTGCCGCGCAATGCCACGGCGGTGGACTTCGCCTATGCGGTGCACACCGACATCGGCAACCGCGCGGTGGCCGCGCGGGTGGACAAGCGCCTGGTGCCCTTGCGCACGCGGCTGGCCAGCGGCCAGACGGTGGAGGTCGTGACCGCGAAGTCCTCGCAGCCGCGACCGCAGTGGCTCGAGTTCGTGGTCACCGGCAAGGCGCGCACCGCGATCCGCCAGCAACTCAAGCAACTCGAGCACGAAGATGCCGTGCAGCTCGGCCATCGCATGCTCGACAGCGCGCTCGAGGACCTCGACAGCTCGCTCGAGCGCCTTCCCGCCGCGCAGCTCGATGCCTTCCTGGTCGAATACCGCTATCCGCGCCTCGAGGCGCTGTTGGCCGACGTGGCGCTGGGCAACCGCATGCCGGCCCAGGTGGCGCAGGCGCTGACGCAGAAGGCGCCGCCTCCGGGCCTGCCGCGCATCCAGCGCGACGACCGCATCCTGATCACCGGTGCCGAGCGCGGCGTGGTCACCTTCGCCAACTGCTGCATGCCGATCCCGGGCGACGACATCATGGGTTACCACACCGCCGGCCGCGGCGTGGTCGTGCACCGCATCGAATGTCCGAACGTGGCCGAGTACCGCAAGTCGCTCGACCGCTGGGTCGATATCGGCTGGGACCGCGCGGTCACCGGCGACTACAACGTCGCGCTTCGCTTCCAGGTCGAGAACCGCCCGGGCGTCCTGGCCCAGGTGGCGGCGGCGGTGGCCAAGGCGGAGTCCAATATCGACGCGGTGGAATACCTCGAGCGCGATACCAATGTCGCGGTGATCCAGTTCGCCATCGAAGTCCGCGACCGCACCCACCTGGCCGACGTCATCCGCAAGGTGCGGCGCCTGGGCGTGGTGCACGGCGTACAGCGGCTCTAGGCGCCGGCTGCCGCGTCGCGGTGGTTCGCGATGGCCGGCGGCGCGGGTGGCGGTCATAATCGCCGGCCACGCACCAGAAGGATCCCGCCATGCCAAGGCAACCCGTCCGTACCGCCGACGCACCCGCCGCCATCGGTCCCTATTCGCAGGCGACGCGCTGCGGAAACATGGTCTTCCTGTCCGGCCAGCTGCCGATGGACGCCGCGACCGGCGAACTCGTCGAGGGCGATATCGCCGCCCAGGCGCGCCGCGCCTTCGACAACCTGCGCGCGATCTGCCAGGCCGCGGGCGGCTCGCTGGACGACGTGGCACGCGTCGGCCTGTACCTCACCGACCTTTCGCAGTTCGCTGTGGTCAACACGGTGATGGCGGAATACTTCAACGAACCGTATCCCGCGCGTTCGACCATCGAGGTGTCGGCGCTTCCGAAGGGCGCGCAGTTCGAGGTCGACGCGGTGATGGTCCTCGACTGAGCCGGTGAATACCGCGCGGCACGCCCCGGTCTCGCCGACGCCCGGTCTCGCGCCGGGGGGCGCCGCGGCGCTTTCGACCCTGCCGGGCGTTGGCGCGCGCATCGCGGAGAAGCTCGCGGCGCGCGGTCTGCAATCCCTGCAGGACCTCTGGCTGCAGCTCCCGCGTGGTTACGAGGACCGCACCGCGCTGACGCCGATCCGGCTGCTGCAGCCGGGCGTCCCGGCCCAGGTGGAAGGGCGCGTGGAAGCCGTGGAGCGCGGGTTCCGCTACCGGCCAATGTTGCGGGTGGCCCTCGGCGACGATTCCCGGGCCACGCTGGTCCTGCGCTTCTTCCATTTCCGCGGCCCGCAGGCCGCGCAGTTCCAGCCGGGCGCGCGCATCCGTGCGTACGGCACGCCGCGGCCGGGCCAACGCGGGTTGGAGATCGTGCATCCGAGCTATACCGTGCTTGGCGAGGACGACCGGCCCGGGCTGGGCGATCGCCTGGATCCCGTCTATCCGGCGGTGGAGGGCATGGGGCCCGCCACGCTGAAGCGGCTGATCGCGCATGCGCTCGACCGCCTCCCCGGAAACGAGGTCCTCGAGCTGCTGCCGCCAGGCCTGCTCGAGGGGCAGGGCCTGCCGGGCCTGCGTGAAGCGCTGCTCACGGTCCATCGGCCGCCGCACGATGCCGATGTCGACGCGCTGCTCGCAGGCACGCATCCGGCGCAGCGGCGGCTGGCGGTGGACGAGCTGCTCGCCCACCACCTCAGCATGCGGCGCCAGCGCATCGCCCGCCAGGCGCATGCGGCGGCACCGTTGCGCAGCGACGCCCTCGCAGAGCGCCTGCGCGCGCATCTTCCCTTTGCCCTGACCGCGGCCCAGGAGCGCGTGTTCGCGGAGGTCCGCGACGATCTGGCGCGGCCGGTGCCGATGTTGCGCCTGGTCCAGGGCGATGTCGGCTCCGGCAAGACCGTGGTAGCGGCAATGGCGGCGCTGATGGCCGTGGCCGATGGGCGCCAGGCGGCGCTGATGGCGCCCACCGAACTGTTGGCCGAACAGCACCTCGCCAACCTGCGGGGGTGGCTTGAGCCCTTGGGCGTGGAGGTCGCGTGGCTTGCAGGCAAGGTGACCGGGCGCGCCCGCACGCGCGCGCTCGCCGATGTCGCGGAGGGTCGCGCGCAGGTGGTGGTCGGCACGCATGCGTTGATGCAGCAGGGCGTCGCCTTCCACGACCTCGCGCTCGCGATCGTCGACGAGCAGCATCGTTTCGGCGTGCACCAGCGCCTGGCCCTGCGTGACAAGGGCGGCGAGGGCGGACGCGTGCCGCACCAGTTGGTGATGACCGCGACCCCGATCCCGCGCACGCTTGCGATGGCCGCCTATGCCGACCTCGATGTGTCGGTGATCGATGAATTGCCACCAGGGCGTACGCCGGTGCAGACGGTGGTCATGGCGGCGGGCCGGCGGCCCGAACTCATCGAGCGCATCCGCGCTGCCTGCGCCGATGGCCGCCAGGCCTACTGGGTCTGCACCATCATCGACGAGTCCGACGAGGTGGTGGCGCAGGCCGCGCAGGCCACCTTCGAAGGCCTGTCGGCGGCGCTGCCCGACGTGCGTGTCGGGCTGGTGCACGGTCGCATGAAGGCAGCCGAGAAGCAGGCCGCGATGCGCGCGTTCAAGGATGGCGCGATCGGACTGCTCGTCGCCACCACGGTGATCGAGGTCGGTGTCGACGTGCCCAATGCCTCGTTGATGGTGATCGAGAACGCCGAGCGCCTGGGGCTGGCGCAGCTCCACCAGCTGCGCGGCCGGGTGGGGCGTGGTCGCGCCGCATCGAGCTGCGTGCTGCTTTACCAGCCACCCCTGTCACGGATGGCCCGCGAGCGCCTGGAGACCATGCGCGAAACCGGCGACGGCTTCCTGATCGCGGAGAAGGACCTCGAGCTGCGCGGCCCCGGTGAGCTGCTGGGAACGCGACAGACGGGACTGGCCACGTTCCGGGTCGCCGACCTGCAGCGTGACGCCGGCATGCTGCCCCTGGTGCACGGGATCGGCGAACAGCTTCTGGAGGAGCACCCCGCCATCGCCGCGCGCCTGGTCGAACGCTGGGTCGGGGGCGCCGCCCGCTATGCCTCCGCCTGATCGGGGATAATCGGGCGATGGACGAACGCATTCCCCTGCTGATCGATACCGACCCCGGCGTCGACGACGCGCTGGCGCTGCTGATGGCGCTGGCGGACACGCGCCACGACGTGGTGGGCCTCACCATCGCAGCGGGCAATGTCGGCCTGGACCACACGGTCGCCAATGCGCTGCGGATCTGCGAGGTCGCGGGCCGCGGCGACGTGCCGGTGTTCCCCGGCTGCGACCGCCCGCTGCTGCACGCCGCGCCCGACGCCGCGAACGTGCACGGCACCGACGGCCTTGGCGATGCCGGCCTGCCCCCTGCCACGCGCAGGGCCGAGGACCGGCATGCCGCGGAGGCGATCATCGCGCTGTCGCACGAACACGCCGGGCGCCTGCTGCTGGTCGCGCTGGGGCCGCTGACGAACATCGCGCTGGCGCTGCGGCTGGATCCGACGCTGCCCTCGCGCGTGGCGCGGCTGGTGGTCATGGGCGGTGCGGTCACCGGCCACGGCAACATCACGCCCTCGGCCGAGTTCAATGTCTTCTTCGACCCGGAAGCCGCGCACATCGTGTTCGGGGCCTTCGAGCGCTTCGACCTCGCGGACTGGGAAGCCACGGTCGCGCACGGCTTCCTGCATGCCGACGTCGATCGGTGGCTGGCCGCGCCCGGCCCCGTGGCGGCCTTCTACGATGCCGTGTCGCGCTACACGCGGCGCTGGTCCGAGGACTCGCGCGGCGAGCGCTGGTACTGCGCGGATGCGCTCGCCATGGCGATGGCGCTGCGTCCGGATCGCGTGGTCGAGGCGGTCGAGCGTCCGGTCGAGGTGGTGTTGGGCCACACGGCCGCCCGCGGCATGACGGTGGTCGACTGGCAACGCCAGCTGGGCCGGCCCGATCGCGTCCGCATCCTGCTGCGCTACGACCGCGAGGCGCTCGAGGCGCAGGTCCGGGGCGCGCTCGCCTGACCGGCGCTTGCGCCATTCCGGGCGCGCCGCTATAATGCCGCTCTTTCCCCGCTGATTCTGGTGCCGCCATGAAGGCCGACATCCATCCCGAGTACCGCGACGTCGTCTTCCAGGACGTGACCTCGGATTTCAAGATCCTCACCCGTTCCACGCTCTCCAGCAAGGAGACCGTGAAGTGGGAAGACGGCAACGAGTACCCGCTGATCAAGATCGAAGTCAGCTCGGCCTCGCATCCGTTCTACACCGGCCAGAACAAGCTGATGGACACCAGCGGCCGCGTGGACAAGTTCCGGAAGCGCTACGCCAAGTAAGCCCTGGCAGCGTGACGCGTCGACGGCCGCCCCGGGGCGGCCGTCGTCGTTTCCGGTGGTCGGCGGCGCCGTGATACGGACGCAACGTCCCACTGCCGGCCGGGCCCGCTGGATACGGTGCCGCACGTCGCTATGCGATAATTGAAGGCATCGCGTCACACGCGATCCGCCTGATCCCGGTCCGCCCGCGTTTGCCGCCGGGCGCGACGCCAAGAAGGAGTGCGACAGTGTCCGCCAACGAGAACAAGGCCGGCGACGCGCCGACCGCTACCCTGCAGGTCGCCGGAACGTCCGTCGAACTGCCCGTCCTGAAGCCCACCCTCGGCAACGAATGCATCGACATCTCGAAGCTGCCGAAGGGCACCGGCCGCTTCACCTACGATTCCGGCTTTACCGCCACCGCCAGCTGCAAGTCCGCGATCACCTATATCGACGGCGACGAGGGCGTGCTGCTGTACCGCGGCTACCCGATCGAGCAGCTGGCCGAACATTCCAACTTCCTGGAAGTCGCCTACCTGCTGATGAACGGCGAGCTGCCGGACGCCGGCCAGATGGCCTCGTTCGAGCATGACGTCACGCATCACACGATGATGCACGAGGCGTTCAAGAGCTTCATCGGCGGCTTCCGCCACGATGCGCATCCGATGGCGATGCTGGTCGGCATGCTCGGCTCGATGGCGAGCTTCTACCACAACGACCTCGATTACGACGATCCGGAGCAGCGCCGCCTCGCGGGCGTGCGCCTGATCGCCAAGCTGCCGACGATCGCCGCGGCCTGCTATCGCTACTCGATGGGCTGGCCGGCGAACTATCCGCGCAATGACCTCGGCTACGTCGAGCGCTTCCTGCACATGATGTTCGAGCTGCCAAGCGGTCCGCTCGAGCTGTCGCCGGTTGCCGCCAAGGCGATGGACCTGCTGTTCATCCTGCACGCCGACCACGAACAGAACGCGTCCACCTCGACCGTCCGCCTGGTCGGCTCCACTGGTGCGAACCCCTACGCCTGCATCGCTGCCGGCGTGGCCGCCCTGTGGGGCCCGGCGCACGGTGGTGCCAACGAAGCCGTGCTGAAGATGCTGGCCGAGATCGGCGACGTGAAGAACGTCCAGTCGGCCGTGGATCGCGCCAAGGACAAGGAGTCGGGCTTCCGCCTGATGGGCTTCGGCCACCGCGTGTACAAGAACTTCGACCCGCGCGCGAAGATCATCCGCGAGATGACCCACAAGGTCCTGGGCGAGCTCGGTATCGACGATCCGATGCTGGAAGTGGCGATGCGCCTGGAAGAGGCCGCGCTGAAGGACGACTACTTCGTGCAGCGCAAGCTGTACCCGAACGTCGATTTCTACAGTGGCATCATCTACAAGGCGCTGAAGATCCCGACCGAGATGTTCACGGTGATGTTCGCGATTGCGCGCACCGCCGGCTGGGTCTCGCACTGGCTCGAGCAGCAGACCGACCCGGAGTTCAAGATCGGCCGGCCGCGCCAGATCTACACCGGTGCCGTTTCGCGCGACTACGTGCCGACCGGCAAGCGCTAAGCCGGTCTCCGGCACCGGCGACAGACAGGACGCCCCGCACCCGCGGGGCGTTCTTCGTTTTCGCGGGGCGTGCCGCCCGATGCGCTGCCGGCGCTGGCTCAGTCGTCGATGTCGGCCGGGCCGCCGGCGCCGTCATCGGCAAGCAGCGCGCGGAGCCGGGCGTGCGACGCCCGCTGCATCGGCCGTTGGTCGATATTCGACAAGGGCGCCTGGCGCAGCGTGTCCAGCGGTAGCACGGTCAGGTCGAAGGCCAGTCCGTCGGCATCGAAGGTCCACACCGGTGCATTGCGCTCGCGCATGCGGTCGAGTCGGACGCGGCGCGATCCGGGATCGGCCGGGATGCCGGCCTCGTCGAGGAAGCGCGCGACCTCGTCCGGATCGTCGGCGTGGAGGTGCAGCGTCACCGGTGTGTGCGCGTCGGCCGTGCCGTCGAGCACGCGTCCCACCAGCCGGGGACGGAAGATGCCGAAGAACTCCATGGCCTGCAGGGCGGCGTCCCGTCGCTCGCGCAGCGCATCGGCCTGGCTGTCGCCCTGGAACAGGCGCTGGTATGCGCGCAGCGCCTCGTCGACCTCGCTGTTGCGCGGCAGCGCCGCGTCGTCGTGGATACCGAGGCGCTCGGCGGCCTTGAGCTTGGCCTGGTGGTGGTCGCGGATGCCGGCCTCGGCCATCAGCCGCGCCGCCTCGTGGGCGAGACGGTGGCGCCGTTCGCGGTCGCGACGCTCGGCGTGCTGTCGGGCGCGGTGCATGCGGGGCCCTCCCTCGGACGCCGCCAGCATCCCACAGGCGGAGGTCAGAAGATGTCGAAGGCCTCCTCGGCCGGGATCTCGTCGTCGTAGTCCTCGAACGTCGACTCCATGCGCTCGAGGTCCTCGGCCTTCACCCACTCGGTGATCCCGCCCTCGCCACCCGGGATCAGCCGCCCGCTGGCGCTGACCGAGACCTTCACCATGCCGTCGGGTGGCTCGTTGGCGGCAACCGGCATGCCATCGAGCGCGACGCGCATGTAGTCGATCCAGATCGGCAGCGCGGAACGTCCGCCATACTCGCGGCTGCCGAGCGAACGGTTGTCGTCGCGGCCCACCCAGACCACGGTGGCCAGGCTGCCGCCGAAGCCCGAGAACCACGCATCGCGGTGGTCGTTGGTGGAGCCGGTCTTGCCGCCGACGTCTTCGCGCTCCAGCACCTTCGCCGGGGTGCCGGTACCACGCTGCACCACGTCGCGCATCATCGACACCAGCTGGTAGGCCACCCGCGGATCGATCGCGCGCGGCGCGATGATCGCATCGGGATCCGGTGGCGGTGGCGCGTCGGCCGCTTCGGCGTCCGGCCGCGACGGTGCGGGGGCCGCCGGTCCGAGGTTGAAGCCGTCGATCACCGTCGCGGGGACACCGGGTTGGCCGCCCGCGCCACAGCTGCGGCAGGCGATGGCCGGGTTTTCCTTGAAGATCACCTGGCCGTCGCGGTCGCGGACCTCGTCGATGAACCACGGCGTCACCCGGAAGCCGCCGTTGGCGAACACCGCATAGCCGCGGGTGATGTCGAGTGGCGACAGCGACGGGGTGCCGAGTGAGATCGAGAGGTTGGGCGGCAGTTCCGACTCGTCGAAACCCATGTGGCTGATGTAGCGGCGCGCGTAGTCCACGCCGATGGCATCGAGCAGGCGCACCGAGACCAGGTTGCGCGAACGCACCAGGGCCTCGCGCAGGCGCATGGGACCGACGAAGCGGCCGTCGTCGTTCTGCGGCCGCCAGTCCTGTCCCCGTCGCATGCGGAACACGACCGGCGCGTCGAGCACGATCGATGCGGGATTGAACCCGCGCTCGAAGGCGGCCGCGTAGATGAAGGGCTTGAAGCTCGAGCCCGGCTGGCGGCGCGCCTGGGTGGCGCGGTTGAACTTCTGCCCGGCGAAGCTGAAGCCACCGACCAGCGCACGCAGCGCGCCGGTGTCGTACTCGAGCGAGACCAGCGTCGATTGCGCGCGCGGCAGCTGGTCGAGCTGCCACGTCGGCGTGGCGTCGGCGTCCGGCGGCGCGCCGTCCTTGCCCTTCGGCTCGATGCGGCGCACGCGCGTGAGGTCGCCGCGCTTGAGCAGCGCGGCGGGATTCTTGCCGGTCCAGCGGCTCGAAGCCGCATCCAGGGTGACCACGCTGCCGTCGGAGAGCACCACGTCGGCGGTGCCGGAGCCGGCGCGCATCACGATGGCGGGCAGCAGGCCCGACTGCGCCGGAATCCCGCGCAGGCGCGCGCCCGCGGTCGCGGCATCCTCGTCCGCGGCAAGCTCGAAGGTCTGCTCGACCTTCGACCAGCCATGGCGGTGGTCGTACACGGTCAGTCCGTCGCGCACGGCCTTGTCGGCCGCCGCCTGCATCGCCGGGTCGATGCTGGTGGTGACGTGGTAGCCGCGGGTCAGCACGTCGCCGCCGTAACGCTCGATCATTTCCTGGCGGACCATCTCCGCCACGTAGGGTGCGTATACCTCGACCGGGCGCTCGTGCGGGCGTGCGTGCATCTCGACCGCCTGCGCGGCCGTGGCCTGGGCGCGGGTGACGAAGCCGAGGTCGGCCATGCGCTCGAGCACGTAGTCGCGGCGGATCTTCGCCCGTTCGGGGTTCGAGATCGGGTTGCCGCTCGAGGGGAACTTGGGGATTGCCGCCAGCGCCGCGACCTCGTCCAGGTCGAGTTCGGCCAGCTGCTTGCCGTAGTAGAACTCGGCCGCGGCGGCGATGCCGTAGGAGCGGTTGCCGAAGAAGCTCTTGTTGAGATACAGCTCGAAGATCTCGTCCTTCGTGAGCTCGCGCTCCATCTTCATCGCAAGCAGCATTTCCTCGAACTTGCGGCTGTAGCTCACTTCGGGGCTGAGATAGAACTGGCGGGCGACCTGCTGCGTGATCGTCGACCCGCCGGGAACGCCTTCCTTCGAACCGGTCTTGGCGATCAGCCACACCGCACGGGCGACGCCCTTGTAGTCGATGCCCTCGTGTTCGTAGAACCGGTTGTCCTCGATCGCGATGAACGCCTGCTTGACGGTGTCGGGCACGTCGTCGATCCGGACCGGGTAGCGGCGCATCTCGCCGAACAGCGCCATCAGTCGGCCATCGCGCGCATAGACGTACATCGGCTCCTGCAGCTCGATGTCGCGAAGGCTCTCGACATCGGGGAGGCGCGAGGACACGACGTAGTAGATGCCGCCGGCGGCCACGGCCCCCAGCACGATGGCGATGGCGGCGAGCAGGAGCAGCCAGCGGAACAGGCGGCGGAGACGTGGCATTGATGGATCCTGGGCAGGCGGCCCTTGGCGGGCCGTGTCGAGTCGCGCAGTATATAGAGGAGCAGCCGCGGCCCGAGCGACCGTGGCGCCAGGGGTGACGCATCGCGTCAGTACGTGACCAAGCGCGCACTGCGGCACGGTTACATGTGCCGCTTGTTGCCATCCGGTAAAAACTCCGTTATCTAATGCGTCGGGGCACGAAGCGCACGTAAGCGCCCGTGACATGGGGAGAAAAGCGTGGGGCTGATCACAAAAAGCCAGGCACCGCTGGTCGGGGTCGATATCAGTTCGACAGCGGTAAAGCTGTTGCAGCTTTCCCGGTCGGGTGACCGGTACAAGGTCGAGCACTACGCCGTTGAACCGCTGCCGCCGAACGCGGTGGTGGAGAAGGGCATCGTCGAGGTCGAGGCCGTCGGCGAGGCGATCCGTCGCGCGATGTCGCGCTCGGGCAGCAAGGCCAGGCACGCCGCTGCGGCGGTGGCCGGCTCCTCGGTCATCATCAAGCTGATCCCGATGCCGGCCGATCTCGACGATGACGAGATGGAGTCGCAGGTCGAGCTCGAGGCCGTCAACTACATCCCGTATCCGATCGAGGAAGTGAACCTCGACTTCGAGATGCTGGGCCCGATGCCCGGCAATCCGGAAATGGTGCAGGTGATGCTCGCCGCCTCGCGCTCGGAGAGCGTCGAGATGCGCGCCTCCGCCCTGGAGCTCGGTGGCCTGACCGCGAAGGTGATGGACGTCGAGGCCTTCGCCATCGAGAACGCGTTCGGTCTGCTGGCCGACACGCTGAACGTGCCGCATGACGGCATCGTCGCCCTGGTCGACATCGGCGCGACCATGACCACCCTCAGCATCCTGCGCAACGGCCGCGGCCTGTACACGCGCGAGCAGGTGTTCGGCGGCAAGCAGCTCACCGACGAGGTGATGCGCCGCTATGGCCTCTCGTACGACGAGGCCGGCCTGGCGAAGCGCCAGGGCGGGCTGCCGGAAAGCTACGAGATCGAAGTGCTCGAGCCGTTCAAGGAGGCGCTGGTCCAGCAGATCAGCCGCCTGCTGCAGTTCTTCTATGCCGGCAGCGAGTTCAACCGCGTCGACCAGGTGGTGCTGGCCGGTGGCTGCGCCTCGATCACCGGCATCGCCGCGATGGTGGAGGAACAGCTCGGCGTGCAGACCGTGATCGCCAATCCGCTCGCCCGGATGACGCTCGGTTCGCGCGTGCAGGCCCATGCCCTGGCACAGGACGCACCGGCCCTCATGATCGCCTGCGGACTGGCCCTGAGGAGCTTCGACTGATGGCACGCATCAACCTCCTCCCGTGGCGTGCCGAGCGCCGCAAGCAGAGGCAGAAGGAATTCGGCGTCATGCTGGGCCTCGCGGCCTTCGCCGGCCTCTTGCTGTGGTTCCTGGTGAACAGCTACTACAACGCACAGATCGACGGCCAGAACGAGCGCAACGCCTACCTGCAGGAGCAGATCAGGCAGGTCGAGACCAGCATCACCGAAATCGACGAGCTCGACCGCCAGCGGGCACGCCTGCTGGCGCGCAAGGAAGTGATCGAGCAACTGCAGGCCAACCGCTCGCAGATGGTCCATCTGTTCGATTCGCTGGTGCGCACCATCCCCGACGGCGTCGTGCTCACCTCCCTCAAGCAGGTCGGCGAAGTGCTGACGCTCGAGGGCCGCTCGCAGTCCAACGCGCGCGTCAGTACCTATATGCGCAACCTCGAGGGCTCGGGCTGGATGACCAACCCGGAGCTGTCGATCATCGAGGCACGCGACGGCGTGGCCGGCCTGCCGTACGCCTTCACCCTGGCGGTGCAGCTGGCGAATCCGACGGCCCCGAAGGACGAGGACGGCGACGGCATCCCGGATCCGGTTCCGCCGGTGGATGCCGCACCTGCCGATCCCGCCGCTCCCGCCGACGCCACCGCGCCCGTCGACGCCCCCCCGGCCGCTGAGCCCGGGCCGGCGCCGGTCGAACCCGCGCCCGCCAATGACCAGGGAGCCACGACATGAGCAAGCGCAAGATGTCGCTCAAGGAACTGGACTTCAACAACATCGGCTCGTG
>DATBUS010000015.1:0-8909 GCA_036515815.1 Luteimonas sp.
TCCAAGGCTGGGTCAGCGCGAACTTCGCCGACAGCGGCCACAAGCACTCGGCAGCCGACATCACCTCGGGCACGCTGTCGTCGGCGCGCATCCCGGACCTCGCAATCTCGAAGATCATCAACCTGCAGTCCAGCCTCAACGGCAAGTCCGGGATGGGCGCGAATACCTATACCGGCGTGCAGACGGCGCCCGGCTTCACCGTGTCGTCTTCGCGGGAGCTGAAGACCGACATCCGCGCGCTCGACATGCCCGGGGACACGATCGACTTCTTCCAGCCGGTGACGTTCCGGTACAAGGCCAATCCGGATCGCGAAGTGGCCGGCATGATCCGGGAAGAGGTCATGGAAATCTTCCCGCTCGCCTGCACCGACGAAGGCATCGACTACGGCCAGCTCGTGCCGCTGCTGATCCTCACGATCCAGCAGGACCGCGCGAAGCTGCGCGAGCTGATCGGTCGCGTCGCCGCGCTGGAAGGCGAGGCGGCCTGACATGAGCGGGTTCCGGTTCGGCTCCACGCACTTCGATGACCTGTTCGACCCTGACATTGTGGGCGACGGGCCCGTCGCCGAGGGGCTGAAGGTGGGCGCCTCCGCGGTCCGTTACGCGAAGCTGTCCTACGGATCGAAGCGCGCGAATGTCGGCATCAGTGTCCCGGGCGTCGGCGATGTCTCGAACCTGTGGGCGGCCAAGGGCACGGCGGTCTACTCGATCCCGGGGCTGGGTGGGAAGCAGCTGTCGGCTATCGACCAAGCGCTGACCAATCAGCCGAACGTGAGCGCGTCCGCGTCGGTGACGATCAACCACTTGGGCCAGTGGAGCGTCGGTGCATCCACGAGCCTCGGCGCCGGCGTGTCCGTGCCGGCGCCAACGAGTGGCGTCTGGCTCCCGGCCGGTACGTCGGTTGGCGATCACGAGGTGCAATTCGTCGTCACAAGCAGTGGCGAGGGCACCCTCACCAATGGCGCGCCGTCCTACGCCTCCTGCACGTCCTCGCGCTCCGTCACGCTCTCGCTGCCCTCGCGATCGGCCAACAACGGCATCGAGCGCATCGCCAGTGCGGCGATCACCATCCGCCTGCGGCGAATCTCCACGGGACAGGTGACCAACACCAACGTCGGCATGTACCTCCGGACGGTGGGCTTCCTTTAAGCGCGCTTGCTGGCGGCCGGCTTCCGGGGCTCTCTGGCGTGGCGTGGGGCCAGCTCCCCGCCGCTGTCGTGCTGCAGGACCACCTCGCTGTCCGGCAGGGAGAAGGCGTCCTCCATCGCCTGCCACTCGCCACTCTGGCGGTCGATGTGCAGAATGCGCCGGCCGCCGGCTTTCGAGGTCAGGATCACCGTGATGGTGCCCTTGCGCGTCCGCAGACGGTTGCCGGACTCGTTGACCTCGCGCTCGGTGGGGTTGAGGCCGCGGTGGAAGATCGTGATACGGCTGAAGGTGTCGCCGACCAGCAGGCGAGCACGGATGCGCGCATCGGCATCCAGCTTGTTCACTCCGTCGGCCACGAGCGCCCATTCAGCGGCCGTGGCCTCGCTTACCGGCTCCGACGCCCGGCGCTGGTCGTGCTCCATGGCCGCGACCGTCGCGTTGGCGCGGTCCAGCGCGTCCTCGGTTTCTCGAAGGCGCTTGGCCAAGGCTGCGGACGTGCCAACCTCGGCCAGCGCGTCGGTGAGCCGGTCGATGCGGGCCTGCAGCTCGGCGGCTTCGGCCCGGGCGGCGTGGAGCAGGGCGGCAGGGTCGCCCGGGCTGGCGCCCCCGCTCGTGAGGCGGGACAGGTTCAGCTGGTCGCTGCAGAACGCGATCACGGCCCGCTCGACGGGGATCACGCTGCAGCTACCGAGCACGGCGCAGGGCACCGCCTTGGCGTTGCCGTGGCAGATGATGCGCATGTGGCCGGGGTGCAGGTGCCCATCCGCGCGGCGCTTTCGGCCCAGCACGTTCTGGGCAACGATGCAGCCGCCACAATACCCGCAGTAGGTAATGCCGAGCCCCGTGATGACCCCGGGGTATTCAGATTCGCGCTTCATCCGCTTGGCGCGCGGAATGACCTCGTACTGCAATTCGGCGAATTCCTCGGGGGTCAGCGCGGCCGGATAGTAGCCTTGCAGCTGGAACTCTTCGCCGTCGATCGCGATGACCTTCTCGCCGATCAGCACCCGGTTGCGCAGCAGCTTGTAGAGGTGGCTGGCGGCCATGTTCCCGCTGGCGGTGATGGTCATCCCTTGCTCGCCCAGCTTGCGGACGATGACGGTGCTGCCGTGGCCCTCGCGGAACAGCGCCACGGCGTACCGCAGCGCCTTCACGCGCTCGGGGATCAGCCGGTACTTGCCGCCGACCAGCTCCACCCAGTCCGGGTCATGGCCGTTGCGGATGACGCCGCGATAGGTGCCGGCCACCCAGCCTTGGCACTGCCGGCGAATGGCGGCCTTCACGCGCTTGGACTTCGTCTCCGATTCCTCGTGGGCGCGGATCATCACCAGCAGCGAGTAGACCAAGTCCATGGGCTGTGCCCGGAGGCCCTCGCGGCTGTACTCCCGGTTGTCGCCGGCGGTGACCACGGTGATCCCGGCATTGATGATCTGCGCGAGCTGCGCCTGCGCGACGATCGGCTCGGCGCGGCTCAGGCGGTCGAGGCTCTCCACGATCAGGGTCGAGCCCGTCGGCACCATGCCGTCCTCGACGGCGCGCAGGAACGTCCCCAGCGCGCCCCGGGTGACGTGGGTCTGGTGGTAGGCGGACAGGCCCTTGTCGAACAGCGTGAGGCTTTCGTCCAGCGCCATGCCGCGCTCGGCCGCCCAGCGGGCCGCGTACTCGTGCTGGCGATCCGCGCTGCCACCGGCGGCCTGCTTGGGGTCGGAGAAGCGCTTGTAGCTGTAGACTTTCGGTTTCATACGCCGCCCAGAACCCTGAAAAATGACCGCCGAATCAGGCCGTTACGCCCGCTTTCGTCCTAGTATAGCTATGATTTCTCTAGGCTGCCCCAAGGCGACTCGAAATAAACTACGGATCGCAGCCGGCAGGCAACAAAAAAGCCCCGCGGATGCGGGGCTTTCTCGGTCGGGGCGGCCTTATGGCCAAGGTCTGTCGAGCAGGCGGTGCGCTCTCCCTATCTTGGCGCGCAGTTGCGTCACGCGTTCACAGTCCCCCATTTCCTGCAGAATTTCCTCGGCCTCGAAAAGCTCCGTAAGAGCCTCCTCGATGTCGCTGCAGTCTTCTCCACCCGCTCCGCTACTTCCATGACCCATGACCCGACCACACTCCCGACCTAAGTGAACTCGACCACCCGGGCGGGTGGCCGGCAAGATTGGCGTACAGGCTTTCCAGCCGCCCGTGAGCCCGAAGGCTCTCCTGCCGACCACCCATAGGCAGGGACAGGCGACCAGCCGCGCGCTCGCGGCTGGTGCCTTTGCTGGAAATGCCGGTACGCCAATACCGGGCGCTTGTTAGCGCGACGTGAATTTTACGACCCCCGGTTCTCAGAGGTCGAGACGCATAATTGACCCCGATCAAGTGAATGGGGCGCTCCTATCGGAGCGCTTATCGGCGGTTCATCGCCAGCGCCTCGGTCTGCGTGTAGACGCGGATGTGGCCGTTGTCCTGCAGCATCTGACGGTACGCCTCGACGGACGTGTGATAGGCGGCATCAGCCACCTTCTTCCCTTCGGCGATCACCTTGCCGTCCTCGTCCAAGATGGCGAGCCGGGCCGGCTTGCCGTCATGCGTGAAGACGGACAGGCCCTCGAAGCTGCGGGCGGCGACCTTCGGGCTCAGGTCCGGCGCGCTCATGGTGCCGCAACCGCGTCGAGGGTGGTGCCGTAGAGCGCTGCAAGGCGCGCGGCGATCAGGAGGCCCGGGACGGTCTTGCCGCCCTCGATCCGGCAGAGGTGCGCCTTGGACAGGCCAGCCTCTGCTTCGACATCGCGCAGGGTGAGGTTGCGCGTGCGGCGCGCGGCGCGGAGCCGGGAGCCGATCGTCGCCGCATCTGCGTGCGGCGGCGTGGTGGTCTTGGGTATGTCCCCGGTTGGCGTAGACACCTGAAAAACCCTCGCTTGTGGTGTCGGAAAGTTTACCCGTTGGGAGCGCTTCAAACAATACCCGCGGGTAAAATCATTCCTAGAACAACGGCGGCTGCACGCCCGATTCAGGCGCCTCGGGCGCCGCGTCGCGCACGACCTCGTAGCCGCACCACGGGTTCGTGCAGAACGTCCGATCGCCGTGATCGAACAGGAATTCCACCTCCCCGTGCGCGGCGCAGTCCCGGCACGTCGCGGTGGTTTGGCGGGGCGCCGGGGTCATGCCGCCGGGGCCTCGCGCAGCGCCTTCGCGGTCCGGTACTCTGCGAGCACCTTCGCGTAGGCTTCCGGGTGCTGCTGATCGAACGCTGGCACGCGGCCGCGCGTCCACCGCCCGCCGCCCGCCGCTTCGAGCCAGCCGTCGGTCGCACAGAACCGCCGGGCGTCGATCCCGTATTCGCGCACGCCCTTGGCCGTAATGGACCCCTCGACTTCCAGCTCCGCGAGCACGCGCAGCGCGCCGATCTTCCACTGCGTCAGCATGGTCGGGCCCGGCACGCCGGCGGCGACATCGGGGACGATGTCCGGGAGCCGGCACCGCTGCGCCGGGTTCCAGTCGTGCCATGCCAGCTCCCAGCCCGACGGGCGGCCGGCGTCCACGTCGTAGGGGCGGTGTGGCCAGCCGCAGCTCTGGAAGAAGTCCACGAACGTGGGGTTCTCATACCCGGGCATGCGACGGGTGGCGCCGCCGCGCTGCCCTCGCTGCCACGTCCACCGCGGCGCGACGACTGTGACGCCCATGATGCCCAGCAGCTTGGCGATGCCGGCGTTGGCCTCGGTGATGGCCGGCACCAGCACGGCCCGAAAGTCGGGCGCCGGGCCGGCCAGCTCGTACTGGTGCGGCTCCGGGAGAATCTGGTCCGCGACCTTGGCGTTGAGCGCGAGCTTCGCCTCGATTCCGAGCTGGTGCCCGGTCTTGTCGTACACGCAGAGGATGTCGAATCCGGCCGTCTCGGGATACACGGTCCACCCGCCGACGGCCCGGATGTCGCCAATGAAGGCTTCGCACAGGGCCGCCTCGCTTGGGAAGATCGCCTTGATGTCCGCGGCCTTCACTTCGACGGCTCCCAGCCAAGATCGGCGACGCCGGCGGCGTGGATGGCCTCGATGTCGGCCGGCGTTAGCGCCAGCAGCGGCGCCAGCGCGGTGACCATCCATGGCTTCAGCAGCTCGCGCCGGTAGCCGATGTACGCGTCGAAGGTCTTGACCGACACGCCCAGCGCCTCCGCCATCTGCGTCCGGGTCACGTCCATGCTGTATGCGTGGCGCTTCAGCAGGCCGTGAGGCGTCTTCGTGTTAAATCGGCGGCGCGGGACTACCTTGCGCGCCTCGCTGCGCTTGAACGTGTAGCCACGCGCGTGCGGCCGGCCATCGGAGCGAACGCTGTAGACCGTCGCGCTGTGGTCGAGCCCGTTCGCCTTCGCGCGATCAGGCCGGTGCCGGGCCGGCTTGTGGCCGGGGATCACAGGCGCCTCCGGAGTCGCGCGGCTCATGCGCCCACCGCCACGCGCCTCCGGTGCTCGCGCGCGTCGCGCTCGATCCGGAAGTATTCCAGTGCTTGCGGCCAGTGGTAGCCGTCCACGAATCGAACCAGCGTGCCGGCGAAGGCTTCGCAGTTCGCCTTGTGCGGCCGATCGTCGCAGAGGTAGTCGCCCGCGTCGCCCAGCAGGCCCTTGTCGTGCGTGATGATGATGCTGCGCTTCAGCTCGGGCAGGTGGCGCATCACCCATGCCGCCTTGTCGCTGTAGGCGTGCGGGACGCCCGTAGGCGGCTTGGTCGCGATCCAGACCTCGAAGCCCATGCCGATCAGGCTGCGCACCGCGGCGATCGCGCCCGGGATCGGGGACATGGCGAGGTAGGCCCCGTCCATGCGCTTGACCTGATCGCCGGTGAGTCCGGTGACGGCACGGAAGCCGTCAAAATCGACCACGACGCCGTCGAGGTCAACGAATATGCGGTTCATGCAAGTGTCCTAAAAAAATGGCCCCGTGCGCCGGGGCCATGCGCGCTGCTATGCCGCAGCGATTACCACGCGCCGATCTGGCGGATGAAGGGGATGTCGTCGTCGCTGAAGCCGCCCTGATCGAACGCGCCGCTATCCGTGGCGCGAGCCGGGCGCTCGCGCTGGGGTGCGCCGCCGCGCGAGCCGCCACCGCCGCCGCCACGCTGACCACCGCCTCCGCCGCTCTGGCCGCCCTCGCCACCGCCGCCCAGCATCTGCAGCTCGTTGGCGATGATGCCCGTGGAGTAGCGCTCCACGCCGTCCTTGCCGGTGTACTTGTCGGTGCGCAGCGAGCCCTCGATGTAGACCTGTCGCCCCTTCTTCAGGTACTCGCCGGCAATTTCCGCCAGCCGGCCGAAGAACGTGACCCGGTGCCACTCGGTGCGCTCCTGCAGCTCGCCGGATTGCTTGTCCTTCCACGCCTCGGTGGTGGCCACGCTGATCGTGGTGATCGCCGCGCCGTTGCCGGTGTACTTCACTTCCGGGTCATTGCCGAGGTTGCCCACGATGATGACCTTGTTCACTCCACGCGCCATTAGCTGATTCCTCCGAAGTCCTTGGTGAGTTTTTCGCCGAGCCCGCGGTTGTCGTGGACCGGCATGAAGATGCCGACGCCGTCCGGCGTGGTGAAGATGCTGGCCAGATTGGTGGCGTCGCCCTTCCGGCTGTAGAACGCGACGCCCTTGTACTTGGCCCGGCCCTTGCCGACGCTATTGATGGCGCGCGCGAGGTAGTCCGGGTTGAACGTCCCCTTCAGGCCCGGCTCGTAGTTCTTGATGTCGCCGATGACGCCGACGACATCCGGGTACTTCGCGTCGATCGGCTTCTCCGGGTGAATGAACAGCGTGCGGTCATCGAAGGTGGTGACCGTGACGCGCTGGTCCTTGCCCACGGTGACGTATGCGGCGCCGGGCATCGCGAGCGCCTTTCCGGATGCGCCCTTCGTGAACGGCAGGATGCACTCGGCATCCGCCTTTCCGTTTGGGTCGTGCAGCACCAGCGCCGTGTGGCCGTCGGTGCCCATCACCAGAACGCCGCCAGACTTCGACGGCTTGATGCACACGCCGCACAGGTAGAAGCGCACGTCCGCGGTCGCAGCGAATTCGATCGCGCGCCGGACCATCCCGGCGTCGGCGTAGGCCGTGTACTTCTCGTCGCGGCGAGCCTTCATGTCGATGGTCTTCGCCATGGTCAGTCCTCCACGCGGCTGAGCTTGAAGGCGGGTTCCAGCATCTGGAACACCAGCGCCAGCTCGGCGCCCATGAGCGCGAGGCGCGCGTCCAGCTCGGCCGCGAGGTCGTCGTTGTCCATGTCTTCCAGCGAGTCCATCGCGCCGTCGAGGATGCGCAGCTTGCGGAGCGTCAGGCCCTCGTCAATGGTGAAGGCGACGTGGTCGTTGAAGTTCACCGCGAGGCGCGTCACCTGCTTGCCGGATTCGAGGTGGCTGGCGATTTCCTCGGCACCCAAGTCCTGTCCGCGGCAGCGCACGACGGCGCCGGTGTCGTTGCCGTCGCGCAGCTCGGCCTCTTCGCCCAGCGACAGGCTATCGGGGAGCGGTTCGCCGGCGATCCAGCCGGTCATCACGGAGCGCGGCGCGACCTCCGCATTGATCGGCAGGGCGGGGAAGCTTCCCAGTGCCGCGCGCAGCGCCGACACCAGCATTTCCGCGACCTTGCGAGAGGCCGTATCGACGGCGATGTAGCCGTGCTCGACGTTGATGATCGCGGCGGTGCGCGAGGGCTTGGTCAGCGCCTTCGGCAGCAGCTCCTGCAGAATTTCGTCCTTCATGCGCTTGCGGGCGCGGCCGCCGGGGCGCCGGCCTTCCTTCTGCTCGGCCTCGTCAATGCGCTTGGCGAGGATGCTGTTCACCGACGACGGCGGGATGATCTTCGTTTCGCCGCCGAGCACAACCAGCACGTTGTCGCCGACGGTGTGCGTCTTGGCGGTGAAGTCGTTGCCGAGCGCCGGCAGGAAGCCGTAGGTAGCCAGTTCGAGCGAGCCGATGGGCTTCAGCGGGTTCTGCGCCAGCGCGGCTTCCAGCTCGGTGACGCCTTCGCCGTCGGCCGGCGCGGCGGTGATGGCCTGCAGGATCGAGGCCGGGATGCGGAACAGCGTTGCGTTCTTGAAAAACATGGGAGTCCTGTTGAGGTTGGTCTAGCGGGTGGAGTGGGGTATTGCGCGGGTGTCGCGCGCCGGCGTGGTGCCGGCGCGAATGGTGGTGGTGCTCACTGGCGGGTCTGCCGCTGCTCGTGCCACCGGATCACGTCGCGGGCTTCCTCGACGGTGTCAGGCAGCGGGTCGGGCACGAGCCCGTGGAGAATCGACTGCGCGCGGTAGCGGAGCGTCGTGTCCAGCGGATACTCGGGTGGCCCGATCTGCGGCTTGCGCGGCCAGTTCGCGCACTGCGGGAAGAAGCGCATGCAGCCCTCCTTATGCGGCGCGGACGGAGAGGCCGTCTTCGGGGTAGAAGCGCACGCCCGGCACCTTGGCCTCTCCCTTCAAGTTCCGCGCGGTGCCGCCCAGCGTCTTCAGGTCAGCCTGCAGGTAGGACAGCAGCAGGTTGTCGCCCTGCTCGGCGGCCTTGCCCGCGGCGATCACGAGGGCGCGGAAGTCGGTCACCTCGGCCTTCCAGTTCTGGCGGGTGCCGATGCCCGCGGCCTTCGGCTTTTCCTCGAACCGGGTCACCGGCGCCACCTCGGCCAGCTCCATGGTCACCTCGGCCTCGATCGCGGCGACCTCGGCCTCAGCGGCGAGCGCGGCGGCCGCGGCTGCGGCCTCGGCGTCACCGGCGGCGGCGGCCTCGGCGGCTTCCCGGCGCGCAGCTTCAGCGGCGG